>NZ_JBICXU010000013.1:0-174832 GCF_043200435.1 Streptomyces sp. NPDC048416
GATAGCGGAGCTATCGGGGCGTTTCGGCAACGCCGCGAGGTGCCGTGCCAGGCGCCGCACCCCCGGCCATGATCCACCAGACACCCCCTAGCCCAAGGAGCCCGCATGCAGGTACTCCCTCTCGTCTTCACGAGTGGCTGGGCCAGCGGTGTCAACGCCTATGCGGTGGTGCTGCTGCTCGGGATTTTCGGGGCCACCGGGCTCAGCGACGACGTGCCGGGGGCGCTTCAGCGGCCCGACGTGCTGATCGTGGCCGGAGTGCTCTTCCTCTGTGAGGCGGTCGCGGACAAGATTCCGTACGTCGACTCCGTCTGGGACGCCGTGCACACGGTGATCCGGCCCCTCGCCGGGGCCGTCGTCGGTGCGCTGCTCGCCGGGCAGAACGGGTCGCTGCCGGATCTCGCGGCGGGCGCGGTGGGCGGGTCCACGGCGCTGGTGAGTCATCTCGTCAAGGCCGGGACGCGGATGGCGGTGAACACCTCGCCCGAGCCGTTCAGCAACATCGCGCTGAGCGTGGCGGAGGATCTGGGCGTGGCCGGGATCATGACGTTCGCGATCTTCCACCCCGTCGCGGCGGCCGTGATCGCGGGCGCGCTCCTCGTGCTCGGCATCGTGATCATCGTCGTGATGTGGCGCCAGATCCGCCGTTACCGGCGGCGCAGGGCGCAGCGCCGGTAGGAGAAGCGGCTGGCCGCGGCCGGGGTGGTGCGACCACCGGAGTGATGTGTCAGTGGCGGCGGATAAAGTCGCCGGCATGGCACGGATTGTGGTGATCGGCGCCGGCATGGGCGCCATGGCGGCTGCCGCCCGGCTCGCGGTGGCGGGCCACCGGGTGACGGTGTACGAGCGCTCGTCGACGTACGGCGGCGCCGTTGGGCGGTTCGAGCGGGACGGGTTCACATTCGACACCGGCCCCGCTCTGCTGCGGCTGCCCGCCGTCTACCGCGACCTGTTCGTGAAGACCGGCAAGGAGCCGCTGGAGAGCCGCGTGGAGCTCGCCCCGGTCGACCCGGCGTCGCGTCACCTCTTCGCCGACGGCAGCGAGGTCTCGCTGCCCAACGCCTCGCGCGCGGGCGTGATGTCGGCGTTGGACGGCGCTGTGGGCGAGGGCGCCGGCGAGCGCTGGGGAGCGTTCCTGATCCGGGCCCGCGAGGCCTGGGACCGCACGCGCCGGCCCCTCCTCGAAGAGCCCCTGTGGCCCAACTGGCAGGTGCTGGCCCGCGAACCCTACCCAGCCGTCGAGCGGCGCCGTCTGCTGCGCTCGCCCCGTCGGGCCACCACGCTCGGCGAGGTCGCCGCGCAGGAGCTCGGCGGCGGCAGGCTCGGCGCGCTCCTGGCGAGCTACGCCCTGGAGTACGGCCTCGACCCGGCCACGGCCCCGGCCGCCGCGGCCGTGCTGCCGTACATGGAGCAGACCTTCGGCAGTTGGTACGTGCGCGGCGGCATGCGGGAGCTGGCGAGGGCGCTGTACGAGCGGTGCCTGGCCAGGAAAGTCGCGTTCGTCTTCGACGCCGAGGTCACGCTGGTCGGCGAGAAGGACGGCCGGGCCGCCGGTGTCGAGCTGGCCGACGGCACGGTCGTCGAAGCGGACCAGGTGGTGTGCGGCGCGGATCCGCGCGGGCTCCAACTGATGCCGCCCGGGCGCGAGTTGTGGGCTCCGGACACGATCGGACCCAAAGCCGCGGCGCTGCCGAGCCGGTTCACGGTGCTGCTCGCCCTGCGCGGCGCGCGGCCGTCGGACGCCGTGCACCGCACCGTGGTGCACTCCCCCGACGCCGCCGCCGAGGCCCGCGCCGGCTTCGTCGGCCCGCACACCGGGCCGCCGACCGTCACGGTCCTGCGGCCCGACGACCCGGCGGTGCGGCCCGACGACGACCACGAGGCGGTGACCCTGACGGCGACCGTCGCCCCGCACGGCCCGGTCGACTGGACGGACGCGGCGCTGGTGGGGCGGTACGCGGACGAGTTGATCGGGGCCGCCGCACGGGCCGTGCCCGAGCTGCGCGAGCGCCTGCTGTGGCACGAGGTCCGCACCCCTGTGCAGGTCGCCGAGGCCACCGGCGCGCAGGGCGGCTCGGTGCCTGCGCCCTCGCTGGCCGGCGCCGGCGCCGCGTTCCTGCACCCCGCCAACACCACCGGGCTGGCGGGGCTTCACCTGGCGGGCGGCTGGTCCCACCCGGGCGGCGGCCTCGCGCACGCCGGGATGTCCGGCGCGCTGGTGGCCGGCCTGATCGTCGAGGGGGAGGACTTCCGGGGCTCGCAGTGAGGGCCGCATGGACGCACCGGTGGCGGCCCGCCTCGAAAACCCCGCGGCGCGGACTTGCGGGCCCGCGGTGAGCGCCCGGCGCGGACTCATCGGAGCGGGCCGCGAGCACCCCGTGCGGACTTCCCGGACCGTGGCAAGGGGGACGGCGCGCGGTCAGTAGCGATAGGGCTGCTGCTGCTCCGGGTGGTAGGGCAGGTCGGGCTGGTTCGGGTCGTACGGCTGGTGGGGCGGCTGTTGGCCCTGCTGCTGGACCTGCTGCTGCTCATAGGGGGCGTACGCCTGCTCCCCGTCGCGCTGGTGCGGCACCCAGACGCCGCCGGGCGGGGTGTCCGTGCCGTACTGCGCGGCGAGCGGGTCGGCGTAGGGCTGCTGGCCGCCGAAGCTGTCGTAGCCCTGGTAAGTGCCGTACGCCTGACCGCCGTTGCCGATGTACGGGTCGGAGTAGGCGGCGTACTGCTGCTGCCCGGCGCCGCTCTCGTCGTACTGCGGGGCGTAGGGATCGGCGTACGGGTCGGCGTAGGGCTGCTGCGGGTCGTACGCGCCGTAGGCGGGCTGCGCCTGCGTCTGCGTCGCCTGCACCTCGGCCTGCTGGGCGGGGCTGTAGATGCCGTACTGGCCGGTCTCGTCGGGCATGGGCTGCGGTTCGTAGACCGAATCGCCCTGCGGGGTCTGGCCGTTGGCGTCCGGGGAGGCGTCGGCTTCGGCTCCGCTCTCGTACTGGAGGTCGGTGACCTCAAGGGCCGGCTGCGCCACGGCGGCACTCTTGCGGGCGGCCCTGCGGCGGCGGCTCGCGCCCGGCCTTCCGCCCAGCGCCCAGCCGGTGGAGAAGCCCTTGCGGAAGGACAGGGTGACGTACACCTGGCCGACGGCGAAGGTGATCACGCCAAGGACGATCACGAGGACCGACGAGAGCAGAACACCGAGGACCACGCCCAGGAACCCCGTGAAGGCCAGCAGTCGCCAGCGCAGTCGCGCCTTGTACTGCAGCAGCACCTCCCCCAGCAGCCACAGTGCGACGATCGCGAACGCGATGTAGAGGACCGTCCAGCCCATGTACGCCCCTCTTCTCCTGTCCCGGGTGCGGCTGTCCCCCGACCCGGGTACCGGTTTCCGGCTACGCCTGCTGGTGCAGACCGAGATTCTCGTAGATTTCGAGCGTCGCCGTGGAGTTGTTGAGGGTAATGAAGTGCAACCCGGGAACGCCATCGGCGAGCAGCCGTGAGCAGAACTCAGTGGCGAACTCGATGCCAATGGAGCGTACAGCGGCCGGATCGTCCTTGACCGCCAGCATCCGGTCCCTGAGGTCGGCGGGGAAGACCGCGGTGCTGAGCTGGGGCAACCGCTCCAGCTGCTTCACGCTGGTCACGGGCATGACCTCGGGGATGATCGGGGTGTCGCAGCCGGCCGCCGCGACCCGGTCGCGCAGCCGCGCGTAGTTCTCGGGCTCGAAGAACATCTGCGTGATGGCGTAGTCGGCGCCCGCGCGGCACTTGTCCACGAAGTTCCGGATGTCGGCATTCCAGTCGGTGGAGCGGGGATGCATCTCGGGGAAGGCGGCGACGCCGACGCAGAAGTCGCCGGACTCCCGGATGAGCGAGACCAGTTCGGCCGCGTAGGTCACGCCCTGGGGGTGCTTGACCCACTCGCCCATCGGGTCGCCCTTCGGGTCGCCGCGCACCGCGAGGATGTTGCGGATGCCGGCGTCGGCGTACTGGCCCACCGTGTGGCGCAGCTCCGCGATGGAGTGCCCGACGGCGGTGAGGTGGGCGACCGGGGTGAGGGTGGTGTCCTCGGTGATCTGCTGGGTGGCCTCGACGGTTCCGGTACGGGTGGTGCCGCCCGCCCCGTACGTCACGGAGACGAAGTCGGGGGCTACCGCCTCGACCCGGCGCAGCGCGTTCCAGAGGTTCCGCTCACCCTTCTCGGTCTTGGGCGCGTAGAACTCGAAGGAGTACGTGGTCTCGCCGGTCGCGAGCATGTCGCGCACGGTGCGCGCGCGATCAGTCCGGGTGGAAGCTGTGCCATGGGCCATATGGGCAGGTTAGCCAGGGGTGGTCGGTCCCCCAACAGAACGGGGGCAAATTGTCCACATTGTCGGACTTCTGTCCATCCCTCGGACATGATCGGTCCACCCGGCGCGGGTGGCCCCCGGGCTAGGGGGTGTCTGGTGGATCAGGGTCGGTCAGGGTGCGGCGCCTGGTGCGGTGCATCGCAAGGCGCCGGAACGTCGTGATAGCGGAGCTATCGGGGCGTTTCGGCAACGCCGCGAGGTGCCGTGCCAGGCGCCGCACCCCCGGCCATGATCCACCAGACACCCCCTAGACCTGCCGCTCCCTGACCCGCTTGGCCAGGTCGGCGGCGGCCGCGGCCGGGTCGGCGGCCTCGGTGATCGCCCGTACGACCACGACGCGGTCCGCTCCCGCGTCCAGGACCTCGTCCAGGTTGCCCGCGTCGATGCCGCCGATCGCGAACCAGGGCCGGGCGGTGGCGAGCGAGGCGGTGTGGCGCACCAGGCCGAGGCCCGGCGCCTGGCGGCCCGGCTTGGTGGGGGTGGGCCAGCAGGGGCCGGTGCAGAAGTAGTCCACGCCCGGTTCGGCGGCGGCCGCGGCGGCCTCGGCCTCCGCGTGCGTGGAGCGGCCGATCAGCACGTCGTCGCCCAGGATGGCCCGGGCGGCGGGCACCGGTAGGTCGCCCTGGCCCAGGTGCAGCACGTCGGCGCCGATCGCGTGCGCGACGTCGGCCCGGTCGTTCACCGAGAGCAGCTTGCCGTGACGGCGGCACGCGTCGGCGAAGACGGCCAGGTGGTCGAGCTCTTCGGCGGCCTCCATGCCCTTGTCCCGCAGCTGCACGATGTCCACGCCGGACGACAGGACGGCGTCCAGGAACTCGGGCAGGTCGCCCTGACGCCTGCGTGCGTCGGTGCACAGGTAGAGCCGGGCGTCGGCAAGCTGCTCACGGGCCGTGGGCATGGAAGGTCCCCCGTTGTGTTCGTCTTCGGCCGGGCCGCGCGGTGTACGGGCCGGCTGGACCGGACCGTACACCGCGGGTTGTCGGCGCTGGTGGGTGGGCTCGCTCGGCTCAGAGGGCGAGCGCCTGGGCGCGGCGCTTCACCTCCGTGCCGCGGTTCTCACTGAGGGCCTGCGCGGGGGTGCCGGGCAGGCTCGGGTCGGGAGTGAACAGCCACTCCAGCATCTCCTCGTCGGAGAAACCGTCGTCCCTCAGGAGCGTCAGGGTGCCGGTGAGGCCCTTGACCACCTTGTCGGTGTCGATGAAGGCGGCCGGCACCTGCAGGGCCCTGTTCTCACCTCGGCGTACGGCGATGAGCTGGCCCTCCTTGACCAGCTGCCGTACGCGCGTCACCTCCACGTCCAGCATCTCCGCGATGTCGGGGAGGTGGAGCCAGGCGGGGACGAGAGCATCAATCTTTGCGTCAATCTCGGTCACGGGACAAGCGTGCCACCTCCGACTGACACTCGGTACCGGGGTGGTCCCTCGGGGGCTGCGCCCCGGCCCCCTTCGGGCTGCCCCGGCGGGGGCGGCTGCCGGGGTTGCCGGCCGTTCTGAGCCGGTCGCGGGTTCCCCGCGGCCCTGTGAGGCAAGGGGCGAAGCCCCGGACCGGCTTACGGCTGCGGACCGTGCGTGGCTGGTCGCGCAGTTCCCCGCGCCCCTGTAGGGCAACCGGCGCCAACCCGTCGCGCCCACCGCCGCGCAACGACACAGCCCCGCGCCCCTGTAGGGCAACCGGCGCCCATCGGCCGCGCCCACCGCCACGCGACGACACAGCCCCCTGCCCCTTGGCTGCTCGGTGCCGACCGGCATGGGCATCTTCAGCCTGTCCGGCGATTGAGGACGAGCGCCGTTCAGGCGCGGCGGGGTCTGGGGCGAAGCCCCGGACCGCCTTGCGGCTGCGGACCGTGCGTGGCCGGTCGCGCAGTTCCCCGCGCCCCTGTAGGGCGACCTGCGCCCATCGGTCGTGCCCACCGCGGCGCGGCGACACAGCCCCGCGCCCCTTGGCTGCTCGATGCCGACCGGCATGGGCATCTTCAGCCTGTCCGGCGATTGAGGACGAGCGCCGTTCAGGCGCGGCGGGGTCTGGGGCGAAGCCCCAGGGCCGGCTTACGGCTGCGGACCGTGCGTGGCTGGTCGCGCAGTTCCCCGCGCCCCTGTGGGGCACCCAGCACCGCACCCGTCGCGCCAACCCGCCGCGCGGCCACCGCGCTAACGCAGCGTCGCCGACTTCAGCGGTACGGACGGGTCCGCCAGCTGGGCCGGGGACATCGGTGTCGCGGATTCGATCAGTTTGCGGCCCTGGGCCAGGTCTCTGGGGCGGCCCACCGCCAGGACCGCGACCAGCGCGCCGTCCCTGAGCCAGCAGACCGACCACGGGGTCGACGACGGGTCGCCGCGCCGGACCAGTTCGTCGGTGTCGCGGTGGTGGCCCGCGTACTGGACGAAGCGGCCGAACTGCTCGGACCAGAAGTACGGCACCGGGTCGTAGTCGGCGGGGGCCTCGCCCACGATGTCGGCGGCCACCGTGCGCGGGCCCTGGAGCGCGTTGTCCCAGTGGTGGACCAGCAGGCGTTCGCCGAACCGGGCCGAGGGGAACGAGGCGCAGTCGCCCACCGCGTACACGTCGGGCAGCGAGGTGCGCAGGCGGGCGTCCGCCGTGATCGCTCCCTCGGGGCCGAGCGCGATGTCCGAACCGGCCAGCCACCCCGTCGCGGGGCGGGCGCCGATGCCGATGACCACCGCGTCGGCGGGCAGGGCCCGGCCGTCGGCGAGCCGTACCTCGCCCGGCACGACCGCCTCCACCCGGGCGCCGGTGACGAGTTCGGCGCCCGATTCGGCGTACCAGGCGGCCATCGGGGCGGCGACCTCCGTCGGGAGCACCCCGGCGAGCGGATGGTCGGCCGCTTCCACGACGGTGACCTCACAGCCCGCGTCGCGGGCGGCGGTGGCGAACTCCGCGCCGATCCAGCCCGCGCCCACCACCACGATCCGGTGCCGCTGGTCGAGGACCGGGCGAAGGCGCCGCGCGTCGTCGAGGGTGCGCAGCAGGTGGACGCCGGGCACTCCCCCGCTGCCGGGCAGGGTGAGGGGTTCGGCGCCGGTCGCGATGACGAGGGTGTCGTAGCCGACCTCGCCCGCCTCGGTCACCACGCGGTGCTCGGCCGGGCGCACCCCGGTGACCTCAAGGCCCAGGCGCAGGTCGACGCCGAGCGCTTCGAAGTCGACCTCGAAGGCCGAGCCCTCGGCCTTGCCGAGCAGGACCGCCTTGGACAGCGGGGGCCGGTCGTAGGGCTGGTGGGGTTCGGCGCCGATGAGGGTGATGGCGCCGGGGAAGCCCTGTTCACGCAGGGCCACCGCGGTCTGCACGCCGGCCATGCCCGCGCCCACGACGACCACGTGCCGCGCTTCGGATTGCGTCTGGTGCGTCTGCTGTTCGCTCACGCGATCACCATAAGCAGCTGACCATTCGTCAGGTAAGGGGCCGTGTCGGCGCGCGCAGACCCCGGGGCCCATCCCGACCCCCTCGACGCGCGCACCACCCGGGCCCACCTCGGCCCCCTGGGCGCGCCCACCCCCAGGCCCCGCCCCCCTCGACGCGCGCACCCCCGCAGCGTCGGCATACGCGCCCTTGGCCGCCCGGACGCTCCCTTACTGCGGGCCGACGGCTCGGGCTATGGTGGCAGGCGTAAAGCACTCGCGGGAGCCCGGACGCACCGGGCTGAGAGGGAGGCTGGGCGGCCTCCGACCGTACGAACCTGATCCGGGTCATGCCGGCGAAGGGAGGGGCTGGACGCCCATGCGTTCTTCACACGACAGGCCCGGGAACGGGTCCGACGTCCTGGTGGTCGGGGGCGGTGTCATCGGGCTCGTCACCGCCTGGCGGGCCGCCCAGCGCGGCCTCGACGTCGTGCTCGTCGACCCCGAGCCGGGCGGCGGCGCCGCCCAGGTCGCGGCCGGGATGCTCGCCGCCGTCACCGAACTCCACTACGGCGAGCAGAGACTGCTCGCCCTGAACGTCGAATCCGCCCGCCGCTACCCGGCCTTCGTCGCCGAGCTGAGCGAGACCACCGGGCTGGACACGGGGTACCGCGCATGCGGCACCCTGGCCGTGGCCCTGGACTCCGACGACCGCGCCCACCTGCGCGACCTGCACGCGCTCCAGGTCCGCTGCGGTCTGGAGTCCGAGTGGCTTTCCGGGCGCGACTGCCGCCGCCTCGAGCCCATGCTCGCGCCGGGTGTGCGCGGCGGCCTGCGGGTCGACGGCGACCACCAGATCGACCCGCGCCGCCTGGCCGCGGCGCTGGTCGCCGCCTGCGCGGAGGCCGGCGTGCGCTTCGCGTACGGCTGGGCCGAGCGGCTCGTGGTCGTACGGGAACGGGCGGCCGGGGTCGTCCTGGCGGACGGCACCGAGCTTGCAGCCGACCAGGTCGTGCTCGCCGCCGGCAGCCTCAGCGGCCGCCTGAAGGGCGTACCGGAAGAAGTCCTTCCGCCCGTACGTCCCGTGAAGGGCCAGGTCCTGCGCCTGACCGTGCCGCCCGCGTACGCGCCGTTCCTGTCCAGGACGGTGCGGGCGGTGGTGCGGGGCAGCGACGTCTATCTCGTACCGCGTGAGAACGGCGAACTCGTGCTCGGCGCCACCAGCGAAGAGCTCGGCTGGGACACCACGGTCACCGCGGGCGGGGTCTACCAACTGCTGCGCGACGCCCACGAGTTGGTGCCGGGCATCACCGAGCTCCCGCTCACCGAGACCCGGGCGGGCCTGCGCCCCGCCTCCCCCGACAACGCGCCGCTGCTCGGCCCGACGGCGCTGCCCGGGCTGCTGCTCGCCACCGGGCACTACCGCAACGGGGTGCTGCTCACCGCCGTGACCGGCGATGTCATGGCGCACGTCCTCGCCACCGGTGAACTGCCCGACGAGGCACGCCCGTTCACCCCCCGCCGCTTCGCCCACGCACCCTGGGAGCTGACGACCGCATGACCGTCTCCGTCAACGGCGAGCCCCGAGCGCTTGCCTTGGGCACCACCCTCGACGCCCTCGTCGCCGCCCTCACCCCGTCCCGCTCCGGTGTCGCCGCCGCCGTCAACGAGGCGGTCGTGCCGCGCAGCGCCTGGCCGACGACCACGCTCGGCGACGGTGACCGCGTCGAGGTCCTTACCGCCGTGCAGGGGGGCTGAACCATGGCCGACGACGTGCTGACCATCGCCGACACCACCTTCGGCTCCCGGCTCATCATGGGCACCGGCGGGGCGCCGAGCCTCGCCACCCTGGAACGCGCGCTCGCGGTGTCCGGCACCGAGCTGACCACGGTCGCCATGCGCCGTCTCGATCCGACCGTGCAGGGCTCGGTCCTGTCCGTCCTCGAACGGCTCGGCATCAGCGTCCTGCCCAACACGGCGGGCTGCTTCACCGCGGGCGAGGCCGTGCTCACCGCGCGCCTGGCCCGGGAGGCGCTGGGCACGCACTGGGTGAAACTGGAGGTCGTGGCCGACGAGCGCACCCTGCTGCCCGACCCGATCGAACTGCTCGACGCCGCCGAGACGCTGGTCGACGACGGGTTCACGGTGCTGCCGTACACCAACGACGACCCGGTCCTCGCGCGCAAGCTGGAGGACGTCGGCTGCGCGGCGATCATGCCGCTCGGCTCCCCCATCGGCTCGGGGCTCGGCATCCGCAACCCGCACAACTTCGAGCTGATCGTGGACCGGGCGGGCGTCCCGGTGATCCTCGACGCGGGTGCGGGCACGGCCTCCGACGTGGCGCTCGCGATGGAGCTCGGCTGTTCCGCGGTGATGCTCGCCTCCGCGGTGACCCGGGCCCAGGAGCCGGTCCTGATGGCGGAGGCGATGCGGCACGCGGTGGAGGCGGGCCGGCTGGCCCACCGCGCGGGCCGCATCCCGCGCCGCCACTTCGCCGAGGCGTCCTCGGCGATGGAGGGGCGGGCCGCGCTCGACCCCGAGCGCCCGGCGTTCCAGGCCGTTCCGTCCGGGTCGGACCCCGCGGGCCCGGCATGATCCAGCAGAGCGGCCCCCGTCACTCGCGGCGGCGAAGGAGCAGGTCCGCGTCACAGCTCGGCTTCAGTACGGGCCCAGCAACGCACGCGGCGTGAAGGGCGTCGCGGGGCGCTCGTAAACTCTCCCCGTGGATACGACCCTTCATGACCCCCTCGTCGGGCAGGTGCTCGACGGCCGCTACCGCGTCGACGCGCGCATCGCCGTCGGCGGTATGGCCACGGTCTACCGGGCCGTCGACACCCGCCTCGACCGGGTGCTCGCCCTCAAGGTGATGCACCCCGGCCTCGCCGCCGACGCCACCTTCGTGGAGCGCTTCATCCGCGAGGCCAAGTCGGTGGCCAGGCTCGCGCACCCCAATGTGGTCGGCGTCTTCGACCAGGGCGCGCAGGACCAGTACGTCTATCTCGCCATGGAGTACATCGCGGGCTGCACCCTGCGTGATGTGCTGCGCGAGCGCGGCGCGCTCCAGCCGCGTGCGGCCCTCGACATCCTGGAACCGGTACTCGCCGCACTCGGCGCCGCCCACCGGGCCGGCTTCGTCCACCGGGACATGAAGCCCGAGAACGTCCTGATCGGCGACGACGGCCGGGTCAAGGTCGCCGACTTCGGCCTGGTGCGGGCCGTGGACTCGGTGACGAGCACCACCGGCTCCGTCCTTGGGACCGTCTCCTACCTCGCGCCCGAGCAGATCGAGCACGGCACCGCCGACACCCGCGCCGACGTGTACGCGTGCGGCGTGGTCCTGTACGAGATGCTGACCGGCGCCAAGCCGCACCACGGGGACACCCCCGCCCAGATCCTCTACGCCCACCTCCACGAGGGCATGCCCGCGCCGTCCGCGGCCGTGCCCGGCCTCGCCATCGAGCTGGACGACCTGGTCGCATCGGCGACCGCCCGCAACCCCGAGGTGCGCCCGCACGACGCGGTGGCCCTGCTCGCGCTGACCCGCACGGCCCGCGCCGCGCTCGACGACGAGCAGCTGGACGCCGTACCGCCGGGCGCGAGCGGCGCGGCAGGCGGCGCCGGAGCCGAGGACCGTACGAGCGTGATCCCCCGGGCCGCGACGACCCCGGTGACACCGGCGGGCGTACCGCTGCCCGCGGAGAACGCCGGGCAGGAGCCGGTGAACCGCACCAGCCGGCTGATCATCCCGCGGCGCAGCGAGGAGGACCCGGAGCCGCAGCCGGCCGCGCGGACGGCCCGGAGCCGGTTCGCCGGGCGGCGCGGGCTCATCGCCCTGGTGACCGCGCTCCTGGTGGTCCTCGGGGTCGGCGCGGGCGTCTGGTACATCAACTCCGGCCAGTTCACCCGCGTCCCCGCGCTCATCGGGCGCAGCGAGGACGCGGCGAAGCAGAAGCTCTCGGGCGCCGGGCTCGGCGTCAAGAAGGTCGACCGGCAGTTCAGCGACACCGTCGAGCGCGGCCAGGTCATCTCGACCGACCCGGCCACCGGTGCCCGCATCCGCGGCAACGGCTCGGTCACGCTGGTCGTCTCGCGCGGTCCCGAGACGGCTCAGGTGCCCAAGCTGGACGGGATGCCGCTGGACCGGGCCAAGGACGAGCTGAACAAGGCGGGCTTCGCGCCCGGCGACACCACCAGCGAGTTCAGCGACAGCGTCGCGCAGGGCGCGGTGATCCGTACCGATCCGCCCGCCGGCGTCAAGCGGCACACGGACACGGCGGTCGCGCTCGTCGTCAGCAAGGGCGCCCCCGTCGACATGCCCGTGGTCGTCGGTGACACGCTGGCCGACGCCACCTCCGCCCTCCAGGACGCCGGCCTGAAGGTGGCCGTGGCGCCCGAGCAGGTCAACTCCCCGCAGGACGCGGGCAAGGTGGCCGCGCAGTCGTCCCCGCAGCACGCCCGGCTCACCAAGGGCGACACCGTCACCCTGACCGTGTCCAAGGGCCCTCGGACGGTCACCGTGCCCAAGGTGACCGGCGAGAGCGCCGACGACGCCCAGAAGGCCCTGGAGGCGGCCGGATTCAAGGTGAAGGTCGACCGCAGCTTCCCCTTCCTCAGCGACGAGGTCTCCGGTCAGTCCGTCGCCGCCGGCGCCCAGGCACCCGAGGGCTCCACCGTCACGATCACCACCAAGGGACTGTAGTCACCCCATGCGCAACCCCATCGGCGGCCACGTCCCCGTGGCCGGTGGCCTCGCCACGGTCGGACTCGCCTACGCCCGCGACATCGGCGCCGAGACCGTGCAGGTCTTCGCCGCCAATCCGCGCGGCTGGGCGACGCCGGCCGGAAATCCGGCCCAGGACGAGCGGTTCAGGGCCGAGTGCGCGGCGGCGTCGATCCCGGCGTACGTCCACGCGCCCTACCTCATCAACTTCGGTTCAAGCACCGGGGCCACGGTGGAGAAGTCGGTGGAGTCGCTGCGGCACTCGCTGCGCCGGGGCCGGGAGATCGGCGCGCTGGGCGTGGTCGTGCACACCGGTTCGGCGACCGGCGGGCGTCCGCGTGCGCAGGCCCTGGCGCAGGTCCGTACGCATCTGCTGCCGCTGCTCGACGAGCTGACCCACGACGACGACCCGTTCCTGCTTCTGGAGTCGACCGCCGGGCAGGGCTTCTCGCTCTGCTCGCGCACCTGGGACTTCGGGCCGTACTTCGAGGCCCTGGACGCCCACCCGAAGCTCGGGGTCTGCCTGGACACCTGTCACATCTTCGCCGCCGGGCACGATCTGGCAGGGCCCGGCGGCATGAAGCAGACCCTGGACCTGCTGGTGGAGACGGTCGGCGAGGGGCGGCTCAAGCTGATCCACGCCAATGACTCCAAGGACGTGGTCGGCGCACACAAGGACCGTCACGAGAACATCGGCTCCGGGCACATCGGCGAGGAGCCGTTCCGCGAGCTGCTGGCCCATCCGTCGACCGCGGGCGTTCCGCTCGTCATCGAGACCCCGGGCGGCAAGGAGGGGCACGCCGCGGACGTGGCCAGGCTGAAGTCGCTGCGCCTCTAGGGTGCCGGGCGGTTCAGAGCTCCGGGCCGTCCCCGGGCTCCTCCTGGTAGGAGTACCGCTGCTCGCGCCACGGGTCGCCGACGTTGTGGTAGCCCCGCTCCTCCCAGAACCCCCGCCGGTCCGCGGTCATGTACTCGACGCCGCGGACCCACTTGGGGCCCTTCCAGGCGTACAGGTGCGGGACGACGAGGCGCAGCGGGAAGCCGTGTTCGGCGGTGAGCAGTTCGCCGCCGTTGTGGGTGGCGAAGACCGTACGGTCGGAGAGGAAGTCGGCCAGGCGCAGGTTGGAGCTGAAGCCGTACTCGGCCCAGACCATGACGTGGGTGACATCGGGCGCGGGCGGCGCGAGTTCGACGATCGTGCGGGCCATGACCCCGCCCCATTCGGCCCCGAGCATCGAGAACTTGGTGACGCAGTGCAGGTCGGCGATCACGCTCTCGAACGGCAGCGCCGAGAACTCCTCGTGGTTCCAGCAGTGCTTGTCGCCGTCGGCGGTGGCCCCGAAGACCCGGAACTCCCAGCGCTCCGGCTTGAACTTGGGCACCGGCCCGTAGTGGGTGACCGGCCAGCCGCGCTGGAGCCGCTGGCCCGGCGGAAGCTCCGACTGCGCTGCTCCCTGCCGCTCCCGGCTCTCCGGCTGACCCATGACTCCATGGTGACAGACCCCGAGGGGTGGTGATGACCAGGGACGTCCCGATTCGGGCAACTCCTACTAAGCATGCACTTACTGGACGGTCCCTGATCACGGTGCGAGGATGCGCGAAACCTGCCCGGTTACCGTTGTGGAAGGAGCCTCTGCGATGCAGGGCGACCCCGAGGTCATCGAATTCCTGAATGAGCAGTTGAGTGCCGAGCTGACGGCGATCAACCAGTACTGGCTGCACAGCGCGATGCAGGCCAACTTCGGCTGGACGAAGCTGGCCAAGTACACGCGTCACGAGTCGATCGACGAGATGAAGCACGCGGAGGTGCTGACCGACCGGATCCTCTTCCTGGACGGCCTGCCGAACTTCCAGCGGCTCTTCCATGTCCGCATCGGGCAGACGGTCACCGAGATGTTCCAGGCGGACCGGCAGATCGAGGTCGAGGCGATCGACCGCCTCAAGCGCGGCGTCGAGGTCATGCGGGCGAAGGGCGACATCACGTCCGCGAACATCTTCGAGTCGATCCTGGCCGACGAGGAGCACCACATCGACTATCTCGACACCCAGCTCGAACTCGTCGAGAAGCTGGGCGAGGCGCTGTACATCGCGCAGCTCATCGAGCAGCCGGAGAGTTAGGCCGCCGGGGGCGAAGCCGGGGCCGCGGCGTCAGGCGGCGTCGTCGAGGGCGGGGGCGAACTCCGGGGTGACGGAGGTCAGCGCGGGGCGCCCCTGGTCCACCAGTTCCCGGCGGGGGCAGGAGCCACGCCCGAGCAGCGCCTGGATGCGGCGTACGCACGAACCGCAGTCGGTGCCGGCCTTGCAGGCGGAAGCTATCTGGCGGGGGGTGCAGGCACCGCCGTCCACGTGCTTCTTGACCTGCTCCTCGGTGACACCGAAGCAGTTGCATACGTACACGCGGTTCACCTCCCGGGGCGATCGGCGCGGCATCGACAAGGAAAGCCCCTCCCGATGATCGGTGAGGCAACCCTAACCTTACCTGGAGCCCCCGGCGCGCAAAAGCCCCTGATACGGCAGTGGGGCGCGGATCACATGGATCCGCGCCCCACTGCCGTACGGAGCGAAAACTACTGGTCGCGGTACATCTCGGCGACCAGGAACGCCAGGTCGAGGGACTGGCTGCGGTTGAGGCGCGGGTCGCAGGCCGTCTCGTAGCGCTGGTGGAGATCGTCGACGAAGATCTCGTCGCCGCCGCCCACGCATTCGGTGACGTCGTCACCGGTGAGCTCGACGTGGATGCCGCCCGGGTGGGTGCCGAGCGCCTTGTGGACCTCGAAGAAGCCCTTGACCTCGTCCAGGACGTCGTCGAAGCGGCGCGTCTTGTGGCCGGAGGCCGCCTCGAAGGTGTTGCCGTGCATGGGGTCGGTGACCCAGGCGACGACCGCGCCGGACGCGGTGACCTTCTCGACGAGCTCGGGGAACTTGTCGCGCACCTTGTCGGCGCCCATGCGGACCACGAACGTCAGCCGGCCGGGCTCACGGTCCGGGTCGAGGCGGTCCACGTAGGTGAGCGCTTCGTCGACGGAGGTCGTCGGGCCGAGCTTGATGCCGATCGGGTTGCGGATCCGGGAGGCGAACTCGATGTGCGCCCCGTCCAGCTGCCGGGTGCGCTCACCGATCCACACCATGTGGCCGGAGGTGTCGTACAGGTGGCCGGTGCGCGAGTCGACGCGGGTCAGCGCCGACTCGTAGTCGAGGAGCAGCGCCTCGTGCGAGGCGTAGAACTCGACGGCCTTGAACTCGGCGGGGTCGGTGCCGCAGGCCTTCATGAAGTTCAGCGCGTTGTCGATCTCGCGGGCCAGCTGCTCGTAACGCTGCCCGGACGGCGAGGACTTCACGAAGTCCTGGTTCCAGGCGTGCACCTGGCGCAGGTCGGCGTAGCCGCCGGTGGTGAAGGCACGCACCAGGTTGAGCGTGGAGGCGGAGGCGTTGTACATCCGCTTCAGGCGCTCGGGGTCGGGGACGCGGTCCTTCTCGGTGAAGGCGAAGCCGTTCACCGAGTCGCCCCGGTAGGTCGGCAGCGTCACGCCGTCGCGGGTCTCGGTGCCCTTGGAGCGGGGCTTGGAGTACTGGCCGGCGATGCGGCCGACCTTCACCACGGGCACGGAGGCCGCATAGGTCAGGACGGCGCTCATCTGGAGGAGCGTCTTGAGCTTGGCCCGGATGTGATCGGCGGAGACGGCGTCGAAGGCCTCGGCGCAGTCACCCCCCTGGAGCAGGAACGCCTCGCCCTGGGCGACGGCTCCCAGACGGGCGCGCAGCTGGTCGCACTCGCCCGCGAAGACGAGCGGCGGATACGATTCGAGGTCCGCGATCACATCGCGCAGGGCCTCGGCATCGGGGTACTCGGGCTGCTGCGCCGCGGGAAGGTCACGCCAGGTGTTTACATTCACGGTCACCGGACCCACATTACGGGGTCGGCCAAGCCGTCCATTCCCACGACCACCAAGTGAGACACCGGCCACCCGGACACACCCGTCATGACCGCGAGGGCAGAGATGCGGTCCCGGAGGTCCGGACCGTGACCGACCATGATCATCCCTTGTTAATGTCACGCCAGTTACCGACTGTGGGACAAACGTGACCAGGGGTGGGTGTGAGCCGAAGCGTGACCAGCGGGCAGCAGAAACACACGAAGAGGAAGTTCGTGGGGTACGGGGTGGCCGGGGCGCTGGCGCTCACCGCGCTCGGCCCCCAGGCGTTCGCGGCGCCGGCCGCGGCGGGCGGCAGCGGCACCCCGGGAAGCGCCGGCAGCACCGGGAGCGCCGGGAGCACCGCCCTTCAGGGCCAATTCGCCCGCGCCGCAAGGGAGTTCAAGGTTCCGCAGAGCGTCCTGATGGCGGTCTCCTTCCGCCAGACGCGCTGGGAGGACCACGACGGGAAGCCCAGCACATCGGGCGCGTACAACGTCATGGGGCTGACCCGGGTGCTGCCCGGCGATGTCGAGCGGCCCAACGCCCAGGACCGGCAGGCGCACCTCGATCTCAGCGGCGACCCGGCCGTCATGAAGCGGTTCGACGCCCATGAGGCGCCGGCCGCCGAGCCCGCCGTCGACACCACGGCGCCCGCCCTGCACACCCTGGACGAGGCCGCGAAGCTCATCGGCGCGCCCGTGGACACGGTGCGCGCCGACGCGGGCCAGAGCGTCCGGGCGGGCGCGGCCCTGCTCGCGCACTACCAGCGCGCGGCGACCGGCTCGCTGCCGGCCGACCCGGGCGCCTGGTACCCGGCGGTGGCCCGCTACAGCCAGGCCCCCGACGCCAAGGGCGCCGACGCGTTCGCGGGTCGCGTCTTCGACTCGGTGCGCTCCGGCGAGCGCCGGGTCACCACCGACGGGCAGACCCTCGCGCTGCCCGCGGAGCCGGGCGTCGAGCCCGCCGCCCCCGGCGTCGCACCGGCCGGCCCCGTGAGGAAGGCCCTGGCGGCCGACCCGGCGGCCCCGGCCCCGGCCCCCGAGTGCCCGGCCGGGCTCACCTGCGACTACGAGCCGGCCGACCCGAACAACTACAACGTGGCGACGCGGCCGGACAACGGATACGACATCCGCCAGATCGTGATCCACGACACCGAGGGCTCCTACGACGGCTCCATCAAGACCTTCCAGGACCCGAAGAGCTCGGCGAGCACGCACTACATCGTCAAGGACGACGGAAGCCTGGTCACCCAGGTGGTGGCGACGAAGGACGAGGCGTACCACGCGGGCAACAAGTCGGTGAACATGCACGCGCTCGGCATCGAGCACGTGGGCTTCGCGATGAAGCAGGGCAGCTGGTACGGCGAGCCGCTGTACGACGCGTCCGCGACGCTGGTGAAGTACCTGGCCGGCCGGTTCTCCATCCCGCTGGACCGCGAGCACATCATCGGCCACGACGAGGTGCCGGGCCCGCTGGACGGCTATGTGGCGGGGCAGCACTGGGACCCGGGCCCGTTCTGGGACTGGAACCACTACATGTCGCTGCTCGGCGCCGACGACTGCGCCGGCAACCGGATGCCGTCGGCCGGGCAGGTCGTCAAGGTCGTGCCGCCGTTCACGCCGCGCACCACGACGTACTACGACCCGACGACCAAGGTCCGCACCACCTTCGACCAGCCGGCCAACTTCGGCTATCTGTACGCGGCCCCGTCCGCCGACGCCGCCGCGCTGACCGACCCGTACCTGGGCGACCAGGTCGCGACCGAGGGCCCGAACTGGGCCAACAAGGTCGTGGCGGGCGGCCGGTACGTCGTCGCGGACCGCGCGGGCGACTGGACGGCGATCTGGTACGGCGGGCAGAAGGCCTGGTTCCACAACCCGGGCGGCCGCTACACCTCCGTCGTGGCGCGCTCGGCGGCCCCGGTCGTCGTGAAGGCCAAGGGCAGCGCACCGGTGCAGGTCTACGGGCGCTCCTACCCGGAGGACGCGGCGTACGCGGGCACCGGGGTGCCGGTGCAGGGCAGCAACTCCGCGTCCCTGACGAAGTACACCATCCCGGCCGATCAGGCTTATGTCGCCGCCGGTGACGCGGTCGCGGGCGACTACTACTACGGCGGCACCACGCTCGGCACCCTGGTCAAGGGCGCCCAGACGTTCTACCCGATCCGCTACAACCACCGGATCGCCTGGGTGAGGGCGGCCGACGTCCAGCCGGTCGCACCCGGGCACTAGGGGGTGTCTGGTGGATCATGGCCGGGGGTGCGGCGCCTGGCACGGCACCCTGACCGACCCTGATCCACCAGACACCCCCTAGGACGCCGCTCGACGGCGCCGCGACCGGGCGGCGCCGTCGGGTAGAGTGCCCGCCATGTTCGCGCACTCGACCCAGAACTGGTGGTGGACCGCTCATCCGGCGGCCCACTGATCCGCGCGTACTCACAGACGCACGAAGGCCGCCCCGAGGGGCGGCCTTCCGTGTTTTCCCGGGCCGTTCCTCCCGCTCACCCCGCCGGAAGGAACCCCATCCCATGCTCATCCAGAGGCTGTTGGACGAGAACTGCCCGCCGTTCGCGCTGCTGCGCAGACGCACCCCCGGCCGCGACCACGACACTGTCGAGGTGCTGATCGGCGAGGTCCACGAGGCCGAGTACCTGGCCGACCTGCCCGTCGGGGACCGGCCCGCCCTCGCCCTTGTGCCGTTCCGGCAGATCAGGGAGCGCGGCTTCGACGTGCGGGACGACAAGACCCCGCTCGCGGTGCTGGTCGCCGACGAGAGCCACGAACTCCCGCTCGCGGACGTGCTCGCCGCACTGCCCGCGCACGAGGTGCGGGTCGAGGACGGCGGCTTCGACGTCAGCGACGAGGAGTACGCGGGGATCGTCCGGCGGGTGATCGACGACGAGATCGGCCGGGGCGCGGGCGCCAACTTCGTCATCCGGCGCACGTTCACGGGCCAGATCCCGGGGTTCGGGCGGGCCGACGCGCTGGCCCTGTTCGGCCGGCTGCTCGCGGGCGAGCGGGGCGCGTACTGGACGTACGTGGTGCACACGGGCGCGCGCACGCTGGTCGGGGCGAGCCCCGAGGTGCACGTGCGGATGTCCGGCGGCACGGTCGTCATGAACCCGATCAGCGGCACCTACCGCTACCCGGCGCAGGGCCCCACCCCCGAGGACCTGCTGGCCTTCCTCGCCGACCGCAAGGAGACCGACGAGCTGTCGATGGTCGTCGACGAGGAACTGAAGATGATGTGCACGGTCGGCGACAGGGGCGGCGTCGTGATCGGCCCCCGGCTGAGGGAAATGGCCCATCTCGCGCACACCGAATACGAGTTGAGGGGCCGCTCCTCGCTCGACGTCCGGGACGTGCTGCGCGAGACGATGTTCGCGGCGACCGTCACCGGGTCCCCCGTGCAGAACGCGTGCCGTGTCATCGAGCGCCACGAGCCCGGCGGCCGGGTCTATTACGCGGGCGCGCTCGCGCTGCTCGGCCTGGACGCGGGCGGCGCCCAGACGCTCGACTCGCCGATCCTGATCCGCACGGCGGACATCTCCCCCGAGGGCCACCTGAGGGTGCCGGTCGGCGCCACGCTCGTACGCCACTCGGACCCGGCGAGCGAGGTCGCCGAGACCCACGCGAAGGCGGCGGGGATCCTGGCGGCGCTGGGGGTGCGGCCCGGCCGGCCCGCCACCGATGCCGTACGCCCGCGCCTCGCCGATGACGCCCGGGTGCAAGCGGCGCTCGACAGGCGGCGGGCCGATCTCGCGCCGTTCTGGCTGCGGATGCAGGACCGGCCGGCCGAGCCGAGTGGTTCGGCCCTGGTGGTGGACGGCGAGGACACCTTCACGGCGATGCTCGCGCACGTCCTGCGCTCCGCGGGCCTCGCTGTGTCGGTGCTCCCTTACGACGCCCCCGGGCTGCGCTCACGGGCGCTCGCCCACCGGGGCCCGGTGATCCTCGGCCCCGGCCCCGGCGACCCGTCGGACGCGGCCGATCCCAAGATGCGCCTCCTTCGCCCGCTGGCCGCCGAGCTCCTGCGCGAGCACCGGCACGGCCTGCTCGGCGTCTGCCTCGGCCACGAGCTGATCGCGGCGGAGCTCGGCCTGGAGATCGTGCGCAAGCGGGAGCCGTACCAGGGCGCGCAGGTGCGGATCGACCTGTTCGGGCAGGAGGAGACGGTGGGCTTCTACAACAGCTTCGCGGCGCGCTGCGAGGAGGCCCCGGCGGGGGTGGAGGTGTCGCTCGACCCGGCGACGAAGGAGGTGCACGCGCTGCGCGGCCCGGGATACGCGGGCATCCAGTTCCACCCGGAGTCGGTGCTGACCCTGCGCGGTCCCGAGGTGGTCCGCGACCTGCTGGAACGGGTGGCGGCGGCACGCTGAGCCCGCGCGGGACGCGTCGGGTGCGGCCTCAGCGCGTCGGGTGCGCGGGGTGCGTAGGGCATGCGGGGTGCGTCGGCGCGCGGGATGCGTCGGCGCGCGGGATGCGTCGGGCGCGCGGGGCGCGTCGGCGAGGGGGCCGCGGGGGTCCCCTCGGCGGCGTACCGAGGCGGTTGACGGGCGGGCGGCGGGCGCGGGCGGCGGGCCGGAGCGTGCGAACGTCCGGCCCGTCGCCCGCCCGCCACAGGCCAGTGCCGCCCGGCCGGGTCAGCCGAAGAAGACACCCACCTCGGCGTAGAGCGCGGGGTCCACGGTCTTCAGCTTCGCGGTCGCCTCGGCGATCGGCACCCGCACGATGTCGGTGCCGCGCAGCGCCACCATCTTGCCGAAGTCGCCGTCGCGCACCGCCTCGATGGCGTGCAGCCCGAACCGGGTCGCCAGCCAGCGGTCGAACGCGCTCGGGGTGCCGCCGCGCTGTACGTGGCCGAGGACGGTGGTCCTGGCCTCCTTGCCGGTGCGCTTCTCGATCTCCTTCGCCAGCCATTCCCCGACACCCGACAGGCGTACGTGTCCGAAGGAGTCGAGCGTGCCGTCCTTGAGCACCATCTCGCCGTCCTTCGGCATGGCGCCCTCGGCGATGCAGACGATGGGGGCGTAGGAGGCCTTGAAGCGGGAGGTGACCCAGCCGCAGACCTGGTCGACGTCGAAGCGCTGCTCGGGGATGAGGATGACGTTGGCGCCGCCCGCCAGGCCCGAGTGCAGGGCGATCCACCCCGCGTGGCGGCCCATGACCTCGACGACGAGGACCCGCATGTGGGACTCGGCGGTGGTGTGCAGCCGGTCGATCGCCTCGGTGGCGATGCCGACGGCGGTGTCGAAGCCGAACGTGTAGTCGGTGGCGGACAGGTCGTTGTCGATCGTCTTGGGCACGCCGACGCAACTGATGCCGTACTCGTCGCTGAGGCGGGCCGCGACCCCGAGGGTGTCCTCGCCGCCGATCGCGATCACCGCGTCGACCTCGCACTTGGCAAGGTTCTCCTTGATGCGGCGCACCCCGTTCTCGGCCTTGAGGGGGTTGGTGCGCGACGAGCCGAGGATGGTGCCGCCGCGCGGCAGGATGCCGCGCACCGCCGGGATGTCCAGCTTGACGGTGTCCCCTTCAAGCGGGCCTCGCCAGCCGTCCTTGAACCCGGTGAACTCGTACCCGTACTCCTGCACACCCTTGCGGACGATGCCCCGGATGACGGCGTTGAGTCCGGGGCAGTCACCGCCTCCGGTCAGTACTCCGACCCGCATGGAATGGTCCCTTCACCTGGGAGTGACGTACGCCGTCCACGCTAGTGGTGACGTACGTCACTCCGGGATGGGGTGAAAGGTCAATTCATGGGACAGGAAGGGGAGTTGACGGCCGGCTGTTCACCCTCACGAGGGATGGCCGTCAGGCCTCGCCCACGCTGTCCAGGCCGCGTTCTATCGCGTACCGGACCAGCTCCACCCTGTTGTGCAGCTGGAGCTTGCCCAGGGTGTTCTGCACGTGGTTCTGCACCGTGCGGTGCGAGATGACCAGGCGCTCGGCGATCTGCTTGTAGCTCAGGCCCTTGGCCACCAGGCGCAGCACCTCGGTCTCGCGCTCGGTGAGCCGGGGTGCCTTCGGCTCGTCGGCGGCGACGGGCGCCGGGTCGGACGCGAGCCTGCGGTACTCACCGAGGACGAGGCCGGCCAGGCCCGGCGTGAACACCGGGTCGCCGACGGCCGTGCGGCGCACCGCGTCGGTCAGCTCCTCGGTGCTGGCCGATTTGAGGAGGTAGCCGAGCGCGCCGGACTTGACCGCTTCCAGGACGTCCGCGTGCTCTCCGGACGCCGAAAGGACCAGGACCCTCAGCGCCGGGCTCGCCGCGACCAGTTCCTTGCAGACCTGGGCGCCGGGCATGCCCGGCAGGTTGAGGTCGAGGACCAGGACGTCGGGCGCCACCGCCTGGGCCCTGCGCACCGCCTGCGGTCCGTCGCCGGCGGTGGCGACCACGTCGAAGCCGGCGGCAGCGAGGTCACGGGCGACCGCGTCGCGCCACATCGGGTGGTCGTCGACCACCATCACCCGCACCGTGGCGTCCGCCCGTTCCGTCTGCTCCGCCCGTTCCGTCTGCTCCGTCTGCTGCTCGGTCATCCGTGCCGTCCTGCCTTCCCCCGTGGGACCTTCAGTTCAACTTCCGTACCCTGGCCGGGCACGGAGATCAGCTCGGCCGTGCCGCCCAGGTCGCGCAGCCGGCCCCGGATCGAGAGGGCGACGCCCATGCGTCCCTCCACCTCGGCCTTCTCCAGCCGGCCTGCCGGGATTCCGGGCCCGTCGTCCCGTACCGTCACGATCACTTCGTCCCCCCAGTCCTCGACCAGGATCCAGGCCTGGGCCGACTCCCCCGCGTGCATACGGACATTGTCCAGTGCGGCACTGACAGCGGCCGCGAGCTCCCGCGCGGCGGGGGGCGCGAGCAGCACCGGAGCGCCAGGTTCCGCGAAGGAGACCTTCGATCCGGCGTGCCGCGCCAACAGCGAGCGCAGATCGACGGCGGCCGGCCCTTCGGGCTCGTCGTCGACCTCCACCGCGCGTACGACGGCGCCGTTCGCGATGTCCTCGGAGGCCCGGGTGGGGGCCACCATGCCGCTGGAGACCAGGGTGCGCAGGGCGACCTCCTGCTCACCGGCCATCCGGCCGAGCTCGGCGGCCTCGCCGCCAAGGGCGGTGCCCCGGCGCTGCACCATGGCCAGCACCTGGAGCACGCTGTCATGGATGTCGCGGGCCAGTCGCTCGCGTTCGCGGGTGGCCGCCTCGATCTCCAGGGCCCGGGCGAGGGTGGCCTCACTGGCCCGTGCCACCTCGACGATGTAGCCGATCGCGATGGAGGCGATCCACACCAGGAGCACATTGTGGAAGGTGTCCCGGGTGGGGTGGGCGCGCTCCACGATGTTGGCGACGGCCACCAGCGAGGACGCGAAGGCGGCCCAGCGCCAGCCTCCCTTGATGCCGTAGGCGAGCACCGCGCCGGCCGTCGCTATCGTCGGCAGCGTCGGTCCGTCGACGTGCTGGGCATCGAGGTCGGCGAGCGGGGTCAGCAGGATGCCCGTGAGCACCACCGTCAGGTCGACGGTGAGGAAGCGCTTGGTGCAGGCGGCGGCGTTGGCCACGCGAGGCAGCGTCGCGAAGTTCCACACCGTGAGCACCGCCAGGTACCCGATGCCGACCCAGGGCCGCTCGAACTTCTCGTATCCGTTGACGAAGAGTGCGAGGGCGTAGAGCGTGGTCAGCACCCGGTAGCCGGTGAGGGCACGCCACAGGGGCAGTTCCACCGACATCCGTACGACGCGTTCGCGCTTCGCCATTTTCCCCACCCCTGGACGTCGCCTTTGTTCAGCCCCCGCCCCCCGGACGGGCCTCTGGACGGCCTCCCGAACGGGACCCCTACCGGACCCCTGGCCGGCCCCCGGGCCGATGCGGCGGGAGGCCCTAGACCCCGGGTCGCTCCGCCCGCTTGGCCTGCTCGATCTCGCGGGTCCGCTCCGCCTTCTCGGCGGCCTTGTGCTCGTCGGCGATCCGCTTGGCCTCGTCGGCGATCTGCCGCTTGGCGGCCGTCGCGTAGATGTCGACGTACTCCTGGCCGGAGAGCTTCATGATCTCGTACATGACCTCGTCGGTCACCGAGCGCAGGATGAACCGGTCGCCCTCCATGCCCTGGTACCGGCTGAAGTCGAGCGGCTTGCCGATGCGGATGCCGGGGCGCATCAGCTTGGGGACGACCTTGCCCGGCGGCTGGATCTTCTCGGTGTCGATCATGGCGACCGGGATGACGGGGGCGCCGGTGGCGAGCGCGACCCGGGCCAGACCGCCCGGCTTGCCCCGGTAGAGGCGGCCGTCGGGCGAGCGGGTGCCCTCGGGGTAGATGCCGAAGAGACCGCCGCTCTTGATGACGTCGATGCCGGCGTTGATCGCGGCCTCGCCGGCGCCGCGCGCACCCGAGCGGTCCACCGGAAGCTGGCCGACGCCCTTGAAGAAGGCGGCCGTCAGCTTGCCCTTGACCCCGGGTGAGGTGAAGTACTCGGCCTTGGCGATGAAGGTCACCTTGCGGTCGAGAACGGCCGGAAGGAAGAAGGAGTCCGAGAAGGAGAGGTGGTTGCTCGCGAGGATCGCCGGGCCATCGGCTGGGATGTTCTCCAGGCCCTCCACCCACGGCCTGAAGGCGAGCTTCAGCGAGCCGCCGATGGAGAACTTCATAGCGCCGTAGATCACTCGGATGCCTTCCTTTGCTTGTCGAACAGACCTTAACCCGTGTGGGGGCCCGCCCTCCCGCGCGACGGCTCTGGTCGGTGTCGGTCCGGTCGCGTACCGTGAAGTACGACTCCCCCGCACATCCCCCGCCCCGCTCATGAACAGGAGACCCCTGGTGCCGGTCCTCCCTGGAGCCGAGCCGTTCCGCCACGAGGGCGGAGAGGTCGGCGTCCTCCTCTGTCACGGTTTCACCGGTTCCCCGCAGTCGCTGCGCCCCTGGGCCGACCACCTCGCGAAGCAGGGCCTCACGGTCTCGCTGCCGCTCCTGCCCGGGCACGGCACCCGCTGGCAGGACATGCAGCTCACGGGCTGGCAGGACTGGTACGCGGAGGTGGACCGCGCCCTGTGCGAGCTCCTTGAGCGCTGCGCCCGCGTCTTCGTCTTCGGCCTCTCGATGGGCGGCGCCCTCGCGCTGCGCCTCGCCGCCAAGCACGGCGACGCGGTCAGCGGCCTCGTGCTCGTCAACCCGGGCAACAAGGTGCACGGCGTGGCCGCCCACGCGCTGCCGGTGGTGCGCCACTTCGTGCCGTCCACGAAGGGCATCGCGAGCGACATCGCCAAGGAGGGCTCCCAGGAGATCGGCTACGACCGGGTCCCGCTGCACGCGGCGCACTCGCTGCGCACCTTCTTCAAGATCGTCGACGGTGAACTGCCGCAGGTGACACAGCCGTTGATGGTCCTGCACAGCCCGCAGGACCATGTGGTGCCGCCCGCCGACTCGGCGCGCATCCTCAGCCGGGTGTCGTCCACGGACGTCGAGGAGATCCTGCTGGAACAGAGCTACCACGTGGCGACGTTGGACCACGATGCGGAGCGGATCTTCGAGGAGAGCTGTTCGTTCATCGGCCGCCTCGCTCCTGGCGTCGGGCAGAAGGGGAGCACGACCGGTGGCTGAACACGACGCGGACCGCGAGCCGCAGCCGATCGACGAAGAGGCTGCGTGGGCGGCGATCGTGGCGGGATACGGCGAGGAGCCGGCCGACCCGCCGGGCACCAGACCGTTCAGATCCGTGGAAGACCTCGCGCTGATCGAGGACGAGCCGGACGGGGCGGGCGGGGTGGGCCGCGCGGACGGGCAAGGCGAGCGGGGCGACGGGGACGCGGACGGGACCGGGGACGCGGAGGGTGGCGAGCCGGACTCCGGGACGGCCAAAGCCGAGGAGCCCGACAAGCGGCCCGACAAGGGGCTCGGCAAGCCCCCGCTCGGCAAACCCGCGCTCGGCAGCTCGGTGGTGTTCGCCCCCGGGGTGCGCGGCCCGCGCGACTTCGAGCCGGCCGAGCCGTCCGACCACGACCTCGACGCCTCGGACGAGGGTCACTTCGTGCCGCCGGAACCGCCGCCGCTGCCCGAGTCCGACGCCACGGCGAAGTTCGCCTGGCTCGGCGTGGTCGGCGGCCCGCTGCTGCTGATCCTCGCGGCGGTCTTCGGCTGGGAGATGACGTGGTGGCTCACCCTGCTGGGTGTGGGCGGCTTCCTTGGCGGGATCGCCACGTTGTTTGCGCGCATGCAGCCGGATGACGAGGACGACGACCCGGGGCGTGGCGCGGTGGTCTGAGCGGGGGCGCTCCGCGGGGGTGGGGGGCAGGGGGGTTCGTCTCTGGCCGCGGACCGAGCGGGGCTGCTCGCGCAGTTCCCCGCGCCCCCGACCCGCCTTTCGGCCGCGGACCGAGCGGGGTTGCTCGCGCCGTTCCCCGCGCCCCTAACCCCCTTTCGGCTGCGGACCGTGCCCGCTTCTCGCGCAGTTCCCCGCGCCCCTGAACTACTCGGTGCCGCCCTGTATGCACATCCTCAGCCTGTCCGGCGTTTGAGGACGAGCGCCGTTCAGGCGCGAACGGGGTCTGGGGCGGAGCCCCAGCAACCCCGCCGCTTTCGGGTGCGGACCGTGCTGGGGCACCCGCGCAGTTCCCCGCGCCCCCAGTAGGGCACCCAGCACCCGACACCGCGCACACCGGCGCTCACCCCGTGGGCACGCGCAGTGCTGCCAGTACCGGCAGGTGGTCCGTTGCCGCGCGCAGGTCGGCCGGGTCCGCGAGGCCCAACGGCACGCCGCAGCCCAGGACTTCGATGCCCGGCGTGGCGAAGATCGCGTCGATGCGCTGACGCGGGTCATGCGGCGCGTAGGTCGGCTCCCCGCCCCATGGGGCGACTTCCCAGCAGTCCTTGAGCGTGCCCGCCAGCCGGGCGAAGCTGCGCCCGCCGGGGCGTTCGTTGAGGTCGCCGCCCGCGATCGCGTGGTCCACGCCCATCGTGGCGAGCCGGTCGAGCAGCGCGCCCGCCTGCTCGTACCGCTCGGCCTCCTGAAGACTGAGGTGGGCGCTCAGGACACCGATCCTGGCCCCGCCGATCCGTACCACCGCCGTCGCGAAGCCGCGCCGGTGCAGCCCGGGCGTGAGCGGGAGCAGTATGTCCTCGGTGCGTTCCACGGTGGCGCGCAGCGAGCACAGCAGCATCGGGCCGGCGGCCGTGTCGCCGCCGCTGAGGATCACCAGGTCGGTCGCCGCCGCGAGGCGTGCCGCGGCCTTGCGCCAGCGGAAGAAGCGCGGCGCCTCCTGGATCAGGACGAGATCGGGCGCGCAGGCGCGGATCACCCGGGCGAGCGCCGCGTTGTCGTCGCGCATCGAGCGGATGTTGTAGCTGAGGACGCGGATCACGGCCGAGCCGTTCTCCGTCGCGGACGCGGGCAGTCCGTCGGCAGGGGTCGTCATGGTCCACAACGTATGACAGCGCCCGCCGGTCCGGACAGGACTCGGCGGGCGACGTCATGGGCGGACGCCCTCACATGATGGGGTCGGGCTGCCGCGCGAGGTCGGCCGCGCCGACCAGGCCGGCCTTGTTGCCGAGCTGGGCCGCGATGACGTCGGCGACGGGACGCCAGTTCCCGCCGACCAGCCAGCGCTTGTAGGACTTGCGGATCGGGTCGAGCACCAGCTCGCCCTCGTCCGAGAGTCCGCCGCCGACGATGAACGCGGACGGGTCGAAGAGCGAGGCCAGGTCGGCCAGGCCCGCGCCGGCCCAGCGCGCCAGCTCGCGGTAGGAGTCCACCGCGACCGGGTCGCCCTGCCGCGCCGCCATCGAGATGTGCTTGCCCTCGATGCCCTCGGGGGTGCCGTCGCCGAGCCCGAGCAGGAACTCGGCGCGCTCGGGGGTGGCGTTGGCGCGCTGCTTGGCGTAGCGGACCAGGGCCCGGCCGGAGGCGTACTGCTCCCAGCAGCCCTGGCTGCCGCAGCCGCACAGCAGGCCGTCCGGCACCATGCGGATGTGGCCGAACTCGGCGGCCACGCCGAAGTGGCCGCGGCGCAGCTTGTTGCCGATGATGATGCCGCCGCCGAGGCCGGTGCCGAGGGTGATGCAGATGACGTTGCGGTGGCCCTTGCCCGCGCCGAAGCGGTACTCGCCCCAGGCGGCCGCGTTGGCGTCGTTCTCGACGACGACCGGGAGGCCCACCCGCTGCTCGACCTTCTCCTTCAGCGGTTCCTGACGCCAGTCGATGTTGGGCGCGAAGTAGACGGTGGACCGCTGGCGGTTGACGTAACCGGCGGCCCCGATGCCCACGCCCACGATCTCGTGGCCGGCGCGCGCGCCGTCGACGGCCGAGGCGATCGCGTCCACGATGGCATGGGGCGTGCCGGGAGTCGGCACCTTGTGGGTCGAGAGGATGTTGCCCTCCTCGTCGACCACGCCCGCCGCGATCTTCGTGCCGCCGATATCGACACCGATGGTGAGTCCCATGAATCCCTCAGTTCGGTCGAGCCCCGCTACGGCCAACCGTACCCGAGGCAGGGTGGCACCCAGCGTGCCGAGCCCGCCTTCGTCCGGGGTGTGAGAGCGCCTGCCCGCGCCGGGCCGGGCCGGTGGTTCAGTCGAGGTCGATGTGCTCGGTGGGTCCCGGGCCCTTGTCACGCCCGGCGTCGTCACCGGACGTCCAGCGGCGTTCGTGGCCCTCGACGGCGGACCGGTAGGCCGCGAGCAGCTCGCCGCCGGCCGCGGCGAGATGGTCGAAGACCTCGGGGTTGCGCTCGATGACGGGCTCGACGGCGGACCTCGCCTGGCTGATCAGCTGCTGCACGGCGCCCTGGGCGGCCATCCCGGACAGGCCGGCCGGCCCGTCGAACAGGCCGGCGACCTTGTCGGTGACGGCGCCGAACAGCTTGCGCAGTTCCTCGGCGGCCGATCCCGGCGGGGTGCCGTACTCGGCGCGGCGGCGCTCCTTCTCGGCGGCCAGGTCCTCGGCGCAGGCGTCGGCCCAGGCATCCGCGTCGGGTGCGGGGCGCTCGGTGGCTTCGCTCATGGCGGACTCCAGCAGCTGGGTTCCTACAGGTCGTTTCCCTCGACGTTACCCGAACGGACGTCTCCCGTTCAGAGCGCGCGGGCCCCCGGCTCGGACGCGACGTCGTCCGACCGGACGTGTCCGGTTCAGCGCCCGCGGGGCCACAGCTCGGGATCGGGTGCGAAGCGGATGTCCAGTACGCCGTCGTGCAGTCCGGCGCCGGTGACGGTGCAGCGGCGCAGTACGGAGGGCAGGGGCACGATGCGCCGGAACGGGCCGACGGTGAGCAGCAGTTCGTCGCCGCGCCGCACCAGCGAGAGCCCTTCCTTGACGGCCCCGGGCAGCGGCAGGCGCCACACCAGGACGCCGTCCTCGGCGATGCGGTCCTCGACGTCCCATCGCGGGACGGAGGCCGTCGGCTCGTCCGGGCGGGGCTCGCAGTCCAGCAGCGCCAGGTCCTCGTCGCCGCGGGGATCACGCCCGAGGTGTGCTGCTTCGCGTACGACGGGGAACTCTCCGGTCAGCTCGTCCAGGTGCTTGCGCTGCTGGGCGACGAGCCCGGCGAGCCAGGGGTCGGGGGTCTCGGCGGGCAGCAGCCGGTTGGCGATCACCGCGTCCAGGGCGAGCCGCTGCACGGCGATGCCGAGCCGGGCGGTGCGCAGGGCGTCGGCCGCCGCGGGTCCGGGTTCCGCGACGAGCCGTACGGTCGTGTCCGGGTCCTCCACCAGGGCCTGGACGGCGGCCAGTTCGAGGTCCCAGCGCGCGGCGGTCTCGTACAGCCACTGCGCGGGCATGGGCACCCCGGCGAGCTGCGCGAGTACCGGGCGCAGCGACCGGGCGGCCTGGCGTTCGGGCGGCAGGAGGCGGCGCAGGTAGCGGCGCAGCTGCTCGGGCAGGGCGAGGGCGGCGAGCGCGCGGCCGGTGGGCGCCAGGTCCACGACGAGCAGGTCCGGCTCGTCGGCGGCGGCCTCGCGCAGGGCGCTGAGCAGGGCGAGCTGTTCGGCCCCCGGCAGTTCGGTGAGTTCTTCGGCGTCCAGGCGGGAGGCGCCGAGCAGATCGAGGGCGGCGCCCGCGCGGTCCTGGAAGGACAGGAGTTCGGCGCGGAAGTGGGCCGCCGCGTCCACCCGGCGGACGGTGACACCGGACAGGGCGCCGGGGAGCGGGTCCGGCGTCAGCAGGGTGACCCGGGCGCCTCGGCGGGCGGCGGCGAGTGCGGTCGCCGCCGCGACGGTGGTGCGGCCGGCGCCGCCGGGGCCGGTGACGAGGACCGTACGCACGTCTAGAGCTTCTTGGCCCCGTCGGCGGACCCGGCCCCGGCTTCGCCCGCGCCGCTCTCGACGCGCTTCTTCAGACCGGCGAGCGCGCGGTCGATGATGACCTTCTCCGCCTTGCGCTTGATCATGCCGAGCATCGGGATCTTGACGTCGACGGTCAGCCGGTAGGTGACCTCGGTGTTCCCGCCGGGGGCGTCGGCGAGGGTGTACGAGCCGTCGAGGGTGCGCAGCATCTGGGACTTGACCAGGGTCCAGCCGACCTGGTTGCCGTTCCAGGTGTAGGCGAGGGTGTGGTCGTCCTTGATGGCGCCCGCGTCGAGCAGCAGCCGCACCTTCTCGGCGTGGCCTTCGGCGTCGGTGGACAGGACCTCGGCCTCCTTCACCTCGCCGGTCCACTCCGGGTAGCGGGCGAAGTCCGCGATCACTCCCATGACGTCGGCGGGGGCCGCCTCGATGGTGATAGACGAGCTGGTGTGTTCCGCCATCGTCGTGGCTCCTCCAGTGCGCGGTCCGGTGGGTTTGGGTCTCCCCCGCCCGGCGGGGCCTGCGGCGGTGGGGAGGTGGGTGCAGGCTATCGCGTACGGGCCGGTGGCCGGTCCAGTGGCCGGATCACCATTGCAGGGCGAAGGGCCGGGAGGTGGCCGCGAAGTGGCCGACGTTGATGCACTCGGTGCGCCCGACGCGCATCCTTCGGGCCAGCGGCTGGTGGACGTGGCCGAACAGCGAGTAGCGGGGGCGGGTCTTTTTGATCGCCGCGAGCAGGGCGCGCGAGCCGCGCTCGAAGCGGCGGGCCACGGTGTCGTAGACGAGCTCGGGGACCTCGGGCGGGATGTGCGAGCAGAGCACGTCGACCTCGCCCAGCGCCTCGACCTTCGCGGCGTACTCCTCGTCGGAGATCTCGTACGGCGTGCGCATCGCGGTGCGCAGTCCGCCGCCGACGAAGCCGAAGACGCGCCCGCCTATCTCGACGCGCTGTCCGTCCAGGACGGTGGTGCCCGGCCGCGCGTACTGCGGCCAGAGGTCCGGCATGTCGACGTTGCCGTACGTGGCGTACGTCGGGGTGGGGAAGGCCGCGAACAGCTCGGCGTACTGGCGGCGCACCGCGGCTTCGATGGCGGCCTCGCGGTCGAGCCCGGCCCACAGTGAGCGCCCCAGGTCACGGGCCTCGTCGAAGCGGCGGGCGGTGCGCAGGGCGACGATGCGGTGGGCGTTCTCGACGCCGAACAGGTCGGGGAAGATGCCGCGCGCGTGGTCGGCGTAGTCGAGGAAGAGGACCAGGTCACCCAGGCAGACCAGGGCGTCCGCCCCGTCACCCGCCTTGGCCAGGCCCTCGGCGTTCCCGTGCACGTCACTGACCACATGAACTCGCATAGGAGCCACCTTAGGCCGTCGGACCTGCGGTTACTTCGTGGTGGTCACAGGTGTGGACTACTGTGCGCGAAGCAGCGTCAAAGTTGTGTGACGCACCGAACATCTGGCCAGAACCCCCTATCGGGAACCCACTACCCATGGGTAACGTCCGGGCAGTCCAGTCGTGCTCGGAGTTCCGCCCCCCACGGAATCCTCCGGGCACCTGCCCGATCTTGGACCGCAGCCGGTGCGTCACACAGAGCCGTGGCACCGGCGCCCGATGAGGAGCAGCAGTCTTGCGCGAGTTCAGCCTTCCGGCCCTGTACGAGGTCCCTTCGGACGGCAACCTGACGGATCTGATCCGCCGCAATGCCACGCAGCACCCCGATGTCGCGGTGATGGGCCGCAAGATCGCGGGTGCCTGGGCCGATGTCACCGCCCGCCAGTTCCTCACCGAGGTGCGCGCCGTCGCCAAGGGCCTGATCGCCTCCGGCGTCGAGGCGGGCGACCGGGTCGCCCTGCTCTCGCGCACGCGGTACGAGTGGGTGCTGCTCGACTTCGCGATCTGGAGCGCGGGCGCCGTCACGGTGCCGGTGTACGAGACCAGCTCCGCCGAGCAGATCCAGTGGATCCTCAGCGACTCCGCCGCGACGCTCGCCATCGTCGAGTCCGAGGCGCACGAGGCCTCCGTGGCCTCCGTCCGGCCGGCCCTGCCCGCCCTCAAGGGCATCTGGCAGGTCGAGGCCGACGCCGTGGCCCGGCTCGTCGCGGCCGGCGCGGACGTCTCCGACGAACTGCTCGACCAGCGGATGTCGTCGGCGCACGCCGACGACCCGGCGACCATCGTCTACACCTCGGGCACCACCGGCCGCCCCAAGGGGTGCGTGCTGACCCACCGCGCGTTCTTCGCGGAGTGCGGCAACGTGGTGGAACGGCTCAAGCCGCTCTTCCGCACCGGCGAGTGCTCGGTGCTGCTCTTCCTGCCGGCTGCCCACGTCTTCGGGCGGCTGGTCGAGGTCGCCTCCGTGATGGCGCCGATCAAGCTCGGCTGCGTACCGGACATCAAGAACCTCACCGACGAACTCGCCTCCTTCCGGCCGACGTTGATCCTCGGTGTGCCGCGCGTCTTCGAGAAGGTCTACAACTCGGCGCGCGCCAAGGCGCAGGCCGACGGCAAGGGCGCGATCTTCGACAAGGCCGCGAACACCGCGATCGCCTACAGCAAGGCGCTCAGCACGGACGCGGGGCCCTCGATCGGCCTGAAGGTCAAGCACAAGGTCTTCGACAAGCTGGTCTACAGCAAGCTGCGGGCGGTGCTGGGCGGACGCGGCGAGTACGCGATCTCCGGCGGCGCGCCGCTCGGCGAACGGCTCGGCCACTTCTTCCGCGGCATCGGCTTCACGGTCCTTGAGGGCTACGGCCTGACCGAGTCCTGCGCGGCGACCGCGTTCAACCCCTGGGACCGGCCGAAGATCGGCACGGTCGGGCAGCCGCTGCCGGGTTCGGTCGTACGGATCGCGGACGACGGCGAGGTGCTGCTGCACGGCGAGCACCTGTTCCAGGGCTACTGGAACAACGAGGCCGCGACCGCGGACGCGCTGGCCGACGGCTGGTTCCACACCGGTGACATCGGCACCCTGGACGAGGACGGCTACCTCGCGATCACCGGGCGCAAGAAGGAGATCATCGTGACGGCGGGCGGCAAGAACGTCGCGCCGGCGGTCATCGAGGACCGCATCCGTGCGCATGCGCTGGTCGCGGAGTGCATGGTGGTCGGCGACGGGCGGCCCTTCGTGGGCGCGCTCGTCACCCTGGACGAGGAGTTCCTGGGCCGCTGGGCCGAGGAGCACGGCAAGCCCGTGGGGGCCACGGCGCTCTCGCTGCGCGACGACGCGGAGCTCCTTGCGGAGGTGCAGCGGGCGGTGGACGACGGGAACGCGGCGGTCTCCAAGGCGGAGTCGGTACGCAAGTTCCGCGTCCTCGGGGCGCAGTTCACGGAGGAGGCGGGGCATATTACGCCGTCGCTGAAGCTGAAGCGGAACGTTGTGGCGAAGGACTTCGCGGACGAGATCGAGGCGATCTACACCCCCTGACCCGGAACACCCCGGGGCTCCGCCCCAGACCCCGTTCACGCCTGAAGACCGCCCGTCCTCAAACGCCGGACGGGCTGAGGATGCCAGCGCGGACCCCGCCGGGGGCCGACGTGACCGGTGCGGGCCAGCACGGACCCCGCCAGGGGCGCGGGGAACTGCGCGACCAGCCACGCACGGCCCGCAGACGCCCTGGGGCTCCGCCCCAGACCCCGTTCGCGCCTGAAAGGCGCTCGTCCTCAAACGCCGGACAGGCTGAGGATGCCAGCGCCAACCCCGCCAGGGGCCGAGGCGACCGGTACGGGCCAGCACGGACCCCGCCAGGGGCGCGGGGAACTGCGCGACCAGCCACGCACGGCCCGCAGACGCCCTGGGGCTCCGCCCCAGACCCCGTTCGCGCCTGAAAGGCGCTCGTCCTCAAACGCCGGACAGGCTGAGGATGCCAGCGCCAACCCCGCCAGGGGCCGAGGCGACCAGTGCGGGCCAGCACGAACCCCGCCAGGGGCGCGGGGAACTGCGCGACCAGCCACGCACGGCCCGCGCGCAAAAACCAGCCCCACACCTACGGCCCGCATGCAGAAGCCGGCCCCGCCAGGGGGATTGCGCGGGCGGACGCCGCGGCCCGCAGGGTCGGGGTCGGGGCCGGTCAGGGGTGGAGGGGCTGAGCCACGGCGAAGTTCGCGGGCACGCTCACAGCAGCGCTCTCAGCTTCTCCGCCAGGAGATCCCAGCGCCACCTCTCCTCCACCCACGCCCGCCCCCGCTCCCCCATCCGCCGCCGCAGCGCGGAATCCTGGAGCAGGGTCACGACACGCTCCGCCACCGGCCCCGGGGTGGCGCCCGGGACCACCCAGCCCGTCTCGCCCTCCAGGACCGCGTCCGGCGCCCCGCCCGAGTCGCCCGCGACCACCGGCAGGCCCGTCGCCGAGGCCTCCAGGTAGACGATGCCGAGGCCTTCGACGTCCAGACCGCCGCGCCGGGTGCGGCACGGCATCGCGAAGACGTCACCGGCGCCGTAGTGCGCGGGCAGCTCCGACCACGGCACCGCGCCGGTGAAGCGGACCGAGGACGAGACCCCGGTGTCGCAGGCCAGTGCGCGCAGATCGGCCTCGTACGGCCCGCCGCCCACGATGAGCAGCACCGCGTCCGGCACCTGCGCCAGGATCGCCGGCATGGCCCGGATCAGCGTGTCCTGGCCCTTGCGCGGCACCAGCCGTGAGACGCAGACCACGACGGGCCGGTCGGCCAGACCCAGCCGCGCGCGCACCGCGTCGCCGCCCGAGCCGGGGTGGAAGGTCTTCTCGTCCACGCCGGGCGGAAGCTGCACCATGCGGGCCGCGGCCTGCTGGGTCAGGGCCCCGGCGATCCGGGACCGGGTGTACTCGCCGAGGTAGGTGATGGTGTCCGTGCCCTCGCCGATCCGCCTCAACAGCTGCCGCGCGGCGGGGAGTTGGGCCCAGCCCGCCTCGTGCCCGTGCGTGGTCGCGACGATGCGTTCCGCGCCGGCCCTGCGCAGCGCCGGCCCCATGAGGCCGAGCGGCGCGGCCGCCCCGAACCACACCGAGGAGCAGCCGTGTTCCCGGAGCAGGGAGACGGCCCGCCGGGTGACCCGGGGGGTGGGCAGCAGCATCGTGGTGCGGTCCCGTACGACGGTGAACGGCTGCTCGGCGTCGAACGCGGCGGTCGCCTCGATGCCCTCGCGGCCGCGCTTCCACGTCGAGGCGTAGACGACGATCCGCTCGGGATCCAGACGCAGCGCCATGTTGTGCAGGAACGCCTGGATCCCGCCGGGGCGCGGCGGGAAGTCATTGGTCACGATCAAGGTCTTGTGCATCGCCGCCGACAGTACCGAACCCGGGGCGCGGACCCGAAGGGCCGTCGGCGGGGCGGCGCCGCGGAAGCGGAATGCGCCCGGCCCCGCCTGACGGCCGGGGGTGCCGGGCACCCGGCATCATGGCTGGTTCCGGGCCCCGACAGGACGGCGAGACGGACATCATGAGCATCCCCCGGCGCACCCGGCGCACCCTCGCGGTGGCGGCCACCTGGGCCGCGACCCGCTGTCTGCTGCTGCTCTGCGTCTTCAAGGTGCTGGTGCTGCCCGGCCCCGACCCCACCAGCGACGTCCATGTCATCTACCAGGGCTGGTCGCAGGTGCTCGGCACCGGCACGTATCCGCTCGACGACGTGACCTGGCAGTACCCGCCGGCCGCCGCGCTCGCGATCCTCTCCCCCGCCGTGCTGCCCTTCCTGGACTACGCGACGGCGTTCTTCGTGCTCGCCCTCCTCGCGGACACGCTGGTCTTCGCGCTCCTGATGTACGCGGCGGGCCGGCCGGGCAAGTGCCTGAACGGCGCCTGGATGTGGACGCTCGGCGTGCCCCTGCTCGGCCCCACCGCGTACGCCCGTTACGACCTGATGGTGACCGCCGTCGCGGTGGCGGCGCTGCTCGCGGGCGCCCGCCATCCGCGGACCCTGGGCGCGCTCGCCGCGTTCGGGGCACTGTTGAAGGTGTGGCCCGCGCTGCTCCTGCTGCGCGCCCCGCGCCGCGCCCTGATCACCGCGGCGGCGTGCGCCACCATGCTCCTCGCGGCCTGTGTCGCGGCGGCGCCGGGCGCGTTCGCCTTCCTCACCTTCCAGCGGGAGCGGGGTACGGAGGTCGAGTCGCTGGGGGCGCTTGTCTTCCACGTGGCGCGTCAGTTCGGCTGGCGGGGCCGGGTGCAGTTGACCTACGGCTCGGTGGAGTTCCTCGGGCCGTACGTGCCGCTGGTGTCCGCCCTCGCGCTGGTGCTGAGTCTGCTCGCCCTGGGCTGGCTGGTGCTGTGGCGGGTGAGGTCCCCGGGCCCGTGGCGCCCGAGCACCTTGGCGGACGCGGCCTTCACGGCGGTACTGCTGTTCACCACCACCAGCCGGGTCATCAGCCCGCAGTATCTGGTGTGGCTGGTGGGGCTCGGCGCGGTGTGCCTCGTCTTCCGCCGCGGTCCGATGCTCCGCCCGGCCCAGCTGGTCCTGGCGGCGACGGGCGTGACGTGCCTGGAGTTCCCGGTCTGGTTCGCGCACGTGGTGGCCAGTGACTGGCTCGGCGTGCTCCTGCTGGTGGTCCGCAACGGCCTGCTGGTGGCGGCGTGCGTCCTGGCCTGCCGTCATCTGTGGCGGTCGGCGTCGTCCGTCCGTGCCCCGCTGGCCGTACGCGCCGCCCGCACCGCCGCGCCCTCCGCCACCCGCTGAGGCCCCGTTCGCCGGTGGAGCCGCGCGAGGGCCGTGCACTGGGCGGCCGCGGCCAGCGCCATGGCGAGGCAGACGCCGGGCAGCCCCAGCCCCGAAAGGCCGTGGGCGAGCGCGAGTTGGAGCGCCACGCCGCACCCCGTGATCCTGGCCAGGAGCGGGCCGGCGCCACTGCCGTCGAACACCCCGCCCAGCGCGATGAAGCAGGCCAGGAGCAGCAGGTAAGGACCGAGGCAGCGCAAGTACAGCGTTCCGGCGGCGGCCACCTCTCCGCTCGCGCCGAACCCTGCCATGATCCAGGGCGCGGTGGCCGACAGGACGAGGAACGCGGCGAAGCCGACCGCCGCCGAGAGCCGCAGCGCCTCCCGTCCGACGGCCCGCCGCTCGTCCCGGCCTCCCCCGAGCAGGCGCGCGGTGTGGATCGCGGCGGCCTGGCGTATCGCGTAGAAGGCCATGGTCGCCCCGTACATGGCCTTGGTGGCGATGCCGTACGCGGCGACCTCGGCGACGCCGATGCGGGCGACGACGGCGACCAGGGCGAGCGCCCCGCTCATGCGGACGACGAAGTCGGCCGACAGGGGTAGGCCGGTGCGGAGCGTACGGCGCAGATCGGCGAGCAGATGCCGTGGGGTGACACCGGCCGTCCGCGGCAGCGCGCGGCGCCGCAGCACCACGAGCCCGCACGCCAGCGCGGCCGTCCGCCCGAGTACGGTGGCAAGGGCCGCGCCCCGCACCCCGAGGCCGCAGCCCAGGATGAGCAGCGGGTCGAGCAGCAGGATCAGCCCGTTGGCGAGCAGCGCGAGGCGCATCGGGGTGCGGGTGTCGCCGGTGCCTTTGAGGATGCCGTCCACGACGTTGGTGGCGAAGAAGACGGCGATGCCCGGCAGCGCGACGGCGAAGTAGCCGGTGGCGAGCGGGACGGCCGGGTTGCCGTGGCCCCCGAGTACCAGTTCGGCCAGTGGCTCCCGGCCCAGGAAGCCGCCCACCGCGACGGCCGGGGTGAGCAGCGCCCACAGCGCCCAGCCGCCACGCACCGCCGCCCGCACCCCGTCGGGGTCGCCGGCCCCCCGGGCCCGGGCGAGAAGGACCGTCGTGCCCGACCCGGCCATCAGAACGACCCCGAGCAGCACGTTCTCGACGTTGCCGGCAAGGGCGACGACGGCCACCCGGTCGGCGCCGAGGCACCCGCGCCGTTCGCCGCCCTCTGGAACCCCGTTCACGGCCGCGGACCGTGCAGGGCCGTTCGCGCAGTTCCCCGCGCCCCTTCGCCGTCCGGGCGCCGACCGGAGCGTGCCCACAGTGTCCCGTGTCGTTCCGCGCACTCCTTCGTCACCCAACCCCGCACACACCAGGCCACCTCGGCGGTCCCCGCGCCCTGAAGAGGCTTCCTCAGCTGTGACGAGCGGCCAAAGTGTGCATGCCGCCAGGGGCGCGGGGAACTGCGCGACAAGCCCAGCACGGTCGGCAGGTGAACGTGTACGACGCCCGGGCGGCGGCGTCGGGGAGTGCACTCCGGATCGGGCAGGACCCCGCGCGCAGGGCAAGGAGTGGCAGGCCGGGCGGACGGGCAGCTCGGCGCCGGTTGGCTCGCAAGTAGACCGCCCCGACCGGGAACTTGGCGGGCCGGACCGGACCGGCGGCGGGGCGGGGGCCCGCCGGCGACGGGGCGGCCCGGCAGGTGAAGGACCGGGCAGGCGGGCCGGGGCGGTCAAGCCAGCTGCGCGCGTACGTACTGCCGCCACTGGGTCGTGAACTCCCCTGGTGTCAGGCCCAGTTGGTCGGTCATGGCCTTTTCCGTCGCGCCCTCGCGGTGGGGCTGGTCGCCCACCTCGGTGTAGAAGCGGGCCAGGGTCGCATCCCCCCAGTGGGCCGCGATCATCCGGCAGGCCAGCCAACCGCCCTCGTACGCCCTGGCGAGCCGGTCCGCGCCGCCGTCGAAGCCGAAGTCGGCGTCCGACGGCAGGGCGGCGGGGAGGTCGCCCGCGCGGACCGCCCGCTGGAGCTCGGGGGCGGCCTGCGGCGCGGTGCGGCCCGTGCCGCGGTAGCCGACCCAGTCCGCGTATCCCTCCGAGAGCCACATCGGGGTGGCGGCAGAGGTGTGGGCGCGGGTGGCGACATGGGTGGTCTCATGGGTGAGGACGACCTTGCGGCCCAGGTCGCCGAGGATCGCGTAGGCATCCGGATTGATGATCACGCGGTCCGCCGGAGCCGCCCCCGCGCCGCCCGCCTCGCCGGTGGTCACCGCCGCGATGCCCCGGTAGGAGGCGGCGGGCGCGCCGAGCAGCGCGGCCATGGCGTCGAGGGACGCGGGGACCAGCACGACGACCCGGCCCGCCCATGGGCCCGGCCAGGCGGAGGACACCGCGGGCACCGCCGCGTCCTGCGTCGTCGCGATCTCGCGCAGCTTCGCCGGGTCCTGGCCCACGCCCAGGATCAGACTGTGGGCGCCGCGTACGGCCGTGACCGGTCCCTGCTGCCACAGCATCTGGGCCGCGCCCGGTGCGGGCCGGTCGTCCCGGACGTACCACCGCCCGCCCTCACGGTCGAGGGTGAGAGTGCGCGCCGCCGTCACGGGCGCGCTGTCGTAGCCCTGGACCCGGTAGCGCAGGTCCACCTTCGCGGTGGCCGACGCGCCGTGCCGGTCGAGCCCGGTGACCTGGTACGACCAGGAGGTCAGCGGCACCTGCGCGAGGTTGGCCAACTCCGCCCGCTGGGACGCCCGCAGAGCTGTCGCGGCGGGGGCGAGGGCCGCCAGATAGCCGCTCTCGTCATGCCTGAGTACGGCGCTCGCACGCCGGTCGAGCACCTGCTGCACCTCACCGGCGGTGGCGTCGGGCGCCGGGCGGGGCGCCGAGCACCCCGCAAGGAGCAGCAGCCCGGCGAGCAGGCACCCCGCCGCCCGCCCGCGCCCCGCCCTTCGACCACGTCCCTGACCTGCCACGCGCCGATCGTACGGTCACACCCGCGTCACCGAGGAAATGGGCATCATCCCGACGGGGTCGTACCGCACGGGGGCGCCCGGGTAGGGGGCGTGCACGACCTGGCCGTTGCCGACGTACATCGCGATGTGGCTCGCGTCGTGCCGGTAGGCGATGAGGTCCCCGGGCTTCGCCTCGGAGAGCGGCACCTGGTGGCCGGCGTACCGCTGCTCCTGCGAGGTGCGCGGCAGTCCGACGCCGGCCCGGGCGTAGGACCACTGCATCAGGCCCGAGCAGTCGAAGCCGGCGGGCCCGCTGGCGCCCCAGATGTACGGTTTGCCGATCGCCGAGCGGGCCGCCATCACGGCTGCCGCGGCGCGCGAGGAGGCCGGCGCGGAGCCGGACAGGGGCGGCAGTTCGGTCCGTCCCGAGCGGGAGGCGCGGTCGAATGCGGCGCGGTCGGCGGTCGGCAGCGCGTTGAGCAGCCGGCGCGCGGCGGCCAGCTTCGACTCCACGCTCCGCTTGTGCCGGGCCACCTCGGCCCGGCTGTGTTCGAGCTCGACGAGTGTGTGGCTCGCCTCGGCGCGCTGCTGTGCCAGGCGGCGCTGCTCGTGCTGGAGGTCGTCGAGCGCGCCCGCCTGGCGCTCGCTCAGCCGGTCGAGGGTGGCGGCCCGGTCGAGATAGGTCTCGGGGTTGGAGGACAGGAACAGGTCGAGGGTGGGGTCGATGCCGCCCGAGCGGTACTGCGCCCCGGCGATCGCGCCCAGCGCGCCCCGCATCCGGTTGATCTTCTCCTGGCCGCGTGCGACGCGGTCCTGTGCCTGCCCGACCTGCCGGCGCAGCTGCTGGGCGTGCTCATCGGCCTTGTCGTACTGCTCGGTGGCCTGTTCGGCCTGTTCGAAGAGCCGGTCGACGGTGGCCTTCGCCGACGAGCCCGGGTCGTGCGGGGCAGCGCTCGCGCCGGGCGCCGCGAGGGCCGCCGCGGCCGTCGCCGCCGCGGCCGAAAGGACGGTGACGCGGGCGCTCTGGGTCAGGCCCGACTGCGAAGGCCGGCGATGGGACGCCACGGATGCCGCACTCCCTTGCACTGCGTGCGGCCCCTGCCGCCCGGGCGGGCGGCGAGTCACCGGGGAAACCGCACGCCGGACAGTAACCGGACGATCACCCGTGGACCAACGACCGCGCCCCTTACGCACAGTGACGCCCCACCGGAGAGCACAGGTCACCAGCGGGGCGTCGCGTCAGCGTGCGGTGCCGTGATTCGCCCGTTTGGGCGGTGTCGGCGGCTGACGAAGGGAAAGGCGGGTCAGCCGATGCGCACACCGAACTGGAACGGCATGTTGTTCATCGACTCGTACCGGACGACCGCGCCGGTGTGCGGGGCGTGCAGCACCATGTTGTTGCCGGCGTACAGGCCGATGTGGTGCAGGTCGCCGAAGAAGAGCACGAGGTCGCCGGGCTTGAGTTCGCTGCGGCCTATCCGGGTGCCCCGGGTGGCCTGCTCCTGGGAGGTGCGCGGCAGTTGGACGCCCGCCTGGGCGTAGGCGTAGCCCGTCAGGCCCGAGCAGTCCCAGGACGCCATGCCGGTCTTGCCGTAGCTGTACGGCTTGCCGAGCTGGCCCTGGGCCGCGGCGAGTGCGGCGCCTCCGACGCCCGACGCGGGGACGTCCTTACCGAGGTCCGGGCGCTCGGTGGAGCGGTTGGCGCGCGCGGTGTCCGCGGCGAGCGCGGCCTTCTCCTGCGCGGTCAGCGTGTTGAGCAGTTTCTGCGCGTCGCCGAGCTTGCCCTGGACTTCCTTCTTCTTGTCGTCGAGCACCTTGCTGGTGTCGGCGAGGTCCTTCAGCTTGTCCTGGGCTTCCTTGCGCTGCTGCGCGAGGGTGCGCTGCTTGGCCTGGATCTTCTCCAGCGCCTGGGCCTGAGTGGTGCTCAGCTGGTCGAGCGTGGAGGCCTTGTCCAGGAAGTCGTCGGGGTTGGAGGAGAGGAAGAGCGCGAGCGAGGGGTCCATGCCACCGGAGCGGTACTGCGCCGATGCCATCGAACCGAGGCCGCTGCGCAGGGTGTTGAGCTCCTGCTGACCGCGGGCCACCTGGTCCTGGATCTCGCTGATCTGCTTCTCCAGCTGACCCTGCTTCTCCTTGGCGCCGTTGGCCGTCTCGGTCGCCTGCTCGGCCTCGTCGTAGAGCTTGTCGACCTTGCTCTTGACCTCGTCCTTGGTGGGCTTGGGGTCGGCCTGCGCGGCCTGCGAGGTGAGGGCGACGACCGCGGCGGCGGTCGCACTGAGCACGGTCACACGAGTGCGGCTCGCGGGCTTGGGACGACGGTGGGACCCCACGAAGGCGAGCTCCTTCTTCCTCGGCCGCCGGACAGAGCACATCGGCGGGACCTCCATGGACACCCCGAACGAGTGATCAACCGCATGAAGGTACGAGGCCCGACCCTAGTGACCATCCCGTGATCAGTTCAAATCCTGATGGCGAAAAATCCGGTCACCGAGAGGATTCTTTACTGTCATCCCACGCGCAGTAGTTGGCACTTGACGGAGTGCTCGACAGCGATCACCCGAATTCGGGCATTGAACACAGGAGTTGCAGAACGCCCGCAAAGCCTCAGACCCGTGAAAGCCGCTTCAGGAGCAGCAGCGAGGCGACCGGTCGCGCGCCCGCCTTCGCCACACCGTCCGCGACCTCCTTGTCCGTCGAGACGACCACCACGGGCCGCCCCGAGGGCTCGGCCCGCACCAGCTGACGGATCAGCTCGTCCGCGGTCACTCCGGGCTTGGAGAACAGCACCCGCACGCCCCTGGGCGGCGCGAGCAGCACCGGAGCCGCCAGCTCCGCGCCGTCGAAGACACAGGTGACCTCGGCGCCCGTCTGCGCGGCCAGCACGGAGAGCCCGCCGAGCAGGCGCAGGCGCTGCTTCTCCAACGGCATCGTCGGATAGCCGGTCTTGGTGACGTTGTAGCCGTCCACGAGCAGATGCACCTGGGGCAGCGCGAGCAGCTGGTCGAGCAGCGCCGGGTCGGTCTCCGACAGGGCGCGGGCCGCGATGTCCTTGGGTGTCATGGTGCCCGGCGCGACCGCGTCCACGGTGTCGGCGGGGCGTACCGAGGCGGGCGGCAGGGCCAGTTCACGGCGCAGGCCCTGGGCGCCTTCGAGGACGGTGTCGAGCAGCAGCCGCAGCCGCATGTCCTCCACCGAACGCCCCTCGCGCACCGCGCGCCGGCTGGCCTCAAGGCCCGCCTCGGCCTCGCTCAGCCGCGTCTTGAGCCGCCGCGACTCGCTCTCGGCGGCGGCCACCTGGGCGGCCGCCTCTGCCTTGGCTCCGTCGATCTCGGAGACGACCTTGCGCAGGGCGGCCTCGCCCCGCTTCACATCACTCTGGGCACTGCGCAGCTTGCGCTGGAGCGCTTCCGCCTCCTTGCGGGCGGCAAGCAGCTCGGCGCGCAGCGTCTCGTTCTCGGACTTGATCAGGGCGCGCGCCTCGGCCAGCTCGTCGCGCAGCCGCTCCACCTCACGCCGGCCCTCCTCCTCGGCCCGCTCGGCGAACGCCCGCTGTGCCTCCTCGCCCGCGGCCGCGACCAGCTTGACCCAGCCGGCGGGGCGCAGCACATAGGCGGCGGCCGCCACGTCTACGGGGTCGGCGGCCGCGGGCGGCGAGCCCGCCTCGACGGCCCCGGCAAGCTCCGGCTGCGCCTCCTTCAGCCGCTCGCCGACGCGCTGGCGAAAGACCGGGTCGCTCTCCAGGGCGGTGGCCATCGCGTTGCCCGCGAACTTGGTGCGCCGGGTGGGGGTGAAGCGGGCGTACTGCCGCAGCTGCCCGGGCAGTTCGGCGACGGTCAGGCCGCCGAACGCCTCGGAGACGAAGGCGACGACCCGGCGCCGCACCCCTTCGGGCAGCGGGCGGTCGAGCACCTCGGCGGGGCCGTCGCCGGCCGCAGCGGCCGGTTCAGCGCCGCTTGCATGCTCCACAATCCGTCACCCCAACTGTCATCAGTACCGCGTGGGCGGCCGCCTCTCAGGAAGCGGTCGCGGAGTCGGTACCCGGCCTGTCCACCAGCTCGATCCGGTCCACCGCGTTGCACCAGCGGCAGCGGACCGACTCGATGGTCTCACTGACCACCTCGCGTTCCTCCACCTTGGGCTCTCCGGCGAGGTCCAGATGGACGTACTCGATCACTTTCGACGAGCGGGTGACATCGAAACGGGTGAGGTTTCCGCAGAGCGTGCAGCGCCACCGGGTCTCGGCGGTCGGCTGGGGAACGGTGGTCATGTGGTGCCGCCCTCTTTTCCACTTCCATGGTCCAGGATCTCGCGGTGCGCCATCGAACTGCGGGAGTACTGCCCGCAACCCTACGGCCTACCCGTCGGCCGCCGACACGGCGAGGCGGTCTGTACCGAAAGCTCCCTTTAGGCCATTCTCTCCCCATGATCAGGTGGCGGGGAGCGGCATTCGTCCGGGGCGCGGTACGGGGCCCGACCGTGACGTACGGGCTGATCGCCGCGTGCTGCCTGCTCTTCCTGGCGAGCCCGGTCTCCGGCCTGAACCCGGCCTACGGGACGGGCGACGCGATCCTGAGCGCCCAGAGCGACTACTTCACGCGCTGGGGCGTGCTCCCCAAGGAGCTCATGACGGGGCGCCCGCACGCGCTGCTCACCCCGCTCACCGCGCTGTTCGTCCACGGCAGCTGGCTGCACCTGCTGGGCAACATGCTGTTCCTGTACGTGTTCGGGGGGATGACGGAGGAGCGCGTCGGGCGGATCGAGTTCGCCCTGTTCTACGTCGTGTCGGGCTATCTGGCGCTGCTCGGGTACGCGCTGGCGCATGCGGAGTCGGACCAGACCCTGGTGGGGGCGTCCGGGGCCATCTCGGCGGTCCTCGGCGCCTTCCTCCACCTCTTCCCCAGGGCGCGGGTGACCAGCATCTTCCCGTTCCTGCTCTTCCTGCCGCTGCGCTTCCCCGCCTGGATCGTGCTCGTGTTCTGGTTCGCCCTGCAATGGCTGGCGATCCAGAGCTCGTCGTCCGGGCCCGGGGTGGCCTATCTCGCCCATCTCGTCGGCTTCGGCCTCGGCTTCCTCTACGCGTGGGCCCGTTTCCGCGGGACGGATAGAGTGAAACGCCGAAAGCCCGTGGAACGCGCGGGTGCGGCCGCCACCGAGGGAGAAAGCCAGCCGTGATCACCGCGATCGTGCTCATCAAGACCAGCGTGGACCGGATTCCCGAGATCGCGGAGTCCATCGCGGCGCTCGACAGTGTGAGCGAGGTGTACTCGGTGACCGGCACGTACGATCTGATCGCGCTGGTCAGGGTGGCCCGGCACGACGACCTGGCGGACGTCATTCCGGGCAGCATCAGCAAGATTCCCGGTGTGCGGGGCACGGACACGCACGTGGCGTTCCGCACGTACTCCCAGCACGACCTGGAAGCGGCCTTCGCCATCGGCCTGGACTCCTGAGCCCCCTCGCGCAGTTCCCCGCGCCCCTGAACCCGCCGCCGTCCGCCGACCGCGGTCGCTCCTCGCGCAGTTCCCCGCGCCCCTTGGCAGCGCCGGTGCCGGGCAGGGCCCACGCCTTCAGCCTGCCCGGCAGGCGGCTGCCGCGCAGTTCCCCGCGCCCCTGAAACCCGATACCGACCGCGGGCCGTGGTCGCTTCTCGCGCAGTTCCCCGCGCCCCCGAAACCCGATCTCGACCGCGGGCCGTGGTCGCTTCGCGCGCAGTTCCCCGCGCCCCTGTAGGGCGCCCGGAATTGCCCCTCGCGCCCACCGCGGCGGAGCCGCGCAACGACACAGTCCCGCGCCCCTGTAGGGCACCCCGAACCACCCCTCGCGCCCACCGCGGCGGAGCCGCGCAATGACGCAGTCCCGCGCCTCTGTAGGACACCCCGAGCTGCGCGATGCCGGACAGCATGGGCATCTTCAGCCTGTCCGGCGATTGAGGACGAGCGCCGTTCAGGCGCGGCGGGGTCTGGGGCAGAGCCCCAGGGCAGTGGGGGAGGACGAGGGCCGGCCAGGCGCGGGCGGGGTCTGGGGCGGAGCCCCAGGGCAGTGGGGGACGCCGTACAGGCGCGGCGGGGTCTGGGGCGGAGCCGCAGGGCGGTGGGGCTCAGCGGGGCTGGGCCGCCGGGACGCAGCGGCCGGACTCCGTGCGGTACTGCCACTTCGCGCCCTCGGCCACGAGCCCCCGCACCGCCCCCACAAAACGCTCCACGTGCTCGTCCGGCGTGCCCGCCCCGAAGCTGACCCGGATCGCGTTCAGCGAGCGCTCACCCGGCTCGGCCTCCGGCGCCCCGCACTCCCCCGGGTCCTGCGGGTCGCTGCCGAGCAGCGTGCGTACCAGCGGGTGGGCGCAGAAGAGCCCGTCGCGCACCCCGATCCCGTACTCCGCGGAGAGCGCCGCCGCGAAGTGCGAGCTGTTCCAGCCCTCGACGACGAACGAGATGACGCCGACCCGGGGCGCGTCGTCCCCGAACAACGACAGGACCCGCACCGCGGGGACCTCGGCAAGCCCCGCGCGGACCTTCGCGATCAGGTGCCGCTCCCGCTCGACGAGCGCGTCGAAGCCCGCCTCGGTGAGCGCCTTGCAGGCGGAGGCGATGGCGTAGACACCGATGACGTTGGGCGAGCCGGCCTCGTGGCGCGCGGCCGTCGTGTGCCACTCGACGTCCACGCCGCCGTCGGCGCGCCGGGCGACCTTCTTGGAGGCGCCGCCGCCGGCCAGGTACGGAGCGGACGCCTGGAGCCAGTCCGCGCGGCCCGCCAGCACGCCCGAGCCGAACGGCGCGTACAGCTTGTGCCCGGAGAAGGCGACCCAGTCGACGTCCAACTCCCTTACGGAGACGGGGTGGTGGGGCGCGAGCTGGGCGGCGTCGAGCACGATGCGAGCGCCGTGGGCGTGCGCCGCGGCGGCGAGTTCGCGTACCGGCCACAGCTCTCCGGTGACGTTGGACGCGCCGGTGACGCAGACCAGCGCGGGCCCGTAGGGGTCACGGTCGGCGAGCGCGCGCTCCAGTGTCTCGACGGCCTGCCGCGGGGTGCGGGGCGCGTCCAGGTACGTGACGTGGGCGTCCTGCCAGGGCAGCAGCGAGGCGTGGTGCTCGGTCTCGAAGACGAAGACCTGGCAGCCGGCGGGGAGTGCCTGGGCGAGCAGGTTCAGCGAGTCGGTGGTGGAGCGGGTGAAGACGACCTGGTCACCGGGGCGGCAGTCGAGGAATTCCGCGACCGTGACGCGGCTGCTCTCGAACAGGTCGGTGGAGAGCTGCGAGAGGTAGCCGGCTCCGCGGTGCACGCTGGCGTAGTAGGGGGCGTACGCGGCGACGTCGTCCCAGACCCGCTGGAGGGCGGGCGCGCTCGCCGCGTAGTCGAGGGCGGCGTACGTCACCTCGCCGCCGGTGACCAGCGGCACGGTGACATCGCGGCCGAGCACCGGCAGCGGCGCCGCACAGCAGGGCTCGGCGGTTTCGACGACAGCGGCCTCGACGACGGCGGACTCGATGACGGTGGGGGCGGCGACGGCGGGGGCGGCGGGGCGTGCGGACATGGCGGTATCTCCCAGCAGGGCAAGGCGAGTCGGCTTCGGACCCCGGGTACGGCAGCGCGGCCCCGTCCCGAAGGGGAGGGCTCAACTGCGGTGCTGTGCACGGGGGTTGTCCTCAGACACGCGGCACTCAGGCGGCTGCGCGGAGGAGGGTGAAGAAGGGGCGGTACGCCCTATCGCATTCGCTTGCTCACGAGACTGCTCCCTTGAGGACCAGGACCCCAGGGCTGTGACATCACGCGATGTCCAGGGGTCCGCGCTTGCCGTGGGCCTTGCTGCCCACGACCTGGTCTTCACCCGGGGCACCCCGCCACGGACGGAGGGTTGCCGGACAGCGAGCCGGGGCCTAAATCGCTGTCACTCATGACCTTGAACAGCATCCTGCCACACGTCGCCGCGTGCGCAAGGCGCAGTCCGCGATCCGGACTGCGCCTCACGTCACATCAGGGTCCGGCCGATGGCGTACGGCTCACGCGTTGCTCGCCGCGACCCAGCGCTCCAGGGTCCGCCCGGCCGCCCCGGAGTCGATGGCCTCGGCGGCCCGGGTCATCGCGGCGCCGAGCTGTTCGGCGAGCGGGCCGCCGCCGGGTCCCAGGGCGACCAGCGCGGCCGCCGAGTTGAGCAGCACCGCGTCGCGCACCGGCCCCCGCTCCCCGGCGAGGAGCCGGCGGACGATCTCCGCGTTCTCCGAGGGGTCGCCGCCGCGCAGGGCCTGGATGGGCACGATCTGGATGCCGACGTCGCGCGGGTCGAAGGCCTCCTCGCGCACGGCGCCGTCACGCACCACCCAGACCCGCGAGGTGGCGGTGGTGGTGAGCTCGTCCAGGCCGTCGTCGCCGCGGAAGACCAGCGCGGACGAACCGCGCTCGGCGAGCACGCCCGCCACGATGGGAGCCATCCTCACATCGGCGACCCCGGTCGCCTGGGCGCGTACCTTCGCCGGATTGGTGAGCGGGCCCAGCACGTTGAAGGTGGTGCGGATGCCCAGCTCCTTGCGGGCGGCGGCCACGTACCGCAGGGCGGGGTGGAACGTCACCGCGAAGCACATGGTGATCCCGGCCTCCTCGGCCACCTCCACCACCCGCTTCGGCGACAGTTTCAGATTGACGCCGAGTTTTTCCAGGACGTCGGATGCGCCGCTGGCGGAGGACGCGGCGCGGTTGCCGTGCTTGACGACCTTGGCGCCGGTCCCGGCCACCACGATGGCCGACATGGTGGAGATGTTGACGGTCTTGGCGCCGTCGCCGCCGGTGCCGACGATGTCGACGCTGGGCCCCGGCACCTCGATCAGGTGGGCGTGCTCGTACATGGTGCGCACCAGACCGGTGATCTCGGCGATCGTCTCGCCCTTGGCGCGCAGGGCGACCATGAAGCCCGCGATCTGGGCGTTGGTCGCCTCGCCGCTCATGATCTGGTCCATCGCCCAGGCCGTCGCGTCCTCGCTCTGGTCGGCGCCGCTCAGCAGTGAGTCCAGGACACCCGGCCAGGAGTAGGCCGCCACGGTGTCGCCTCCGGTGGGGGTAACAGCGCTCATGCTCGCTCCTGGTGGTCACAAGGGACGGGGGTGGTCACAAAGGACGGGATACCGCCCGTCAGCCTATCGACAGGCGCCGGGCGGTCCGCGCCCGTGCCCGCAGTGCGGACGCCGTGAAAAGACTCCGGCCCGGCCCCCGTGAAGGGGCCGGGCCGGAGCCTCGGTTGTGGCGACCGTCAGGTCAAGCGGGGATCAGTGGTGGCCGTGGCCGCTCGTGATCTCCTTGTACTCCTCGGCCGTCGGCTTGGGGATCTGGTTGCCCTCGCCGTAGTAGCCCTTGCTGAGCTTGGCGCGCAGCTTCTGCGTCCGGGAGACCTTGCGGACGACACCGTTCTCGTCGACCGTCGGGCCGATCTCGGCCGGCTTGTACTGCTCGTGCGCGGTGAGCTTGTAGCGCGCAGCGGCGTCCAGCGGCTCGTGGATCTCGACGAACTCACCGTGCGGCAGCCGCTTGATGATGCCGGACTCGCGTCCGTGCAGCACCTTCTCGGCGTCGCGCCGCTGCAGACCCAGGCAGACCCGCTTGGTGGCGATGAACGCCAGGACCGGAGCGACGAAGAACGCGATCCGCACGAACCAGGTGATGACGTTGATCGAGAGGTGGAAGTGGGTCGCCCAGAGGTCGTTTCCACCACCGATCAGCAGCACCATGTACCAGGTGATCCACGCGACACCGAACGCGGTACGGGTCGGCGCGTTGCGCGGCCGTTCCGCCATGTGGTGCTCGCGCTTGTCGCCGGTGACCCAGGACTCGATGAACGGGTACACCGCGATGGCCGCCAGGACCAGCGGGAAGACCAGCAGCGGGATGAACACGCCCAGGACGAGCGTGTGGCCCCACAGGTTGATCTCCCAGCCCGGCATCACACGGATGAGGCCTTCGGGGAAGCCCATGTACCAGTCGGGCTGGGCGCCGGTGGAGACCTGGTCCGGCCGGTAGGGGCCGATCGCCCAGATCGGGTTGATCGAGGCGATCGCGGCGATGACCGCGATCACGCCGAACACCAGGAAGAAGAAGCCGCCCGCCTTCGCCATGTACACCGGGAGCAGCGGCATGCCGACGACGTTCTTGTTCGTCCGTCCGGGACCCGCGAACTGGGTGTGCTTGTGGTAGAAGACCAGGATCAGGTGCGCCACCATCAGGCCGAGCATGATGCCCGGCAGCAGCAGGATGTGCACCGAGTAGAACCGGGCCACGAAGTCGCCGCCGGGGAACTCTCCGCCGAACAGGAAGAACGACAGGTACGTGCCGACGACCGGCACGGACAGGATCGCGCCGTCGATGAAGCGGACACCGGTGCCCGAGAGCAGGTCGTCCGGGAGCGAGTAACCGGTGAAGCCGGTGAACATGCCGAGGACGAACAGCAGGAAGCCGAACAGCCAGTTGACCTCGCGCGGCTTGCGGAAGGCGCCCGTGAAGAACACGCGCATCATGTGCACGAACATGCCGGCGAGGAAGATCAGCGCCGCCCAGTGGTGGATCTGCCGGATCAGCAGACCACCGCGCACATCGAAGCTGATGTGCAGGGTCGAGTTGAACGCCTCGGACATGTGCATGCCCTGGAGCGGCACGTACGAGCCGTCGTAGACGACCTCGTTCATGCTCGGGTGGAAGAACAGCGTCAGATACACACCCGTGAGGATGATGATGATGAAGCTGTACATGCAGATCTCGCCGAGCATGAAGGACCAGTGGTCCGGGAAGATCTTGCGCATGTTGGCCTTGGCCAGGGAGTAGATCCCGAGCCGGCCGTCCGCCCAGTCCGCGATCCGCTCGCCGGCGGGCGCTTCGCGCCGTGCGTCTGTCGTGGTGCTCATCCGCGCTCCCAGAAGGCAGGACCGACGGGCTCATCGAAGTCGCCGAGCGCTTCGAGGTAACCCTCGTCATTCACGCCGATCCGCAGCTGCGGAAGGGCGTGTCCGGCCGGGCCGAAGATGACGCGGGCGCCGTCGGAGAGGTCGAAGGTGGACTGGTGGCACGGGCAGAGCACGTGGTGCGTCTGCTGCTCGTACAGGGAGATCGGGCAACCGACGTGGGTGCAGATCTTCGAGTACGCGACGATGCCCTGGTGCGACCATTCGAGCTCGCGCTTGTCCTTGATGTCCTCCGGCTTGATCCGGACGAGCATCAGGGCGGCCTTGGCGATCTGCGTCTGGAAGTCCTCCGCGTCCTCCTCCAGGCCCTCGGGCTTGGCGAAGGTGAGGGAACCGACCACCAGGTCCTCGGGACGCAGCGGCTCGTTGGTGTTCATGTTGATCAGGGCCTTGCCCTTGGACCACATGGTGTGCCGCAGCTTTTCCTCGGGCAGCGTGCCCAGGTCGCGCAGCAGCATCACACCGGAGAGCGGCACCAGGGCCAGCGCGCCGAACATGGTGTTGCGGATCAGCTTGCGCCGGCCGAAGCCGGACTCGGCCGCGCCCTGCTTGAAGTCGGCCAGGACCTGCGCCTTGACCTCCGGCGGGGCCGCGATCTCGTGTCGCTCGGCCGGCATCTCGACGTCCGACATCAAGGTGCGGGCCCAGTGGACCGCGCCCGATCCGATGCAGAACAGCGCCACGCCCAGGGTCAGACCCAGGGCGAAGTTCAGCACGCTGACGTGCCCGAACGGGAAGATGTAGACGATCTTGTCGATCGGGAAGATCACGTAGGAGGCGATGAAGCCGACCGTCGCGACCATGGACAGGAAGAACTGGAACGCGACCACGCGCTCGGACCGCCTGGCCGCCCGCTCGTCGATGTCCTGGACGCGCGGCTTGTGGGCCGGCAGTCCGGGGTCGGCGAAGGGGTCGCTCACGGTCTCCACCGCGTCGTGCGCGGTGGCCTGCGCTTCAGGCAGGCTCTCGGAATTCTCTTGGCTACTCATGACTTCTTGGCCTTAGCGGTGTGGGCCGCGACCCAGATGGCTACTGCGATGAGGACACCCAGACCGAAGATCCAGCCGAACAGGCCCTCGGCGACCGGGCCGAGCCCGCCGAGCTTGAGGCCGCCGGGGCTCGCGGACGTGTCGCTGTTCACGGCGTGCAGGTACGCGATGATGTCCTGCTTCTGCTTCTGCGGCATCGTCGTGTCCGGGAAGGACGGCATGTTCTGCGGGCCGGTCTGCATGGCCTCGTAGATGTGCTTGGGGTCCACGTCCTCCAGGCTGGGGGCGAACTTGCCGTTCGTCAGGGCACCGCCCTCACCCGTGAAGTTGTGGCACTGGGCGCAGTTGGTGCGGAACAGTTCGCCGCCCTTGGCGACGTCGGCACCGCTCGGGTTGTACTGCGATTCGGTCGGCACGCTCGGACCGGCGCCCAGCGAAGCCACGTACGCGCGGAGCTGGTCGATCTCGGGCTGGGTGTAGATGACCTTCTTCTTCGGCACCTGCGCGCCGGGCTGCTGCGCCGGCATACGGCCGGTGCCGACCTGGAAGTCGACGGCGGCGGCGCCCACGCCGACCAGGGAGGGGCCGTCAGAGGTTCCCTGACCGCCGGTTCCGTGGCAGCTGGCGCAGCCGACGGAGTAGAGCTTCTTGCCCTCGTCGATGGCGAGGGACTGGGCGGTTTCGTCAGCCTGTGCCTTGCCCGCGGGCGCGAACGCGGCGTACAGCCCCCCGGTGGCCGCCAGCGCGAGGAGTAGGACGACGACCGCCGCCAGCGGATGGCGTCGTCGTGCGGAGAGCTTTTTCACGGATTACCCCGGTGTCAGGATCTTCTGCGTCGATGCTGGATGTGGTGCGGACCTACGGGTCCGGTTACTGGATCAGGTAGATCGTGGCGAAGAGGCCGATCCACACGACATCGACGAAGTGCCAGTAATAGGACACGACGATGGCCGCGGTCGCCTGTTCATGGGTGAACCTCTTCGCCGCGTACGTCCTGCCAAGAACCAGCAGGAAGGCGATCAGACCGCCCGTCACATGCAGTCCGTGGAAGCCCGTGGTCAGGTAGAACACCGAACCGTAGGGGTCCGAGGACAGCGAGAGGCCGTCCTCCTTCACCAGGTCGGTGTACTCGAAGATCTGGCCTCCGATGAAGATCGCACCCATCACGAACGTGATGGAGAACCAGGTACGCAGCTTCTTCACGTCGCCCCGCTCCGCGGCGAAGACGCCGAGCTGGCAGGTGAGGGAGGAGAGCACCAGGATCGTGGTGTTGGTCGCCGAGAACGGAACGTTCAGGGACGAGGCCATCTCTTTCCAATGCGCGGCACCCGTTACCGATCGCAGAGTGAAGTACATCGCGAAGAGGGCCGCGAAGAACATCAGCTCGGAACTCAACCAGATGATGGTTCCGACGCTGGTGAGGTTCGGCCGATTGACCGACGGGTGCGCGTGCCCGGTTTCTACTGTCGTTGCTGTCGCCACGACCGACATTATGTCGGTCGCTTATCCCGCCCTCACTCCGGGGGGTGCCGTTCGGTGTGTCAGCGGCGTATGCAGGGCCCGAACGGCCCATCGAAGGGCTGTCCGAACCGGTGTTGACGGGCAGTCGGACGGAGTAGCATCCGCGCATCGGTTCATGACCCAACGCCGGCGAAAGCGCCGGACCTTCGGAGGATCCATGCAGTCGAGCGCCACCGTTCTGGTCTACAGCGACGACGCGAACACCCGCGCGCAGGTGCGGCTCGCGGCCGGGCACAGGCCGGCCCTGGACGTGCCTCCGGTGGAGTTCCTGGAGTGCGCGACCCTGCCGGCGGTCCTCAAGGAGCTGGACCGAGGCGGCATCGACGTGTGTGTCCTGGACGGCGAGGCGGTCCCCGCGGGCGGCATGGGGGTCTGCCGCCAGCTCAAGGACGAGGTCTTCCGGTGTCCCCCCGTGCTGCTCCTCATGGGGCGCCCACAGGACGCCTGGCTGGCCACGTGGAGCCGTGCGGACGCCGCGGTGACCCTGCCGGTCGACCCGGTCGAGTTCGCGGACGCCCTGGCCTCCCTGCTGCGCAAGCGCCTTGCCGTGGGTGCCTGACCTCACACTCCCGGCCGCAGCCGGGCGGAGTTGACCTTGCTCTGCCCGGCCTTGAGGTCGGCCGTCAGGACGCTGCCCTTGCGCCACTTGTCCCACGACACGTTCCAGTCGCCGAACCCGTTGTCGAAGGGCGTCATGTCGTCGCCGATGCTGTTGACGACGGTGACGATGTCGCCCTCGTTGATGTTCTCGAAGAACCAGGCGGCGTTGCCGGTGCTCATGCCCGTGCAGCCGTGGCTGACGTTCTCGGCGCCCTGCGATCCCACCGACCAGGGCGCGGCGTGCACGTACTCGCCGCTCCAGGTGACCCGGGTCGCGTAGTAGACGGGCAGGTCGTAGGCGTCCGAGCTGCCGGCCGAGATGCCGACGGTGGTCCCGCGCATACGTACGAAGTACTGCTTGCCCAGGACCACCTTGACGCCGTTGCGGGTGGCGAAGCCGGGCTTGCCGGTGGTGACCGGAATGGTATTGATCACTTCTCCGTTCCGCTTGAACGTCAGGGAATGGCTCGCGGCGTCCGTGATGGCCTCGACCCGGTCGCCCGTGGTGATATTCAGGGGCTTGCCCGCGCCGCCGTACAGCTTGTCGGCGATCTTCACGCCCTCCAGGTTGGAGTGGACGTTGATGGTGGCGTGGGCGGGCCAGTACTCCTTCGGGCGGTAGTGCAGGACCTTGTCGTCCACCCAGTACCAGGCGCCCTCCACCGACGGGGAGGACTCGACCTTCAGGGCCCGCTCCACGATCGCCCGGGCGGCCTTGTCCTTGACCGGCTTGCTGAGCTGAGCGGTGATGGGCTGCCCGACGCCGTACTTGCCCGCGTCCGGCCCGAATTCGACCTCCACGGCGTCCTTGGCCGCCGCGGTGTCGAACGTGAGCGTGCGCAGGCCAGGAGAGCCGTCCCCGTTCTCCGTGGAGACCTTGACGGTGTAGTGGGCGCCGGCCACCAGCGGGGCGGTGGAGTGCCATCGGGTGCCGTCGGCGGCGAGCTCGCCCGCCAGGTAGCGCCCGTTGCCGTCGACGGCCGTGACGTCCGTGAGACGGCCGTCCTTGCCCTTGGCGGTGATCTCGATGGGCTTGTCGGGATCGGCCTTCTGACTGCCCTGTGGCCCGTTGTACGTGACCTGTCCGGCCGCGTCGTACGGCTTCGCCGAAAGCGGGTTGCCGGTGGACCCTCCGCACCCCGTGGCCGCCACACCGAGGGGCAGGACAAGGAGGGTGCAGCTCACTACGGTGCGGATGCGCGGTGCGTGGCTCATGACCACACGGTATGAAGATTCGTCAGTTCCGGCGCGCCGGGTGACTGCAAACGAGGGGCCCCCCGTCTCGTGCCGAGACGAAGGGCCCCTCGTTGCGTGGTGCGGTGTGCCGGGACCTACTGGTTCTGGTTCTCACCGCGGTAGTACTCGAACACCCAGCCGTACAGACCCACCAGGATCAGCGGAGCCGAGAAGTACAGCAGCCACCAGCCCATGGCGATCGCGAGGAAGGCCAGGGCGCCGCCGATGCCGAGCGCGAGCGGCTGCCAGGAGTGCGGCGAGAAGAAGCCGACCTCACCGGCGTCGTCCGCGACATCGGCTTCCTTGTCGTCCTGGGCGCCCACGTCGACCCGCCGGGCCGTGAAGGCCAGGTAGAAGCCGATCATGACGCTCAGGCCGAAGGCCATGACGAGCGCGGTGGTTCCGGCCGCCTCCTTGGACCACACGCCATACACGATGGCCATGACCAGGATGAAGGCGGACAGCCACAGGAACATCTTGCCCTGGATCTTCACTTCCCGGCCTCCTTGCCACCGGTGAGCATGTGGTCACCGTGGACATCGCCGTGGTTCTCGAGCTGGTCGAGAGCGGCGATCTCGGGGTGGTGGAGGTCGAACGCCGGCGATTCGGAGCGAATGCGCGGCATGGTGAGGAAGTTGTGCCGCGGCGGCGGGCAGGACGTGGCCCACTCCAGCGAACGGCCGTAACCCCATGGGTCGTCGACCTCGACCTTCTTGCCGTACTTGGCGGTCTTCCAGACGTTGTAGAGGAACGGCAGGATCGACAGACCGAGCAGGAAGGAGGAGATCGTCGAGATCGTGTTCAGGGCGGTGAAGCCGTCGGCCGCCAGGTAGTCCGCGTAACGACGCGGCATGCCCTCGACACCCAGCCAGTGCTGCACCAGGAACGTGCCGTGGAAGCCCACGAACAGCGTCCAGAAGGTGATCTTGCCAAGCCGCTCGTCCAGCATCTTTCCGGTGAACTTCGGCCACCAGAAGTGGAATCCGGAGAACATCGCGAAGACCACGGTGCCGAACACCACGTAGTGGAAGTGCGCCACCACGAAGTACGAGTCGGAGATGTGGAAGTCCATCGGCGGCGAGGCCAGGATGACGCCCGTCAGACCACCGAAGGTGAAGGTGATCAAGAAGCCGATGGCCCACAGCATGGGTGTCTCGAAGGACAGTGAGCCCTTCCACATCGTGCCGATCCAGTTGAAGAACTTCACACCCGTTGGCACGGCGATGAGGAACGTCATGAAGGAGAAGAACGGCAGGAGCACGCCACCGGTGACGTACATGTGGTGCGCCCACACGGTCACGGACAGGCCTGCGATCGCGATGGTGGCGCCGATCAGTCCGCTGTAGCCGAACATCGGCTTTCGACTGAACACCGGGATCACTTCGGAAATGATTCCGAAGAAGGGCAAGGCGATGATGTACACCTCTGGATGGCCGAAGAACCAGAAGAGGTGTTGCCACAGCAATGGCCCGCCATTACTGGCGTCGAAGACATGCGCACCGAACTTGCGGTCCGCCTCCAGGGCGAACAGCGCGGCCGCGAGGACCGGGAAGGCGAGCAGGACCAGCACACCGGTCAGCAGCACGTTCCACACGAAGATCGGCATACGGAACATCGTCATGCCGGGAGCGCGCATGCAGATGATCGTGGTGATGAAGTTGACCGAGCCGAGGATCGTGCCGAAGCCGGAGAAGGCCAGACCCATGATCCACATGTCGGCGCCGACACCCGGCGAGCGGACCGCGTCCGACAGCGGGCTGTAGGCGAACCAGCCGAAGTCGGCCGCGCCCTGCGGGGTGAGGAAGCCACCGACCGCGATGGTCGAGCCGAACAGGTAGAGCCAGTAGGCGAACATGTTCAGCCGCGGGAACGCCACGTCGGGCGCGCCGATCTGCAGCGGCATGATCCAGTTCGCGAATCCGGCGAACAGCGGCGTCGCGAACATCAGCAGCATGATCGTGCCGTGCATCGTGAACGCCTGGTTGAACTGCTCGTTCGACATGATCTGCGTGCCGGGACGGGCGAGTTCGGCGCGCATGAAGAGCGCCATGATGCCGCCGATGCAGAAGAACGCGAACGACGTGACCAGGTACATCGTGCCGATCGTCTTGTGATCAGTGGTGGTCAGCCACTTGATGACGACGTTTCCCGGCTGCTTGCGCCGGACCGGCAGCTCGTTCTCGTACGAGTCGTCTGCTGCCGCGGCACCCTGAGGTTCGTTGAGGATGCTCACAGTTTGTTCGTCTCCGCGTTCTTGGCGGGGTCGGTCTGAGCGATGCCCGCCGGCACGTAGCCGGACTGGCCCTTCGCCGCCAGCTCCTTGAGGTGCTGCTGATAGCGCTCCGGGGAGACGACCTTCACGTTGAAGAGCATGCGCGAGTGGTCGACGCCGCAGAGTTCGGCGCACTTGCCCAGGAAGGTGCCTTCATGGTTCGGCGTGACCTCGAACGTGTTGGTGCGTCCGGGGAAAACGTCCTGCTTCATCAGGAACGGAACGACCCAGAAGGAGTGGATGACGTCGCGCGAGGTCAGCACGAAGCGGACCTTCTCGCCCTTCGGCAGCCACAGGGTCGGACCCGGGTTGTGGGTCTGCGGGTTACGCGTGCCCGGGATGCCGACGTCGTAGACACCGCCCGCGTTCGCGGGGAAGTCCTTCTTGAGCCGGTCCGGAATCGCTTCCAGATTCCCGTCCGTCTTGGCGTCGCCCTTCACACCGGGCACGTCCTCGACGTAGTTGAAGCCCCAGCTCCACTGATAGCCGACCACGTTGACCGTGTGAGCCGGCTTCGGGGAGAGAGCCAGGAGCTTCGTCTCGTCGCGTGCCGTGAAGTAGAAGAGCACGGAGACGATGATGAGGGGGACCACGGTGTACAGCGCCTCGATGGGCATGTTGTACCGGGTCTGGGGGGGTACCTCGACCTTGGTACGGCTGCGCCGGTGGAAGATGACGCTCCACAGGATCAGGCCCCAGACCAGCACGCCCGTGGCGAGCGCAGCCGCCCACGAGCCCTGCCAGAGGGACAGGATCCTGGGAGCCTCGTCCGTCACCGGAGTGGGCATACCAAGTCGAGGGAAGTCTTTCCAGTTGTATGAACAACCGGATGCCGTCGCCAGGACCAGGCCCGCAGTCAGCACCTGCGGCAGCTTCCGCCGCATCGGGCGCCTCGACGTGGGGGAACCACCCGCGCCTTCCAGGCAGCGGGGGAGGTCGGAGCCGTTGGGACTCACGTAGCGCCTTCCCGAGAGTCTCGCCCGCGGTGGTCGGCTACGGCCGTCTCGCTGGTCGGTCGCCGCCCTGGCACACGGGCAGGGGTTTGGATGTTTATGCGGACCAAACCCTACTGGACGCTATTTGGGGTCGCGCGGGGAGGGTGCCCAACGCGCCGTCCGAGCGCCCGAAGGGGTGGAGGCCCGGTGGAATCCCGGCCTCCGGGCGCCATCTGACGGCCCCTCGCCCCGGTCGGCGGCCCGCGCCCGGCACACCGGGGTTAGCGTGACGCCGTGCCCTACTTCGACGCGGCCTCATCGGCCCCCCTGCACCCCGTCGCCCGCCAGGCCCTGCAAGCCTCCCTGGACGAGGGGTGGGCCGATCCGGCCCGGCTGTACCGCGAGGGGCGGCGCGCCCGGCTGCTCCTGGACGCGGCTCGCGAGGCCGCGGCGGAGGCCGTCGCCTGCCGTCCGGACGAGCTCAGTTTCACCGGTTCGGGGACGCGCGCGGTGCACTGCGGAATTTACGGATCCTTGTCCGGGCGTCGGCGTGTCGGGCGGCACCTGGTGGTGTCCGCGGTCGAACACTCCTCGGTCCTCCATTCGGCCGCGTCCCACGAGTCGGACGGCGGTTCGGTCACCGAGGTCGCCGTGGACCGTACGGGCCGGGTCTCCCCCGAGGTCTTTGCCGCGGCGCTGCGTCCCGGCACCGCGCTCGCCTGCCTCCAGTCCGCCAACCACGAGGTGGGCACGGTCCAGCCGGTCGCCGAGGTGGCCGAGGCATGCCGGGCCGCGGGGGTGCCGCTCCTGGTGGACGCGGCGCAGTCGCTGGCGTGGGCGCCGGTCGACGGCGCCTGGTCCATCCTCGCGGCGAGCGCCCACAAATGGGGCGGTCCGGCAGGAGTCGGACTGCTCGCGGTGCGCAAGGGTGTCCGGTTCGCGCCCCAAGGGCCCGCGGACGAGCGGGAGTCGGGGCGGGCGCCCGGCTTCGAGAACATTCCGGCGATCGTGGCGGCGGCGGCCTCGCTGCGCGCCGTACGGGCCGAGGCGGACGCCGAATCGGCGCGCCTGCGGGCCCTGGTGGACCGGATCCGCACCCGGGTCGCGGAGCTCGTGCCGGATGTGGAGGTGGTCGGCGATCCGGTGCGGCGGCTGCCGCACCTGGTCACCTTCTCGTGTCTCTATGTCGACGGAGAGACGCTGCTGCACGAGCTCGACCGGGCGGAATTCTCGGTTTCATCCGGTTCGTCCTGCACGAGCAGCACGCTGACGCCCAGCCATGTGCTGCGCGCGATGGGGGTCCTGAGCGAGGGCAACGTCCGGGTGTCGCTGCCGCTGGGCACCACGGACGGGGACGTGGACCGGTTCCTGGAGGTGCTGCCCGGCGTGGTCGCCTCCGTACGGACGAGGCTGGGGGCCCCGGCCGCGACGGGCGGCACCGCCGGCACCGCCGGCACCGCCGGCACCGCCGACCCCGCGCAGGTCACGGTGGACTCGCTCGGCCGGCTCTGCCCGATCCCGGTCATCGAACTGGCCAAGGCGATCGGGAAGGTGCCCGTCGGTGGGGTCGTGACGGTGCTCGCCGACGACGAGGCGGCCCGCCTCGACATCCCGGCCTGGTGCGAGATGCGGGACCAGGAGTACCTGGGCGAACACGCGGCGGGCGGCGGAACCGCCTACCGGGTGCGCCGTACGAGCTGAGCCGCGCCGGAGCGGGCCCTACTGGAGGTGCGCCGTACGAGCCGAGCCGCGCCGGAGCGGGCCCTACTGGAGGTGGGCCCGCACCTCGGCGGCGGCCTCGTCGCCGTACGCCTTGGTGAAGCGGTCCATGAAGTTGGCCCGGCGCATCGTGTACTCCTGGGTGCCCAGCGTCTCGATGACCAGGGTGGCCAGCATGCAGCCGAGCTGTGCGGCGCGCTCGTGGCCGACGCCCCAGGACAGGCCCGTCAGGAAGCCGGCGCGGAACGCGTCGCCGACGCCGGTCGGGTCGACCTTGGCCTCCTCCTCCGGGACGCCCACCACGATGGGCTCGGCGCCGGTCCGCTCGATGCGCACGCCGCGCGAGCCGAGGGTGGTGACCCGGTGCTCGACCTTGGCCAGGATCTCCTCGTCGCTCCACCCGGTCTTGGACTCGATGAGCCCCTTCTCGTACTCGTTCGAGAACAGGTACGTCGCGCCGTCGAGCAGGGTGCGGATGTCGTCGCCCGACATGCGGGCGATCTGCTGCGAGAAGTCGGCCGCGAAGGGGATGCCGCGCGCCTTGCACTCCTCGGTGTGGCGCAGCATCGCCTCGGGGTCGTCCGCGCCGATCAGGACGAGGTCGAGGCCGCCCACCCGGTCGGCGACGGCCTTCAGCTCGATCTGGCGGGCCTCGCTCATCGCGCCGGTGTAGAAGGAGCCGATCTGGTTGTGGTCGGCGTCGGTGGTGCACACGAAGCGGGCCGTGTGCAGGACCTCTGAGATCCGCACCGAGCCGGTGTCGACGCCGTGCCGGTCGAGCCAGGCGCGGTACTCGTCGAAGTCGGAGCCGGCCGCGCCGACCAGGATGGGCCGGCCGCCGAGCTGGCCCATGCCGAAGCAGATGTTCGGACCGACACCACCACGCCGTACGTCGAGGTTGTCGACCAGGAAGGAGAGGGAGACCGTGTGCAGCTGGTCGGCGACCAGCTGGTCGGCGAATCGGCCGGGGAAGGTCATGAGGTGGTCGGTGGCGATGGAGCCGGTGACTGCGATACGCACGGCGGGGGCGCTCCTGGTGGGAATCCTGAGGGGCGGGCGTTGACGGTTCACGCTACCGGGTCGCTCCCGCCGGGCCGACCGGCGGAAACTACCCAATAGTAGGTCTTACCGCGCACACGGTGTGCTGCGTACCGTGCGAGACATGGAAACCAAGGTGAACAGTGGGCGTGGGCCGGCGGTCGATCCGGGTCTCGCGGACCTGCGCGGCGACTGCGCGCGAATGGCTCCGCACTGGGTCGTGCCGGAGAAAACTGCTCCGTCGCCGGTGCCGCCGTCCCGCATCCACGGTGTGACCATTCCGCAGTCCTCGGTACGTCTGATCGCCGACATGTCCGAATACGGGGACTGAAACGGCCTGATCGCGCGGGGTACGGCGCACGGAGGGAACCGTGCGCTCCCCCGCTCCGTCCAATCGCCGTCCCTCGCACAGGGGATGCGGCATACGACTGGACAGGAGCGATCTGGTGAGCAGCGAGCACACGCAGGACGAGCCCCGGCAGCGGCGTTCCCGGCGGTCTGCCTTGGTCCTCGCCGCGGCCGCCGTGGCCGTACTGGCCGCGGGTGGCGGCGGGGCGTACTGGGCCACGACGGCGTCCTCGGGCGGTACGGCCGCCGCGCCCGGCAAGGACGGCGCGCCGCCGCCCCTCGCACTCGACAGCGCCCCGGCCGCGAGTGGCGGCGCGGACGGGGGCGGGCACGGCAACGGCATCGCACCGGGTGAGCCGGACCCCAACGGGGTGGTCTACCGGGCGTCGGTGAAGCTGCCCGGCGGGCCCGGCAAGGCGGCCGTCCACCAGCCGCACGGCACGGTGAGCGAGGCCGATGTGAACCGGCTCGCGCGGGCGCTCGGCGTCGAGGGCACGGCGCGCCTCGAGGGCGGCACCTGGAAGGTCGGCGCGACGAAGGACGGCTCGGGGCCGACCCTGACGGTCGGTCAGAAGGCGCCGGGTACCTGGTCGTTCGCGCGGTACGGCACCGGCGGCACGGACAACTGCCCCAAGGGCCGGATGTGTCCGATGCACACCACGGGCGCGGACGCGGGTGGTGAACCGGGCGGCGGCGCGCCGGTGAGCGAGCAGGCGGCGAAGGCCGCCGCGGCTCCGGTCCTCAAGGCACTCGGCCAGGACGACGCCAAGCTGGACGCCAAGGAGATCCTTGCCTCGGCCCGGGTGGTGAACGCCGATCCGGTGGTCGACGGCCTTCCCACCTACGGCTGGACGACCGGCATCCAGATCGGCTCCGACGGCCATGTGCTGGGTGGCAGCGGGCAGTTGAAGACGCCGGACAAGGGCGCCACCTATCCGGTGATCGGCGCCGACCAGACACTGGCGCAGCTCAACAGCCACGTGACGCAGCGGCCGAAGGCCAAGGACTGCACGGGCCCGGTGCCGCTGGACGGACAGCCCACCAAGGGCCGGCTGCCGAGCGACCCCCAGGGCAACATCCAGCAGCCCTGCAACAAGCAGCCCACGCCTTCGGCCATGACGGTCGACGGGGCCGTGTTCGGGCTTTCCGCGCAGTCCGTGGACGGCGTCCAGAGCCTCGTACCGTCGTGGCTGTTCCAGGTGAAGCCGGACGCCGGGCAGGCATTCACGATCGCCGCCCCGGCGGTGGCCCCGCCGTACATCACCAAGCCGCCGGCGAGTGGCGCTCCCGTGCCGACGCCGTCGGGCTCGGCCACGACGCCGGGCACCCACGGCCAGACGCTTGAGTCCTACGCGCTCGCGTCCGACGGGCGCGCCCTGGACGTCACGTTCTGGGGCGGGGTGTGCAGTACGTACACGGCGAGCGCCGACGAGAGCGGCGACGGCGTGCGCGTCACGGTGACCGGGCAGGTCACGGACCCGAAGAAGATGTGCGTCGCCCTGGCCAAGCAGCAGACGGTGCGGATGGAGCTGCATCAGGCGCTGGGGGCGCGCAAGGTGCTCGACGCGGCCACCGGCAAGGAGCTGCCGAAGAAGTAGCGCGGCCGCGCGGGGGTGCCGGGCCGGGGGTGCCGGGCCGGACGGAGGGGCGTGCGTACCGGCGAGGACGAAGGTGCGCGCGGGCACGACGAAGGCGTACGCGGGCACGACGAAGGCGTACGCGGGGACGACGAAGGCGTAAGCGGGCACGACGAAGGCGTACGCGGGGACGACGAAGGCGTACGCGGGCATGGCGAAGGCGGGCGTCCCCGGTGAACGGGGGCGCCCGCCTTTCGACCGGCACGGGGTTTCATGCGCTCGCGAGCGCCACCCGCGGGCCCGTCCGTGAGGCCCAGGGGGCGTCCGGCGGACCAGAACCCGCTAGCTGAAGGAGTCGCCGCAGGCGCAGGAACCCGTCGCGTTCGGGTTGTCGATCGTGAAGCCCTGCTTCTCGATGGTGTCGACGAAGTCGATCGAGGCGCCGCCCAGGTACGGAGCGCTCATGCGGTCGGTGACGACCTTGACGCCGTCGAAGTCCTTGACGACGTCGCCGTCGAGCGAGCGCTCGTCGAAGAACAGCTGGTAGCGCAGGCCGGAGCAGCCACCCGGCTGAACGGCGACGCGCAGCGCCAGGTCGTCCCGGCCCTCCTGCTCAAGGAGGCCCTTGACCTTGGCGGCGGCGGCGTCGGACAGGAGGATGCCGTCGCTCACGGTGGTGGTCTCGTCCGATACGGACATCTGCTTCTCTCCCGGGTTGTACGGAGACTGCTTGCCGACGGTTGCAACCGGCGGGGCCCCGGATCCATTCCCATGGACTCCGGGTGCTTCTCTTTCATGCTCGCACACCCGGAGGCAGGCGGGAAAAGGCCTGGGGACAACCGCGTACCGGACGGGGCGCGGCCCGCGCCGGGGCCGGGTGCGTCACATCGACGCTATGGCCATCGTCAAAGTGACGTGAAGCAGTTATGATAGATAGCGTCATTTAGACGAAAACCTCGGTGTGAGCACTGGCTCACCGGAGCGGCCCCGCCGCGCTGATCTGGAACAGAAAGGGTGCGTGACGTGACCACCGCCCAGCCCCGTCAGGACCTCGCCGGCCTCGTCGAGCTCGACGTACAGCCGACGCCGCTCGCCCTGCTGCTGCTCGGCCGGGAGGCCGACCCCAAGAGCGAGCGCGGCGTGGAGTGCCCCGGCGACCTGCCCTCGCCGTCCGACCCGGACCTGGTCGAGCGCGCCCGCGCGGCCAAGGCGAAGCTCGGGGACAAGGTCTTCATCCTCGGGCACCACTACCAGCGCGACGAGGTCATCGAGTTCGCCGATGTGACGGGCGACTCGTTCAAGCTGGCCAAGGACGCCGCCGCACGGCCCGAGGCCGAGTACATCGTGTTCTGCGGTGTGCACTTCATGGCCGAGTCCGCCGACATCCTGACCGGCGACGACCAGAAGGTCGTCCTGCCGGACCTCGCCGCGGGCTGCTCGATGGCCGACATGGCCACCGCCGAGCAGGTCGCCGAGTGCTGGGACGTGCTGACCGAGGCGGGCATAGCCGAGCAGGTCGTGCCCGTCTCGTACATGAACTCATCGGCCGACATCAAGGCGTTCACCGGCAAGCACGGTGGCACCATCTGCACCTCCTCCAACGCCGAGCGCGCCCTGAACTGGGCGTTCGAGCAGGGGGAGCCCGGTTCGACAAAGGTGCTGTTCCTGCCGGACCAGCACCTGGGCCGCAACACCGCCGTGCGTGACCTCGGCATGTCGCTCGACGACTGCGTGCTCTACAACCCGCACAAGCCGAACGGCGGGCTCACCGTCGAAGAGCTGCGGAACGCGAAGATGATCCTGTGGCGCGGGCACTGCTCGGTGCACGGCCGCTTCTCGGTCGACTCGGTGAACGACGTGCGCGAGCGCATCCCGGGCGTGAACGTCCTGGTGCACCCCGAGTGCAAGCACGAGGTCGTGGCCGCGGCGGACTACGTCGGCTCGACGGAGTACATCATCAAGGCCCTGGAGGCCGCCCCGCGCGGCTCCAAGTGGGCCATCGGCACCGAGCTGAACCTGGTGCGGCGGCTGGCCAACCGGTTTGCCGCCGAGGACAAGGAGATCGTCTTCCTCGACAAGACGGTCTGCTTCTGCTCGACCATGAACCGCATCGACCTGCCCCACCTGGTGTGGGCCCTGGAATCGCTCGTCGAGGGCAAGCTGATCAACCAGATCCAGGTCGACCGGGAGACCGAGAGCTTCGCGAAGCTGGCCCTGGAGCGGATGCTGGCGCTGCCGTAGCCACTCCCCCGCCGTACGCCGAAGGCCGCCCCCACGACAGGGGGCGGCCTTCGGCGTACGGCTCCCGGTCAGTTCACACGCGGTCGGTCCACTCCGGGTCAGTCCACGGGCGGCCAGTCCACTCCGGGTCAGTCCACGCGCGGGCGGACAAGACCCGATTCGTACGCGATGACCACCAGTTGCGCGCGGTCGCGGGCGCCCAGTTTGGCCATCGCGCGGTTCACATGGGTCTTCACGGTGAGGGGGCTGACGGCAAGGCGCTCGGCGATCTCGTCGTTGGAGTGGCCGCCCGCGACCTGGACCAGGACCTCGCGCTCGCGCACCGTGAGCGCGGCAAGCCGCTCCCCGTGGCGCCGCGGGTCCTCCTCGCCGGCCTCCCAACTGCCGCCCTGCGCAAGGAAGGTGGCGATCAGGCCCTTCGTCGCGGCCGGGGAAAGCAGCGCCTCGCCCGCCGCGGCGACGCGGATCGCGCCGAGCAGTTCCTCGGGCTCGGCGCCCTTGCCGAGGAAGCCCGAGGCGCCCGCCCGCAACGACCGCACCACGTACTCGTCGACCTCGAAGGTCGTCAGCATCACCACGTGGACACCGGCGAGCGCGGGGTCGGCGGTGATGGCGCGGGTGGCGGCGAGGCCGTCGGTGCCGGGCATCCGGATGTCCATCAGGACGACGTCCGGCAGGGTCGCGCGGACCACCGAGACGACCTCGTCGCCGTCGGCCGCCTCGCCCACCACCTTCATGTCCGGCTCCGAGTCGACCAGGACGCGGAACGCCGAGCGCAGCAGCGCCTGGTCGTCGGCGAGTACGACCGTGATCGTCATGGTGTGCCTTCCCCCGGGGTCCCGGTGTCCGGGGCCTTGACCGGCAGTATCGCCTGTACGCGGAAGCCGCCGCCGTAGCGGGGTCCGGCGGTGCAGCTGCCGCCGAGGGCGGTGACGCGCTCGCGCATGCCGAGCAGGCCGTGGCCGCCGCCGTCTCCCGGCGCGCCGGTGCCCGCGCCATCGTCGATGACGGTGATCTCGGTGTGGGGGCCGACCCGTACGACGCTCACCTGCGCCCTGGCGCCCGGGCCTGCGTGCTTGCGCACATTGGTCAGCGCCTCCTGGATGATCCGGTAGGCGGCGAGGTCGACGGCGGCGGGCAGCGGGGACTCGTCGGTGCGGGCGAGCTCCACGGGCAGCCCCGCGCGCCGGAAGCCGCCGAGCAGATCGTCGAGCACGGCGAGGCCCGGGGCCGGCTCGGTGGGCGCTTCGGGGTCGCCCGACTGACGCAACAGGCCGACGGTCGAGCGGAGTTCGTTCAGTGCCGAGCGGCTGGCCTCGCGCACATGGGCCAGGGCCTCCTTGGCCTGGTCGGGCCGCTTGTCCATGACGTGCGCCGCGACGCCGGCCTGGACGTTGACCAGGGCGATGTGGTGGGCGACCACGTCGTGCAGCTCGCGGGCGATGCGCAGCCGCTCCTCCGCGACCCGGCGCCTGGCCTCCTCCTCGCGGCCGTGCTCGGCCCGCTCGGCGCGCTCACGGATCGCGTCGATGAAGGCCCGCCGGCTGCGTACGGCGTCTCCGGCGGCCGCGGCCATGCCGGTCCAGGCGAAGATCCCGAGGTGTTCCTGCGCGTACCAGGGCGGGGTGCCGAGCAGCATGGCGGTGCCGGTGAGCACGACGATGGTGAGCACGCCGACCCGGTAGGTGGTGGGGCGGTCGGTGTGGGCGGCGACCGTGTAGAGGGCGACGACCGCGCTCATCGCCACCGGGGCGGGCGGGGCGCCCAGCGACAGCTCGACCATGGTGAGCGCGCTGGTGCAGGCGAGCACGGCCATGGGCCTGCGCCGCCTCGGTACGAGGGCGAGGGCGGCCAGCACCATCAGGACGAGGGAACGCGCGCCGGGCGTCCGGGTGCCGAAGGTCGGCCCGGTCGGCCCGTGCGGATCGGCGAAGGACGCGATGACCATGGAGATCAGCACGCCGAGGGCGAGGGCCGCGTCCAGGACAAGCGGGTGCGCCCTGAGCCACGGCAGGGCCCGGTCGATGAGGGTCACGGCCACCTACCGTAAGGGTCCCGGAACGCGGGAACGCCGTCCCGGCCCGCCCGACGCCGTACCCCGGCCCCGTGACGGCCGGGCGCCCGGGGCCGGATCCGCTTCCCCCGGCCCGGGACAAGGGCGCGGCAAGCGGCTGGGGGCCGGGCGCCGCAAGCGGCTCGGGGCCGGGCCCGGTCGGGCCGGCGGCGTCAGCCCGGAATCAGACCGTCGTCGCTCAGCATCTGCCTGACCTCGTCCAGACTCGCGTCCGGGCTCGGCAGAATCAGCTCGGACGGTTCGAGCGCGTCGTCGGGAAGGGGCTCGCCCAGGCGGCGCACCGCGTCCAGGAGCGCGCCGAGGGTGCGGCGGAAGCCGTCCTCGTCACCGGCCTCCATCTCTTCGAGGAGGTCGGTGTCGAGCTTGTTGAGCTCGGTGAAGTGGCCGTCCGCCAGCTTCACCTGCCCCTCCCCCATGATCCGGACGATCATGAACGTCTCCTGCCGTTCGTCACTGCTTGTCGAAGCGCGGGCTCTGCTGCGGCGCCTTGTCCTCGGGAGCGGCGGTGCCGCCCTCGATGGCCTGCTTGCCTGCGGACCCGCCGCCCATCAGCTCGGCCTTCATCCGCTGCAGCTCCAGCTCTACATCCGTACCACCGGACAGCCGGTCGAGCTCGCTCTGGATGTCGTCCTTCGCCAGGCCCGACTGGTCGCTGAGGGCGCCCGACGCGAGCAGTTCGTCGATCGCGCCGGCCCGCGCCTGGAGCTGCGCGGTCTTGTCCTCGGCCCGCTGGATGGCCATGCCGACGTCGCTCATCTCCTCGGAGATGCCCGAGAAGGACTCGGCGATCCGGGTCTGCGCCTGGGCCGCCGTGTAGGTCGCCTTGATCGTTTCCTTCTTGGTGCGGAAGGCGTCGACCTTGGCCTGGAGGCGCTGGGCCGCGAGGGTGAGCTTCTCCTCCTCGCCCTGCAACGTCTGGTGCTGTGTCTCCAGGTCGGTGACCTGCTGCTGGAGCGAGGCGCGGCGGGACAGGGCCTCGCGGGCCAGGTCCTCACGGCCGAGCGAGAGGGCCTTGCGGCCCTGGTCCTCCAGCTTGGAGGACTGGCTCTGGAGCTGGTTGAGCTGTAGCTCCAGACGCTTGCGGGAGGTCGCCACGTCGGCGACGCCCCGGCGTACCTTCTGAAGCAGCTCCAGCTGCTTCTGGTACGAGTAATCGAGGGTCTCGCGAGGGTCCTCGGCCCGGTCAAGGGCCTTGTTCGCCTTCGCGCGGAAGATCATCCCCATACGCTTCATGACACCGCTCATGGGCTTCGCGCGCCCCCTTCTTAACGACTCCAGCTCCAGCTGCTGCAACAGAACCCACAGTACGGGCCCTGCATCCATTACCGCACTGTTCGGGCGCCGATGCGCTCATCCCCAAGGACGACTACGCCCGCCGCCGGTCCGGCGCAGGGAGTAGGTGAACCTCGGGGACAGTGCACCGCCCGCCTCCAAGGACGCAAGGCGTTGCGGGATCGTTCCCCACCGGCCTGGGGTCCATGCCGGGCACCCCGTACCCTTGGGGATTGTGTTCCGTAGCCGCTCCAACGCAGAGAAGGCCCCCACCGAAAAGGTGACGGCGGACCTCTCCCAGCCCCGCGACCCGCAGGCCCCCAAGGGGCGCCCCACTCCCAAGCGGAGTGAGGCCCAGACCCAGCGCCGCCGTGCCTCGACCGTGCCGACCGACCGCAAGGAGGCCGCCAAGCGTCAGCGCGAGGCGCGCCGCGTCGACATGGCCAAGCAGCGCGAAGCGCTCGCCAATGGCGACCAGCGCTATCTGCCGGCCCGTGACAAGGGCCCGGTGCGCAAGTTCGTCCGCGACTTCGTCGACTCCCGGTTCTCGGTGGCCGAGATGTTCCTGCCGCTCGCGGTGATCATCCTGGTGCTCTCGATGATCCGGATCGGCAGCCTCCAGAACCTGTCGCTGCTGCTGTGGCTCGTGGTGATCGTGCTCATCGTGCTCGACTCGATCGGGCTCGGCTTCCGTCTGAAGAGGGCGCTGTCCGCCCGCTTCCCGGACGAGCCGAAGAAGGGCGCCGTCGCCTACGGCCTGATGCGCACCCTCCAGATGCGCCGGCTGCGGCTGCCCAAGCCGCAGGTCAAGCGCGGAGAGAAGCCCTGAGCGGGAAGCCGTCCGGGTTCACCGGCGCCTCCGGCGCCTGGCTGAAGGGTCTCGTCGGGCTGCGCAATGTCGTCCGTCAAGAGCTCGTGGCCCGTCATCTCGACGAGCAGATATCCGGGCGTTTCCCCGTGGGCCGGCGGCTGCGCGTCCTGGACGTCGGCATGGGCCAGGGCACCCAGGCCCTGCGTCTGGCCCGCGCCGGGCATTCGGTGACCGGGCTCGAATCGGACGCGGCGATGCTCCAGGTGGCCCGCGAGGCGCTGGCCACCGAGCCCGAGGGCATTCGCGAACGCGTCCGCCTGATCGAGGGCGACGGCCGCGAGACCGGGGTGCACTTCCTGCCGGGCTCCTTCGACGTGGTGCTCTGCCACGGCGTGCTGATGTACGTCGAGGAGCCGGATGCGATGCTCGCGGGATTGGCCCGGATGCTCGCCCCCGGCGGTCTGCTCTCGCTGCTCGTACGGAACGCCGACGCGCTGGCCCTGCGGCCCGGGCTCGCCGGTGACTGGCCGGGCGCCCTTGCGGCCTTCGACACCGCCTCGTACACCAACCGGATCGGCCTGCCGGTCCGCGCAGACCGGCTCGCCGCGCTGACCCGCACGCTCGACGGGATCGCGGCGCCGCTGCACACCTGGTACGGGGTGCGGGTGTTCACCGACAACGTGCCCAACGAGGCGGAACTGCCGGCCGCCGAGGAACTGGAACGGCTGCTCGCCGCCGAGGACCGGGCCGGGCGCACCGACCCCTACCGCCAGGTCGCGGCGCTGCTGCACCTCTTCGGCGTGCGGGACTGAGGTTTCGGCATACGGGTCCGCGACGGGTCCGCGATGTCGGGGGTACGGGTCCGCGATGACTCCGTGATGTTGGCGTACGGGTCCGCGATGTCGGGGTACGGGACGCCGGGTGGGGGTGTACGGCGCGTGGACCCCGGTCCGACGCCCCGGTACCTGATCGGGCCCACCGACAGGCCGTCATATCGGACCAAAGGGATACTCCTGCCATGGATGCATCTCTTCGCCCCGGCCGGGTGCGCCGTTCGGCGCTGCCGTTGACCGCCGCCGTCGTCGCCGCCACCGCCCTTCTTGCCGGCGGCTGTTCGGACACCGGCTCCGGGGCGCCGAAGGCGTCGCCGCGTCCGTCCGCGAGCATGTCGGCCGCCCAGCGCAACGGTTCCGGCGGGACCGACAGCCTCCAGAGCGACTACCAGCGGGTCATCAAGGACGTGCTGCCCTCGGTCGTGCAGATCGACGCGTCCAACAGTCTCGGCTCGGGCATCGTCTACGACGGTCAGGGCCACATCGTCACCAACGCCCATGTCGTGGGCAACGAGCGGACCTTCAAGGTGACGGCCTCCGGAAGCAGTTCGGCGATCACCGCCAAGCTGGTCGCCGCCTATCCCGAGCAGGACCTCGCCGTGATCAAGCTGGACTCGGTGCCGGGCGGCCTGAAACCGGCCAGGTTCGGGGACTCCTCGAAGGTCGAGATGGGCCAGATCGTCCTTGCGATGGGCTCGCCGCTCGGGCTCTCCTCCAGCGTCACCCAGGGCATCGTGTCCGCAACGGGCCGCACCGTGTCGGAAGGCAGGGACGGCGGCGGGACCGGCGCGACCATCGCCAACATGGTCCAGACATCGGCCGCGATCAACCCCGGCAACAGCGGCGGCGCCCTGGTGAACCTCGACGACGAGGTCATCGGCATCCCGACGCTCGCCGCGACCGACCCGGACATGGGCGGCAGCGCCGCCCCGGGCATCGGCTTCGCGATCCCGGTGTCGATGGTGAAGACGGTCGCCGGCCAGATCATCAAGAACGGCAAGGTCACCGACTCCGGCCGGGCCGCGCTCGGCATCACGGGACGCACCGTGGTCGATTCCGGCTACCAGCCGGCCGGCGTCGCGGTCGTGCGGACTGCGGCGAACGGCGCGGCGGCGAAGGCGGGTCTGAAGGTGGGCGACATCATCACCGGGCTCGGCGCCACCGACATCCTGTCGATCACCGCGCTCACGGAGGCGCTGGCCGCGGACAAGCCCGGCCAGAAGGTCCAAGTGACGTACACGCGCGACGGCGCGAAGAAGACGGCGGAGGTCACGCTGGGCGAGATCTGAGGGGCCGCGGCGGGTGCGGGGTGCCCGCGTCTCGCGCAGTTCCCCGCGCCCCCAGCGGTGCTCGTGCCGGGCAGGGCGACATACCTAGCCCGTCCGGCGATTGAGGACGAGCGCCGTTCAGGCGCGTTCCGGGGTCTGGGGCGGAGCCCCAGGCAACCCCGCCTACGGGTGCGGACCGTGACCGCCCCTCGCGCAGTTCCCCGCGCCCCTGGCGGTACTCGTGCCGGGCGGCATGGACATACCCAGCCCCTCCGGCGATTGAGGACGCCCGAACGGGGTCCGGGGCGGAGCCCCGGGCAACCCCGCCTTCGGGTGCGGACCGTGACCGCGTCTCGCGCAGTTCCCCGCGCCCCCAGCTACTCCGTGCCGGGCAGGGCGACCTACCTAGCCCGTCCGGCGATTGAGGACGAGCGCCGTTCAGGCGCGTTCCGGGGTCCGGGGCGGAGCCCCGGGCAACCCCGCCTGCGGGTGCGGACCGTGACCGCCCCTCGCGCAGTTCCCCGCGCCCCTGGCGGTACCCGTGCCGGGCAGCGTGGACATACCCACCCCTCCGGCGATTGAGGACGCGCGCACGGGGTCTGGGGCGGAGCCCCGGGCAACCCCGCCTTCGGGTGGGGCCGGGGGCATCACGAGCCCCCAGCCCCTTCAGGGCGGCCCCGCACCCGGGCCCCGCGGCCGTCAGACCTGCTCGGCGTGCAGGCTCATCGGGCCGTAGATCTTCGTGCCGTCCTCGAAGAGGAAGACCTGGTCGGCCCCGCCTTCGAGCAGGTCCTTCCACACCTCACCGATCCAGGACTCCGCATCGCCCTGGGTCGTGAACTCCTCCGGCGTCACCGCCGGCTCGACCTCCGTACCGTCCGACTTCTCGAAACGCCACGTCCACGCCATGTCCGCCTCCTGGGTCGCGTTGCTGCCCGCAGCGTAACCGGGCGCGCAAGAGGGCCGGTGACGCGGCAGGATCATGGCTGTGGAACTGACTCTCCTCGGCACCGGGGCCCCCGCCGGCCTGCCGCGCCCCGACTGTCCCTGCGCCGCGTGCGCCGTCGCCCGCGGCGGCGACGCGCGCGCCGCGACCGCCCTGCTCGTCGACGGCGCGCTGCTGCTCGACCTCACCCCGGGCGCGGCGCTCGCCGCCGCGCGCGCCGGGCACTCGCTCACCGGCGTGCGCCAGGTGCTGCTCACCCATCCGCACGACGGCCCCGCGGTCGAGCTGCCCGCTGCCCTGCCCGCCGCGGGCCGGGTGCCCGACGGCCGCACGCTGACGCTGATCAGCGGCCACCGGGTGCTGGCCGTGCCGCTCGACTCGCCGGGCACCGGGTACGAGGTGACCTCGCCCGACGGCGAACGGCTGCTGTACCTGCCGCCGGGCGGGGCGCCCGCCGGGGCGTCGGCGATGCGGCCGTACGACATGGTGGTGGCGGACGTCTGCGGGCGGCCCGACGCGCTGGCGCGGCTTCGGGCGGCCGGCGGCATCGGTCCCGCGACGGACGTGATCGCGGTGCACATCGGCCACGAGGTGCCGCCAGGGCGGGAGTTGGAGCGCCGGCTCGCCGCGCTCGGCGCGCGTGCGGTGCCGGACGGCACGACGCTGGTCGTCGGCGAGTACCACGCGGTGCCCGACCTGCCCCGGCGCACCCTCGTGCTCGGCGGCGCGCGCTCCGGCAAGTCGGTGGAGGCGGAACGGCGCCTGGCGGCCTTCCCCGGGGTCGTGTACGTCGCGACGGGCGGCTCCCGCGAGGGCGACTCGGAGTGGGCGGCGCGGGTCGGACTGCACCGCGAGCGCCGGCCCGCGACCTGGCGCACGGAGGAGACCTGCGAGCTCGCGCCGCTCCTGGCCGAGCCCGGGCCACCGCTCCTGATCGACTGTCTGGCGCTGTGGCTGACCGACGCGATGGACCGGGTCGGCGCGTGGGACGACGAGAAGTGGGCGGCGGGCGGCGAGCGGGCCCTGAAGGAACGTACCGCCGAGCTCGTCGCGGCCGTGCGCGGCACCGCGCGGACGGTGGTGGCGGTGAGCAACGAGGTGGGCTCCGGCGTGGTGCCCGCGACGCCGTCGGGGCGGCGCTTCCGCGACGAACTGGGGCGCCTGAACGCGGTGTTCGCGGCCGAGTGCGAGCAGGTGCTGCTCGTCGTCGCGGGCCAGGCGCTCACGCTGCGCGGCTGAAGTGCGCCCGCTGGCGGTACTGTTCGGCAGATGAGCAGGCTGAACCTGGACGACTTCTCCGATCTGATCGAACGCCCCGACAACGGTGTGCGGCGTGACGCCGAGGAACGCCGGGAGCGGCAGAGCGTGCCACCGGGCGCACTCGGCCGGCTCGACGAGCTGGCCACCTGGCTCTCGGCGGCGCAGGGCGCGTGCCCGGTCCGGGCCGTCGAGCGGCCCCGCGTGGTCCTCTTCGCGGGCGACCACGGCGTGGCCTCGCTCGGTGTCTCGGCCCGTCCCGCCGCATCGGCGCACACCGTCGTACGGTCCGTCCTGGACGGGGCGAGCCCGGTCGCGGTACTGGCCCGCAGCCAGGGCGTCCCGGTCCGTGTCGTCGACGCGGGCCTGGACTGCGACCCGGCGCTGCTGCCCGAGGACGTCGTACGCCACCGGGTGCGGCGCGGCAGTGGCCGCATCGACGTCGAGGACGCGCTCACCGTCGCGGAGGCGGAGGCGGCCGTACGGCTCGGCGTGCGGATCGCCGACGAGGAGGCCGACTCCGGCACGGACCTCGTGGTGCTCGGCGACCTCAGCGTGGGCGGCACCACCCCCGCCGCGGTCCTGATCGCGGCGCTGTGCGGCACGGACGCCTCGGTGGTGACCGGCCGCGGCGGCGCGGGGATCGACGACCTGGCCTGGATGCGCAAGTGCGCCGCGATCCGCGACGCGCTGCGCCGGGCGCGGCCGGTCCTCGGCGACCAGCTCGAACTGCTGGCCGCGGTGGGCGGCGCTGACCTCGCCGCCCTGACCGGTTTCCTGTTGCAGTGCGCGGTGCGCAGGCTGCCGGTGATCCTGGACGGGGTCGTCGCGTCGGCCTGTGCGCTGGTGGCCCAGCGTGCGGCGTTCCGGGCTCCGGAGTGGTGGCTGGCGGGTCAGTCGAGCGGCGAGCCGGGCCAGGCCAAGGCGCTCGACCGGATGGCGCTCAACCCTCTGCTCGACCATGGCGTCACAGTGGGCGAAGGAACCGGGGCACTGCTCGCTCTTCCCCTCGTGACCGCCGCGGCCGCACTGGCCGCGGAACTGCCCGAGCGCACCGACCGGCGCACGGAGACCACACGGGAGAGCGGCGACGAGTGAGCCACGGGCAGAATCGGGGGGTTCCCCCCGGCTCCGCCCGTGGTCACCGTGGAACGCTTTGCCCCCATATCATCGCGTTTCATGGGAGAAGTCCGCTTGAGTACCACCGAAGGAACGGACCGGAGCACCCCCGGGTCGCGGTACGGCGCGGCGTTCGCCGTCTGGTACCTGCGCATCGTGACGTTCATCAATTTCCTCAGTGCCGTGTGGGTCACCCTCGGCCAGGGGCTTCGGCGTCACAACACGGACGACTACTTCACGCCGTACCTGCTCGAAGCCGGCTTCACGTCCGGCGTCGTGACGCTCTTCCTCGCCGTCACGATGCGCCGCCGCAAACGGGCCGCCTGGATCCTGAACATGGTGCTCGGCGGGCTCTTCCTGCTGCTCTTCGCCTATGTCATGGCCCTGCCCGGCTTCCACCGCTACGCGCAGAACTGGATCTCGCTCGGGCTCACCACGGCCTTCGTCGTGGCGCTCGTGGCGGGCCGCCGCGAGTTCTACGCCAAGGGCGACCGCTCCAACCCGCTGGCGGCCGTGGTGACCGCCGTCGGCGGGCTGCTCGTCACCTCGCTGATCGCGGCTGTCCTGGTCAGCGCGACCAACACCTATGACGGCACCGACCAGTCGACGTTCCTGCAACGCTGGCGCTACGGCCTGATGCGGCTCGTGTTCCTGGTCCCCGACGACCGCCACACCCAGGGCGTCACCACCCCGGGCTGGGTCAACGTCACCATCAACGTCCTCGCCACCCTGCTCCTCATCGCGGTCATCTTCGCCGCCTTCCGCAACCGCAGGGCGGTGGACCCGCTCACCGTCGAGGACGAGGAGAAGCTGCGGACGCTGCTCGACAAGCAGGGCGAGCGCGACTCGCTGGGCTACTTCGCGCTGCGCCGCGAGAAGGCCGTCATCTGGTCGCCGACCGGCAAGGCCGCCGTCACCTACCGGGTCATCAACAGCGTCTCGCTGGCCTCCGGCGACCCCATCGGCGACCCCGAGGCCTGGCCCGGCGCGATCGAGCCGTGGCTGGCCGAGGCCCGCGAGCACGGCTGGATCCCGGCCGTCACCGGCGCCGGCGAGGAAGCCGGACAGATCTACGCCCGGCACGGTCTCGACGCCCTGGAGATGGGCGACGAGGCGATCGTGGAGATCGCCGATTTCACCCTGGAGGGCCGCGCCATGCGGACCGTGCGCCAGGCCTACAACCGGGTGAAGCGGGCCGGCTACGACGTGCGGATCCGGCGCCACGCGGACATCCCCGCCGAGGAGATGGACGAACTCCTGCGCAAGGCCGACGACTGGCGCGACGGCGCCACCGAACGCGGCTTCTCCATGGCGCTCGGCCGGCTCGGCGACCCCGCCGACGGCCAGTGCATGATGCTCGAATGCTTCGACGGCGAGGGCGAGTTGAGGGCGCTGCTCAGCTTCGTGCCCTGGGGCCCCCACGGACTCTCGCTCGATCTGATGCGCCGTGACCGCGACTCCGAGAACGGCCTGATCGAGTTCATGGTGATCGAACTCCTCCAGCGCGCCAAGGAGATCCAGATCACGCAGGTCTCACTGAACTTCGCGATGTTCCGTTCCGTCTTCGAGCGCGGCTCGAAGCTCGGGGCGGGACCCGTGCTGAGGCTGTGGCGCTCGCTCCTCAGCTTCTTCTCCCGCTGGTGGCAGATCGAGTCGCTGTACCGGTCCAACGCCAAGTACCGGCCGATCTGGGAGCCACGGTTCACCTTGTTCGAGAAGAGTGCGGACCTGCCGCGCATCGCCATCGCGTCCGCGCGCGCCGAGGGGTTCCTCGAAGCCCCCGGCCTGCCCAAGTGGCTGCACCGCAGACACCTGGAGTCGCAGAGATGAGCGGTGCGGCACGAAGAGGGGTGCGCCGGTTCGCACAGCGCGAATGGGGGCCCCTGGTCGCGACCGTGACGTACGCGCTGCGCACCCGGCGCCTGCGTGCGGTCCGGCTCACCCTCTCGGCGGTCGCCCTCACCTCGGTCTTCCAGATCATCCAGAACCAGTCCTGGGGTTTCCGGCCGATCCAGATCATCGGTTCGGTGAAGGCCGAGTACCCGCTGTGGCTGTCGCTCCTGCGCACCCCCTTCTCGCTCTTCGTGCCGGCCCTGGACCTGCCGGTGTGGGGCGCGCTCCTCCAGGTGCTCCTCGTGTTCGGCATCGCGGAGATCTGCATCGGGCGCGGCCGGATGCTGCTCATCGCGTACGCCGCGACCCTGGCCGGCACCCTGTACGCACGGGTCGGCATCCACATCGGCCCGGACAGCGTCTTCGGCCTCCCCGCGTCGGCGGCCGACATGGTCGACACGGGGCCTTCGGCTGCCGTCGTCGCCCTCGCCGTGTACGTGTGCTGGCGCTACCGGGCGTACTGGACGGCCGCGGTCGTGGTGGCCTCGATGATCGTCGAGGTGGTGCTCAAGAACAACCTGGCGGGCAAGGAGCACGTCGCCGCGCTCATCGCCGTCGCCGCGATCTGCTGGATCACCTGGACACGGCAGAACCGGCGCCGCCGCCGCGATCAGGGGCGGCGGACCGGGAGCTTGTCGGGCGCGCCGCCGATCCAGTCCTGAAGCCGTCGGCGCGGCGCCGACCAGCGCCGGTCGTGGTGGTAGGCCCGCAGCACGGACCTGGCCCGCGCGCGCGGGCGCCCGCGGTAGAACCGCCGGGCCCACGGGGAGCCGGGGCGGGCGAGCCGGACCGCGCCGAAGAGTGCCACGAAGGGCACGAAGGCGCCGAGCACCGCGAGCCGCACCTTGCCCTTGAACAGGGCGATAAGGACGAAACAGAAATTGACCACGAGGGTGGCGATGAACGACCCGCGGTCCTGCTGTTCCTGGGGGCTCACGTCGTTGACGCCGAGCGGTGAGAACCCGGCGAGCACCAGCGCCATGAGGGCGGCGGTCAGGACCACGATCTCGACGCTCTTGCGCCCGTTCTCGCTCCAGTACACGTCGTCCAGGTGCAGGATCAGCGCGAACTCGTCGAGGACGAGACCCGCGCCCATCCCGAAGAGCACGGCGAAGACGGCCGGGGCGACCCCGTGCCGGCCGCTGCCGACCGCCCCGAAGCCGCCGACGATGGTGAGGATGACCCCGGGCACCACATGGTGGATGTGGAGGCCGCCCGGCTTGATGTTCCCGAACGGGCCGCGTCCCGCCCGGATCAGCCGGGTGATGGAGCGCGTGACGAGGAACGTCAGGACGAACGCGGTCAGCGCGAGCAGCGTGGGGAGCTTGCCCGGCTCGGTGATGTTCCGGTAGAACCAGTGACCCATCCCACCCGCTCCTGTTTGCGCCGATATGCGCAATTTACCGCCGTGGGCGGGCGGAGCGCGCAAGATAGCCTGCGCCGGGTGAACGCAAGCAAGGCCCTGCACGGCGCACGTTTCGCCTTCGGCACCCTCACCGTCTTCCCCGCCCGCATCACCCGGTGGGACCGCGCCGCCGCCCGCGCCGGCATGACGCTCGCCCCGCTGGCCGGGCTCGCCGTCGGCCTGTGCGCGGCGGCCGCGGGCGCGGGGTGCTGGGCGCTGGGGTCGGGCGCGTCGCTCGCGGCGGTGGTGGCCACGGCGGTGCCCGCGGTGCTCACCCGGGGTCTGCATCTGGACGGCCTCGCCGATGTCGCCGACGGGCTCGGCAGCGCGAAGCCCGCCGATGACGCGCTGCGCATCATGAAGCGGAGCGACATCGGCCCCTTCGGCGTCGTCACGCTGCTGTTCTGCCTGCTGGCCCAGGTCGCCGCGCTGGCCCACCTGTTCGAGCAGGACGGCTGGGCCCGGGGCACCGCCGCCGTCGTCGTCTCGGCGCTGACCGCCCGCACCTCCCTGACGTTGGCCTCGCGGCGCGGGGTCCCGGCGGCCCGCCCCGACGGCCTCGGCGCGGTGGTGGCGGGCACGGTGCCCATCCGCCGGGCGCTCGCGGTGGCCGCCCTGGTGACGGCGGCCTGCGCGGGCGCGGGGTGGGTGTTCGGGCCGTGGCCCGCGCTGCACTGGGCGCTGGCCGTCGCGGCCGGACTCGCCGTGGCGCAGGCGCTGTTGCACCGCTGTGTGCGCAGGTTCGGCGGGGTGACGGGCGATGTGTTCGGTGCCGTCGCCGAGGCCTCGGCGACGGTGACGCTGCTCGCGCTGGCCCTCGGCTGACCCCCGCGCCCCTCAGCAGGCCCGGCGCCACGCCATCAGGTCGTACTTCTTCTGCATGGAGCTGAGGCCGAGCCGCTTGGACTGGGCGCAGAAGCGGTCCGGGGTCAGCTCGTACTCGGCGTGGAAGACGGCCTTGCCCGCCTTCACGAACGGCGTGAGCCTGTCGCACTCGTGGTACTGGGCGCATTGCTCGTCGACCGCGAAGTCGAAGTGGGCCAGCAGTCGCGGGATCTGGTCGAGGTCGTTCTTCAGGCCCACCGCGAGGCCCCGGTCGTGGGCGAGGCGGGCGACGAGTTCGTTGTACGCGATCTGGTCGGCGGCCGTGAGGGGAAAGCCGGTGTCGTTGGCGTAGCCGTCCATGTTGTCGGGCTCGACCGCGTCGAAGCCCTTCTTCACGCACCCGTCGAGGCGCTGGGCGACGAGGGGTTCAAGGACGTCGGTGCGGCGGATGTCGAGCCAGCGCTCGCCGCTCCAGCCGTTGCCCTTGCCGAGCACGTCCTTGGGGAACCGCTTCGCGTCGGGCCGCCAGTCCTCCCAGGCGCCCGTCGAGACGTAGCAGATGACCTTGCGGCCCCTGCGGTGCAGGTCGGCGACGGCCGCTGCGTCCTGGTCGACGGCGTCGATGTCGTACACCTGGGCGTCGACGGTCGGATCGAGCGTGCCCTTGAGCTGCCACTGCCAGGTCAGGCCGGGCTTCGGCTGCCAGTGGGGGCGGGAGGGGCCGGGGGGCGCGGTGTCCCCGCCGTCCCTTTCGTCGGGTTCCTCGGGGCGGTCCGGTGAGCCGGTGCACGCCGCGAGCAGGAGCAGCGGGAGCAGGAGCGACAGGAGCGGGCGTTTCACCGGGCGGGCGCCAAGCGGTGCGGCAACGTGCCCCAGGGATGCGGGAGTCGGCCCGGGACGAGGCAGTGGACCGGTGCCTGGGCGACCGCGTCCGGTGGCGCCTCGTACACCAGGTGGCAGATGTCGGGTCCGGCAGGACCGGCCGGCCGGTACGCCGACCAGGGCCCCTCGAAGGTGACCAGGAGGTCGGCGATCCGGGCGTAGCCGGGGTGCGGGACGGCGCCGTGGTTCAGGACGAGCGTGACGTAGGTGTCGTGGGTCGCGGCGAGCGCGGTCCGCAGGTCCGCGTAGTACGGCAGTTGTACGGCGCTGGTGGCCGCCTGGTCGAGGAACAGCCCGTGCACGCCGTACCAGTCGTGGTGGCGCACCGCCTCGCGCACCACGTCCTGCGGCGGCCGCCGCCCGTAGGCGGTGTCCACATAGCCGAGCACCCGTACGCCCGCCGAGCGCAGCCGCCCGGCCACCGCCGCGAAGGCGGGGTCGGGCGAACTCCCCGGGCCGTCGGCCGGGTTGAGGACGACCCCGTACAGCGAGGGCGCGGCGGCGATCAGCGCGTCCCAGGCTTCGGGGCGCTCGGCCGGGTGCTCGTAGTAGGGCACAAGGAGTTTGCTCATGTGCTTCCTCGCAGGGGCGCTCGGTGGGCTCGGGGGGCGGCCGGGTCAGGGACGGTGCGCGGTCGCCCTCCCCAGGAGGACACAGGCGAGCGCGGCCAGCAACGCGGCCGCGGCCCCCGACACCACGAGAGCGGTCGACGGCGGCGCCGCGAGCACCAGCGTCAGGGTCTGCGCGACGGCCGCCGCGCAGCACACCACGGCCGCGCCGACCGCCGCTCCGAACGACTGGAGCAGCAGCCCGGTCCACAGCACCGCGCCGATCAGGAGCAGCGCGGCCAGGCGCCCGAGGGTCAGCGTCGGTGCGTGCGGCCACAGCCGGGTGCCCGTCTCGGCGAGTGCGGCAAGGACCAGCAGGTAGGCGCCGAGGCACAGGGTCACGGTGCCGGTCACCGAGCCGCGGAACCCGCGCGCGCCCGACGTGCTGCGCAGCCCGGCCAGGCTCTGGGCGCGGAAGCGGTGCAGGAGCCATTCGGCGGGGCCCATGCTGAGGGTGAGGGCGACCGCGGACGGACCGGCCACCGCACCCGCCGAGCCGTGCCGGAAGATGTCACCGAGGGCGGCGTACAGGACGAGCACCCCCGCGCCGAGCCCGAAGAGGCCGTACGGGACGGAGGCCGTGAGCGGGGGCTGGACGGCTCCGCCCGGACCCGGCCCGGCCGGCTCGGCGCGCAGCGTGCGCACGGCGAGGGTCACCGCCGAGATCAGCGAGATCAGCAGCAGGGCCGGTCCGACGGCGGGCGGCAGGCCCGGCACGGCTCCCAGGGTCAGTGGCAACAGGGCGCAGAGCAGGGCGCGTTCACGGCCGAGCACCAGCAGGGCGGTGGCCGCCGCCAGATAGCAGCACTGGCCGGCGGCGAACGCGGCGGCGGGCAGATCGCCGGGCCCGGCCGCGGCGAGCGCGGCCAGCGCGCTCAGGGCGGCGCCGAGCGGGGCGCCCAGGCGCAGGGCCCGCACCGCGGCCGGGCGGTCGGCGAGGCTGAGCCAGGAGTGGGCGCGGTGCGAGAGCGACTGGTTCCACACCCAGCCGGTGACGGTCCCGGCGAGCAGCGCCAGGGTTCCGGCGGGCAGTCCGAGTGCGGCCGGCGGGCCGGCCAGGAGGGGCCCGCCCAGGACGTAGGCGAGTCCGGGCAGGGCGAAGACGAGGCCCCGCAGGAGACAGGAGCCGAGGTGGGTGTGCCAGGGCTGGGCGGGCGGGGCCGGCGCCGCGGGACAGCGGCGCCCGACCCGGCCGTACAGCTCCTCGGCCAGCGAGAAGGAGTCGGGGTGCCCGTAGTCGGTGCTGATCCGGTCGTCGCTCATGCCGTCGGCCTCGATGAGCGCGGCTATCTCGTCCGGGTGGACGGCGGTGGCTATCGAATCCTCCAGACGGTGGGCGAGCTGGGCGACCGGGTCGTCGGCGGCCGGCGCGGGTGGCCGCTGGCGCGGGATGAAGGGCAGGGTGTCCTGCCCTTCGTCCCCGCCGGGCCACGGGGACCGGCTCACCGCGGCGCCCCGCCGAGGGTGGCGGCCGCGACCCCGTCGGCCAGTTCCCGGTACCAGGGGTCGACGAGCCGCAGGGTCCAGTCGTCCTCGGGCCCGAACGGGGCGCGTGCGGGTTCCGGTTCGGGCAGTCCGGCCAGTTCCCGGTAGATCCGGCGAAAGCACTCCACCGAGCGGTGCAGGGTGAACTCGTCGATCACGCGCTGCCGGGCGGCGGCGCCCAGTTCGGTCCGCCGGGCGTGGTCGCGGAGCAGCCCGATGGCGGCTTCGGCCATGACGGCGGGTTCCCGCGGCGGCACGACGATCCCCGCGTCCCCCGCCGCCTCGCGTACGCCGCCGACGTCGGTGGACACGGTGGCGCGCCCGCAGGACATGGCCTCGATCAGCGAGAACGGGAAGCCCTCGCTGATGCTGGAGAGCATCACCACGCTGCCCGAGGCGTACGCGCTCGCCGTGTCGCTGACCCGGCCCTCGTAGGAGATGCCGTCACTGACGCCCAGTTCGGCGGCCAGCTTCTCCAGCCGGGTGAGATAGTCCCCGCCGCCGGCCGGCACGGCCCCGTACAACCGCAGCCGGGTGCCGGGGAGTTCGGCCCGTACGACGGCGTACGAGCGGATCAGGGTCTCCAGGTCCTTGATGGGGTCGATGCGGCCGCACCAGCTCAGGGTGGGCACGTCGGGGTCGGGTCCGGCGTGCGGGAAGAGGTCGGGGTCGACCCCGTTGTAGACGGTGCGGATCCGCTCGGAGGGGGCGCCCCCGCGCTCCTCCCAGCGGCGGTTGTACTGGTTGCACGGGGTGATGAGGTCGGCCTTGCGGTAGCCCAGGGTGTTGAGCTCGCGGTAGAAGCTCAGGAGTACCGCCTTGACCGGCCAGCTCTGCTCGCCGGTGCGGTGGCCGAGGTAGCGCTCGCGCAGATAGATGCCGTGCTCGGTCAGCAGGAACGGCACTCCGTCGAAGTACTGCGCGGCGAGCGCGGGCAGCGTGGCGAGGCCGCTGCTGACCGCGTGCGCCACGCTGTCCGCCGGAACGCGGGCGGACAGCGGGCGCAGTGCGTGTTCCAGGAGGTCGGTCGCGGTCAGGGCGTCATACACGGTGGGTTTCGCTCTGGACAGGGCCAGGTGCGGCATCGTCCAGATCCACATCAGCGACTTCAGGGCCGCCTCGGAGCGCAGCGCCGCCGAGAGCCGCCCGGCCCGGGCGAGCTCCGCGAGGCCGTACAGGGCCGAGGCGAAGTCGCACCCGGACTCCGGGTCGAGCAGGGCGAGCAGGAAGCGCTCCCAGGTGTCGGTGAACCGGCGCCCTTCCTTGCCGAGGAGCGGCCGGCGCCTGCCGGGCTGCGGCCCCCACAGGGGGAAGGCCGTGTGCCGGTAGACGTTGGCCGGGAGCTCCCAGGCGACCGGCTCACGGCCACTGCCGGTGAGGGCGACGACATTGAAGTCGACCTCCGGCATGCCGCGTACGAGCTGGTCGCACCAGGTGCTCACACCCCCGTGAATGTGTGGATACGTACCTTCCGTGAGCATGGTGACATGACGGCCACTGCTCGGCATGGTTGTCCCCCCGGACAAGCTGTCGTGCTGATGTGCTGACGAGCGATCAGACGGTCGGTACGGCCGGCAGCTTCAGCGTGATCGACGTCTGAAGCAGCTCGGGCGATGACCAGTCGGAGCGCAGTCCCGCGTAGGCGGTGCCGAACGCGGTGGTGCCGATGAACAGTTGCTTGCGGGTGCCCTCGGGCGCCGTGATGGGTGCCACCACGCCCTTGGGCGCCTGCACGGTGACGGCGTCCCCGATCCGGTAGGCGGTCACCGTGCCGGCGGCCAGTGCCTTGTCCCAGGACGCCCGGCGGGAGAATTCGGTTCCCGCGTCCTTTTCGCGCAGGTTCACGACGGGCGCGTTGTCGGCGTACAGCGCCTTGTAGTCGCCGAGGATCTTGTCGAGGACGGGGTAGAGGATGCGCTCCTCGGCCAGGTTGGACTGGTGGACGTACGTCGGCCGCGGGTCGTTCCACAGGACGTGCGACAGCGCGGTCTTGGCCTCGCGGGGCACGATGTACGACTGGTAGCCGGTGGCGGTGTCGAGCGGCGCCGTCATGCAGGTGGAGGCCGGGTTGTCCTCGCAGATGCCGCTTCCGCCGCTGGCCTTGGAGGTGTAGAGCCAGTTGTACTCGTCGGTCATCTCGGCGGCCTTGCCGACGTTGTAGTACACGTTCATCGGGTGCCTGGGCACGGTGAGCGCGGCCCCCACCGCGCGCTGGTCCGGCTCGCGCGAGGCGTCGCTGCCGGCCCACTTGATCCCGTTGTCGGCGAAGGCGCCCGCGAGGTTGGGGTTGTCGTCGGGCTGCTGCGGCAGGACCTTCATGCCGGAGTGCTCACCGGTGACGAGCTCGCTCTTGTCGACCGGCAGGCCCTTCTGCGTCGCCCAGGTGTAGTTCTGCGCGATCTGTGCCGAGATGTCCGCACGGCTCATCCACTGGGTGGAGCCGTCGGTGTTCTTCTTGCACACCCACGGCACGACGGTGGTGTCCTGCACACAGCCAAGGAACTCGTGGGTGTAGGTGTGGTTCACCCAGCGGAACTTGGCCTTGTCGGCGATGAGCTGGGCGGCCATCGCGTCGGTGCCGCCGTTCTCGGACTTCCACTCCTCGCCCGCGCCGCCGTTGAACACCATGTCGAGCGTGAAGCCGCTGGTGGCCTCCCACTGCGCCGCGTACTGCGCGTCGGCGGCCGTCATGCGGATGTCCGGGTTGTTCGCGCCGCCCTCGGGGCAGTCGAGGTCGCCCGGGGTGCAGTTGTTGACGCTGTCCCAGCGGGAGTCGGGGGCGAACACGTCATCCACGTGCACCGAGAAGTAGTTGCGGCTCTGGCCGAGGTGGATGCCCTGGGTCAGCCACTCCACCATGCCCTTGGACAGCGCCTGGAACTGCTCCTGGTACTGGTTGTACGCGAAGGTGACGACCAGCTCGTTGCGGCCGTCGTGGGCGTACTGGCCGAGCATGGAGCCGCCGGACGGCGCGTCGAGATAGCTGGTGAAGCCGTCCCTGGGGTGGGCGGCGTAGCCGTAGCTCTCGGGGACGGCCGGGTCGTTGTCCTCGAAGGTGAGCGGCCCGTCGAGGTAGCCGAAGGGCCCCGCCTTGCCGGCCGCGCTGACCTGCGTCGTGACGCCGTCCAGGGGCCCGGAGAAGCCGCCGGGCTGGTCGGTGTAGTCGAGCCCGACCTCGGGGTGCGCCCAGGTGTAGGCGTCGACCTGGCGGATCCCGAAGGTCTTCTCGTACGTGGCGAGAGCGGTCTGCTCGGCCGAGTCGGCGGAGCCGAACGGGATCTCGTTGGGCGCGACCACGCCCTGGAACTTGGCCCGCGGGCGCCCGCTCACCGCGTCACTGAGGAAGGCCGCGTTGATCGTCGGCCGCCCCGCCGCCCCCAACGCGACCGTCTGGTACGGCACTCCGGTGTTCTTCAGCTCGGCCACGAGGGCCCCGACCGCGCTTCCGCCGTCGTCGAGGACCAGCACTTTCAGGTCGATGCGCGGCGCTATCGTGCCGGCCGCGTCGGCGGCCGGGATGGCCGTGGTGAGAAGTCCGGCAGCCATCAGCGCGGTGAGCGCCAGCCTGGTTCTGCCCGTGTTCAAGGCCTTCGCCTTCATGTGTCCCCCCTCATAGAGCCTCCGCGCACGGTGTTGCGCGGAGGACCTGTGGTGATGATGCAAAGGGGCACGTGGCCCCCTGTGCCCGATCGAGGTGAGTGTGACGGAGCTCTCACGGAGTGTGTGGGCCAAACGTGAAAGAGACACCACGGATGAGTGAATTAAGGCCACCGCTATCGAACGCCGTCACCGCGCGTAGGCTCGTGGCTGGTGGTCGACCCGCCCCAAATACGATGGACCGGGCCTCGGCCGGCCCACACGACGGTCGAACACTCCACAGGATTCTCAAGGAAGAGAGATCTCACCACCGTGACTGCTCTGACTCTCAGCACTGCCGGTGCGGCGACGCTGCGCGCCGACGCCCTCGTCGTCGGCGTCGCCAAGGCCGCAGGCCCCAAGGGTGGGCTGGTCGTCGCGCCGGGCGCCGAGGCCGTGGACAAGGCGTTCGACGGGAAGCTCGCCGCTGTCCTGGAGACCCTTGGCGCCAGTGGTGCCGAGGGTGAGGTGACCAAGGCCGCTTCGCCTTCCGGCCTCAAGGCGCCCTTCGTCCTCGCGGTCGGCCTCGGCGCCGTCCCCGCGGCGGACGAGGCGTACGCCTCCGAGGTGCTGCGCACCGCCGCGGGCAACGCCGCCCGCGCCCTGCACGGCATCAAGAAGGCCGCGTTCGCGCTGCCCATCGAGGCCGCCGAGGACATCGAGGCGATCGGCGAGGGCGCCCTGCTCGGCGCCTACGCCTTCACCGCATACCAGGATCGCGGCGCCGACGCCAAGGGCCCGCTCGCCGAGGTGACGCTGCTCGGCGCCAAGCCGCGCGACAAGGCCCACAAGGCCGCCGTCGAGCGCTCCCTCGCGCTGAGCGAGGAGATCAACCGCGCCCGCGACCTCGTCAACACCCCGCCGAACGACCTGACTCCCGAGGCCTTCGCCGCGGTCGTCTCCGCCGCGGGCAAGGAGCACGGCCTCAAGGTGCAGGTGCTCGACGAGAAGGCGCTGGAGAAGGGCGGCTTCGGCGGCATCCTCGGCGTCGGCGTCGGCTCCGAGAACCCGCCGCGCCTGGTGAAGATCTCGTACACGCACGCCAAGAACGCCAAGCACCTGGCCTTCGTCGGCAAGGGCATCACCTACGACTCGGGCGGCATCTCGCTCAAGCCGGCCGGCCACAACGAGACGATGAAGTGCGACATGGCCGGCGCCGCCGCCGTGTTCGCCGCCGTCGTCACGGCCGCCCGTCTGGGTGTCGAGGCCAACGTCACCGGCTGGCTCGCGCTGGCCGAGAACATGCCGTCGGGCTCCGCCACCCGCCCCGGTGACGTCCTTCGCATGTACAGCGGCAAGACCGTCGAGGTCCTGAACACCGACGCGGAGGGCCGGCTCGTCCTGGCCGACGCGCTGTGGAAGGCCTCCGAGGAGAAGCCGGACGCGATCGTGGACGTGGCGACGCTGACCGGCGCGATGGTGCTGGCGCTCGGCGACCACACCTTCGGCGTCATGGCCAACGATGACGCCTTCCGCACCGCGATCCACGAGACCGCGGAGGAGGCCGGCGAGCAGTCCTGGCCGATGCCGCTCCCGGCGAACCTGCGCAAGACCATGGACTCCCCCACCGCCGACCTCGCCAACATGGGCGTGCGGATGGGCGGCGGCCTGGTGGCCGGTCTCTTCCTGAAGGAGTTCGTCGGCGAGGGCATCACCTGGGCCCACCTCGACATCGCGGGCCCCGCCTACAACGAAGGCGCCCCGCACGGCTACACCCCCAAGGGCGGCACCGGCTCCTCGGTGCGCACCCTGGTGCGTCTGGCGGAGCGCACCGCCGCGGGCGAGCTCGGCTGACAGGCCGCGCACAGCCGACACACAGGGCGGCTCCGGGCATATGCGCCGGGGCCGCCCGTGTTCACGCTCCGTACCGTCTCGCTTCGGCCGGATTTCGCTGTTGATGAAATCCGTGGCCGCGGCGGGGCGGTGGAGCCACCTCCTGAGACCGCCGCGTCCGACGATCGGCGGTCTCAGACCCCGGCCCCGCGTCCCGCCTTCCGTCAACAAGTGCGAAGATGGGTTCTCGGCAGGACAGGGCCCCCACCACAGGGCCGAAGACAAGCGGCCGAATACCAGCCGCCGCCGGTCGTCGACGACCGCGCACGGCGCACATGCATGGAGGACGTGACGTGGCGAACGACGCCAGCACCGTTTTCGACCTAGTGATCCTCGGCGGTGGCAGTGGCGGCTACGCCGCGGCCCTGCGCGGAGCGCAGCTGGGCCTGGACGTCGCACTGATCGAGAAGAACAAGCTCGGCGGCACCTGCCTGCACAACGGCTGCATCCCCACGAAGGCCCTGCTGCACGCCGGCGAGATCGCCGACCAGGCGCGCGAGGCCGGCCAGTTCGGCGTCAAGGCCACCTTCGAGGGCATCGACATCAACGCGGTCCACGCGTACAAGGACGAGGTCATCTCGGGCCTGTACAAGGGCCTTCAGGGCCTGGTCGCCTCCCGCAAGGTGACCTACATCGAGGGCGAGGGGCGCCTGTCCTCCCCGACCTCGGTGGACGTGGGCGGCCGGCGTGTCCAGGGCCGTCACATCCTGCTGGCGACCGGCTCCGTGCCGAAGTCGCTGCCGGGTCTTGAGATCGACGGCAACCGGATCATCTCCTCGGACCACGCGCTGACCCTGGACCGCGTCCCGCAGTCCGCGATCATCCTGGGCGGCGGCGTCATCGGCGTCGAGTTCGCCTCGGCGTGGAAGTCCTTCGGCACCGACGTCACCGTCATCGAGGGCCTGAAGCACCTCGTGCCGGTCGAGGACGAGAACAGCTCCAAGATCCTGGAGCGCGCGTTCCGCAAGCGCGGCATCAAGTTCAACCTGGGCACCTTCTTCCAGAAGGCCGAGTACACCGCCAACGGTGTGAAGGTCACGCTGGCGGACGGCAAGGAGTTCGAGGCCGAGGTCCTGCTCGTCGCCATCGGCCGCGGCCCGGTCTCCCAGGGCCTCGGCTACGAGGAGCAGGGCGTCGCGATGGACCGCGGCTACGTCCTGGTCGACGAGTACATGCGCACCAACGTGCCCACCATTTCCGCCGTCGGCGACCTGGTCCCGACGCTCCAGCTCGCGCACGTCGGCTTCGCCGAGGGCATCCTGGTGGCGGAGCGTCTGGCCGGTCTCAAGACCGTCCCGATCGACTACGACGGCGTGCCCCGGGTGACGTACTGCCACCCCGAGGTCGCCTCCGTGGGCATCACCGAGGCCAAGGCCAAGGAGATCTACGGTGCGGACAAGGTCGTCGCTCTGAAGTACAACCTCGCGGGCAACGGCAAGAGCAAGATCCTCAAGACCGCGGGCGAGATCAAGCTCGTCCAGGTCAAGGACGGCGCCGTGGTCGGCGTCCACATGGTCGGTGACCGTATGGGCGAGCAGGTCGGCGAAGCCCAGCTGATCTACAACTGGGAGGCGCTGCCGGCCGAGGTCGCGCAGCTCATCCACGCGCACCCGACGCAGAACGAGGCGCTGGGCGAGGCCCACCTGGCCCTGGCCGGCAAGCCGCTGCACTCCCACGACTGACAGCCCCCGGGCGCGACGACCACTTCCCGCAATTCGTAAGGAGCAACCGAAACCATGTCGGTTTCCGTAACCCTTCCGGCGCTCGGCGAGAGCGTCACCGAGGGCACCGTCACCCGTTGGCTGAAGGCCGAGGGCGAGCGCGTCGAGGCCGACGAGCCGCTGCTCGAAGTCTCGACCGACAAGGTCGACACCGAGATCCCCGCCCCCGCCTCCGGCATCCTGGCCTCCATCAAGGTGGCCGAGGACGAGACCGTCGAGGTCGGCGCCGAGCTCGCCATCATCGACGACGGCTCGGGCGCCCCGGCGGCCGAGGCCGCCCCGGCGCAGCAGGCTCCGGCGCAGGAGGCCCCCGCTCAGGAGGCTCCCGCTCCGCAGGCCGCGCCGTCCACCGAGACCGAGACCCCCGCCCCGGCCCCGACGGCCGAGGCCGCCACCGGCGGCGGCTCCGCCGAGGGCACCGACGTCGTCCTTCCCGCGCTCGGCGAGAGCGTGACCGAGGGCACCGTCACCCGCTGGCTCAAGGAGGTCGGCGAGGAGGTGGCCGAGGACGAGCCGCTGCTCGAGGTCTCCACCGACAAGGTCGACACCGAGATCCCGGCGCCCGTCGCCGGTGTCCTGCTGGAGATCGTGGTCGGCGAGGACGAGACCGCCGAGGTCGGCGCCAAGCTCGCCGTCATCGGCGCCCCGGGCGCGGCTCCCGCCGCCGCCCAGGCTCCGGCCGCCCCGGCCCCTGCGGCCGCCCCGGCTCCGGCTCCGGCCGCTGCCCCGGCGCCCGCTCAGCCCCCGGCCCCGGCTGCGGCTCCGGCCGCTCAGGCGCCCGCCGCCGCTCCGGCCCCCGCCGCCGCTCCGGCCACTCAGGCTCCGGCGCCCCAGGCCCAGGCTCCGGCCGCTGCTCCGGCGCCCGCTCCGGCTCCGGCCGCTCAGGCTCCGGCCGCGCCCGCCCCCGCCGCCACCTCCGGTGACGACGGCGCGTACGTCACGCCGCTGGTCCGCAAGCTCGCCTCCGAGTCCGGTGTGGACCTGGGCGCGGTCAAGGGCACCGGCGTCGGCGGCCGCATCCGCAAGCAGGACGTCATCGCCGCCGCGGAGGCCGCCAAGGCTCCCGCTCCGGCCGCCGCCCCTGCCGCGAAGAAGGCCGCCCCGTCCGTCGAGGCGTCCCCGCTGCGCGGTCAGACGGTCAAGATGACCCGCATGCGCAAGGTCATCGGCGACAACATGATGAAGGCGCTGCACTCGCAGGCCCAGCTGACCACGGTCGTCGAGGTCGACATCACGAAGCTGATGAAGCTGCGCAACGCGGCGAAGGACGCCTTCGCCGCCCGTGAGGGCGTCAAGCTGTCCCCGATGCCGTTCTTCGTGAAGGCGGCGGCCCAGGCGCTGAAGGCCCACCCGGTCGTCAACGCCCGGATCAACGAGGACGAGGGCACCATCACGTACTTCGACTCGGAGAACATCGGCATCGCCGTGGACTCCGAGAAGGGCCTGATGACCCCGGTCATCAAGGGTGCGGGCGACCTCAACCTGGCCGGCATCTCCAAGGCCACGGCCGAGCTGGCCGGCAAGGTCCGCGGCAACAAGATCACTCCGGACGAGCTGTCCGGCGCGACCTTCACCATCAGCAACACCGGTTCGCGCGGCGCGCTGTTCGACACCGTCATCGTGCCGCCGAACCAGGTCGCCATCCTGGGCATCGGTGCCACGGTCAAGCGTCCGGCGGTCATCGAGACCGCCGAGGGCACCGTCATCGGTGTCCGTGACATGACGTACCTGGCCCTCTCCTACGACCACCGTCTGGTGGACGGCGCCGACGCCGCCCGCTACCTGACGACCGTCAAGGCGATCCTGGAGGCCGGCGAGTTCGAGGTCGAGCTCGGCCTGTAAGGCTCTCCAAGGCACCGTGGGACGGCTGTAAGACTCGTCTCACCAGCGGCCGCGTCCCCGTCCGGGCACTTCCGGACGGGGACGCGGCCGTATTGTTTGGCAGGTCACCGCTCGCCTGCCAGGGCCCCGCGTCCAGACACGATCCGCCGGGCAGACCCTAAGGAGCCCCCCATGACCGTGCCCGTCGTCCACTCGCTGCGCGAGCAGATCCGCGAGCACATCGTGGAGGGGATCGTGAGCGGGCGCTGGAAGCCGGGTGAGCGGATCGTGGAGCGGCGCATCGCGGTGGAGCTCCAGGTCAGCCAGACGCCCGTGCGCGAGGCCCTGCGGGAGCTGGAGAGCCTGCGCCTGATCGAGTCGGCCCCCAACAAGGGCGTACGGGTACGGAGTCTGAGCGCCGCCGACCTGGAGGAGAGCTATCCGGTGCGGGCCGGTCTCGAACAGATCGCGGCCGAGCTCGCGGCCGAGCGTCTTGCTGAGGACTGCTCGGCCCTTGAGCCGCACGTGGCGGCCCTGTACGAGGCGGACCGGGCGGCCGACGGCACCGCGCAGGTGCGGCACACCGTCGGCTTCCACCGGGAGCTGGTGCGGGCCGCCGACAACAGCGTGCTGCTGCACACGTGGGAGGGCCTGGGCATCGAGGTGTTCACGGCGCTCTCGATCCGCTGGCTCGGCACCGTGCAGAAGTCGTACGCGGAGGAGCACGAGGACCTGGTCGCGGCCTTTCGGCGGCGGGATCCGGCCATCGGCCCGCTGGTGAAGGCGCATGTCCTCGGGTGCGCGCCGCGCAGCGCCTGACGGACTCGGGGCCGGGCGTCTGCCCCTTCCAAAACAAGGCACCGGGTGCCCGGATCAGCGGCACCCTGTGCCGACTTTCGCGATTCGAGCAAGTTTTTGGGCTCATACTTTGATCGATCATCGATCGTCGGCATACAGTCAACGGCGGACTCACCGGTCCAAGGCCCCGTCCTGCCAGACAAAGGCCCCTATTTCTCCACCCCCCTCCTGTCCGGAAGGCGGCGATCGTGATCGACCCCGTAGCCAAGTTTCCGAGTGAGCTCGACCAGCTCCCGGACCGTGACACCGAGGAGACCGCCGAATGGGCGGCCTCCCTCGATGCCGTCGCCAAGGCCGCCGGCCCGCATAGGGCCGCGTATCTGATGCGCCGCACGCTCCAGCATGCCGAAGGCGCGGGCCTCGCCCTGCCGAAGCTGCTGGAGACGGACTACGTCAACACCATTCCCTCCTCCTCGGAGCCCGTCATCGACGGCGACGAGGAGATGGAGCGCCGGATCACCGCATGGAACCGCTGGAACGCGGCCGCCATGGTGACCCGTGGCTCGAAGTACGGCGTCGGCGGCCACATCGCGACCTTCGCGTCCGCGGCCTGGCTGTACGAGACCGGCTTCAACCACTTCTTCCGCGGGAAGGAGGGCGACGGATCCGGCGACCAGCTCTACATCCAGGGCCACGCATCGCCCGGCATCTACGCCCGCGCCTTCCTCGACGGCCGCCTCACCGAGGCGCACCTCGACAAGTTCCGCCAGGAGTCCGCCGGCGACGGCCTGCCCTCCTACCCGCACCCGCGCCGCCTGCCCTGGCTGTGGGAGTTCCCGACCGTCTCGATGGGTCTGGGCCCGCTCTCCGCCATCTACCAGGCGCGCTTCAACCGGTACCTCACCAACCGGAACATCAAGGACGTCTCGAACTCCCACGTGTGGGCGTTCCTCGGTGACGGCGAGATGGACGAGCCCGAGTCGACGGCGGCCCTCGCGCTCGCCGCCCGCGAGGGTCTGGACAACCTGACCTTCGTCATCAACTGCAACCTTCAGCGCCTCGACGGCCCGGTCCGCGCCAACTTCAAGATCGTGCAGGAGCTGGAGGCCCAGTTCCGCGGCGCCGGCTGGAACGTCGTGAAGTCGCTGTGGGGCGGCGCCTGGGACGAGCTCTTCCAGCTCGACACCACCGGCGCCCTCGTCCGCCGTCTGCGCGAGGTGCCCGACGCCCAGGTGCAGACGTACCAGACGCGCGACGCGGCCTACATCCGCGAGGACTTCTTCGGCAAGGACCCGGCGCTCGTCGAGATGGCGAAGCTGCTCTCCGACGACAAGATCCTGGAGTGCTTCCACCTCTCGCGCGGTGGCCACGAGCCGCGCAAGGTGTACGCCGCCTACAAGGCCGCCCTGTCCCACAAGGGCGCGCCGACCGTCATCCTGGCGCAGACCGTCAAGGGCTTCACCCTCGGTGAGGGCTTCGCGTCCAAGAACGCGAACCACCAGATGAAGAAGCTCACCAACGACGAGTTCAAGAACATGCGTGACCTTCTTGAACTGCCCATCTCCGACGCCCAGTTCGTCGACGGCCAGGTCCCCTACGGCCACCCCGGCGCCGACTCCCCCGAGGTCCGCTACCTCCAGGAGCGCCGCGCGGCGCTCGGCGGCCCGGCCCCGGCCCGCCGCAGCCACGCGATCGAGGCACTGCCGGCCCCGGCCGACAAGTCGTTCGCGGCGTTCGACAAGGGCTCCGGCAACCAGTCCATGGCCACCACCATGGCGTTCGTCCGGCTGATGAAGGACCTGATCCGCGACAAGACGACCGGCAAGCGCTGGGTCCCGATCGTCCCGGACGAGGCCCGCACCTTCGGCATGGAGTCGCTGTTCCCCTCGCTCGGCATCTACTCGCCCAAGGGCCAGACGTACGAGCCGGTCGACCGCGACCAGCTGATGTACTACCGCGAGGCCAAGGACGGCCAGATCCTCAACGAGGGCATCACCGAGGCCGGCTCGATGGCCGACTTCATCGCCGCGTCGTCCGCGTACGCCACGCACGGCGAGCCGATGATCCCGTTCTACATCTTCTACTCGATGTTCGGCTGGCAGCGCACGGCCGACCAGATGTGGCAGCTCGGCGACCAGCTGGGCCGCGGCTTCCTGGTGGGTGCCACCGCCGGCCGTACGACGCTGACCGGTGAGGGCCTTCAGCACGCCGACGGCCACTCCCCGGTGATCGCGGCGACCAACCCGGCGGCGATGTCGTACGACCCGGCCTTCGCCTACGAGGTCGCGGCCATCGTCAAGGACGGTCTGCGCCGGATGTACGGCGAGGCGGCCCCGGGCGAGGACCGGGACGTCTTCTACTACCTCACCGTCTACAACGAGCCGATGCCGCAGCCGGCGAAGCCCGCGGGCATCGACGAGGGCATCGTCAAGGGCCTGTACCGCTTCAACACGGCGGAGTCGGCGGGCGTCACCGTCCCAGTGAACGCCTCGCGCATCCAGCTGCTCGGCTCCGGCACGGCGATCCACTGGGCCCTTCAGGCCCAGCAACTGCTCGCCGAGGAGTGGGGTGTGGCCGCCGACGTGTGGTCCGCCACCTCCTGGACCGAGCTGCGGCGCGACGCCCTCGAAGCCGATGCGGCCCTGCTGCGCGGCGAGGAGCGGATCCCCTACATCCGCAAGGCGCTCGACGGCGTGGACTCCCCCGTCCTCGCGGTCTCCGACTACATGCGCCAGGTCCCGGACCAGATCGCGCAGTGGGTCGAGCAGGACTGGTCCTCGCTCGGTGCGGACGGCTTCGGCCTCTCCGACACGCGTGAGGCGGCCCGTCGTCACTTCGGCGTCGACGCGCAGTCGATCGTGGTCGCGGCGCTCGCTCAGCTCGCCAGGCGCGGCGAGGTCCCGGTCACGGCCGTGAAGGAAGCGCGCGAGCGCTACGGCCTGTAGGCCGCATCCGGTACGCACGCGTGCCCCGTCCCGATTGCCGGGGCGGGGCACGCGTGCGTGAATGGTCGACCGGGGGCGTCACCACTCCGGGAGCACCGCATGAAGATCTACAACCGCCCGTCGGCGCCCGCCTGGGCCGACCTCTCGACGACCGACGTGCCCGCAGCCAAGGCCTTCTACGGCGGGCTCTTCGGCTGGCAGGGCGCGGACGTGCCGATGGAGGAGGCGGGCGGCTACGGGATGTTCCTGCTCGGCGACGACTACGTCGGCGGGTACGGGCCCTGCATGGCGCCCGGGCAGCCGGTGGCCTGGCTCGCGTACTACCAGGTCGAGTCGGCCGACGCGACGGCCCAGGCGGTGACCGCGAACGGGGGTTCCGTCGTGGCCGGCCCCATGGACGTCTTCGACTCGGGCCGGCTCGCGGTGTTCGCCGACCCCGAGGGCGCGGTGTTCGGCGTCTGGCAGCCCAAGGAGCACAAGGGCTTCGGGGTGGTGGCGCGGCCGAACAGCATGGTCTGGTTCGAGCTCCTGACCCGGAACACGGACCGGGCGACGACGTTCTACCGGGCGGTGTTCGGCTGGGACGACGTCGCGGCCGAGCCGTACGGCACCCCCGAGTACACCGAGTGGAAGCTCAACGGTGAGAGCTTCGGCGGCATGATGCGGATGAACGGCGATTTCCCGCCGGAGGTGCCGCCGCACTGGATGGTGTACGTCCAGGTCGAGGACTGCGACGCGGCGGCGGCGAAGGCGCGTGAACTGGGCGGGGACGTCCATGTGCCGCCGACCACGATTCCGCCCGGGCGGTTCGCGCTGCTGCGGGATCCGCAGGGCGGGGTGTTCTCCATCATCTCGCTCGCACAGTAACCCGGCCCCCAACCCGGGCCCCACCCCACACCGCCAAGGCCCACAACTCCGACCCGGGCCCACCCCATGCCGCCAAGAGGGCCGGGGCCACCCTCCAACCCGGGCTCACGCCATGCTGCCAAGGGGCCGGGGCCACCCTCCGACCCAGGCCCACCCCACGCCGCCAAGGGGCGCGGGGAACTGCGCGACCAGCCCAGGACGGCCCGCACCCAAAGCCCCGCGGGGTGCAACTGCCCACCCCCGCATACCCATTGGCAGGCCGCCGCAGGCAACTCGCCCTCATTGGCAGGGCGTTGTAGGATTGAGGCGTGCCTGGAGACAGTGCTTCCGCCGAAGGACAGCGTCGTCCGCGGGATGTGGTCGCCGATGGTCTGCGCGCCCTCATCTCCGGTGGGGAACTGCGGGTCGGTGAGCGGCTGCCGACCCAGGCGGAACTCGGCGCGCGGTTCGCCGTGCCGCGCGGCGCGGTCCGCGGCGCCGTCGAGCTCCTTGAGCGCGAGGGCCTGATCAGGCGGGCCCAGCAGGGCACACCCCCGACGGTCGCACGCCCCGCCGCCCCGTCCGCGCCCGCCGGCCGGCGCGAGGTGCCGGGGCCGCGCCGTCACTCACCCCGCCCCGCGGGGGTCTTCCTCGGCGAGCGGGTGGCGCAGTGCTTCCGCGAGGAAGAGGTGACCATCGACGCGTACTGCCTCAATGGCGAGACGCTGGCCTCCGCGCTCGCCGGCCCGCTGGTCGCCGTGCAGGCCGAGGGCTCCGGCCCGCGCCGGGTGGCCGTGCGCATCCTGCTGCCCGACGCGGAGGCCCCGCTGGCCCTCCCCCAGGTGATCGGCGACCTGCGGAACATCAGGCCGCGCGAGCGGCTGCGGATCACCAGCAACCACATCTACGGCTCGCTGCGCCATTCGCTGCGCATGCTCAAGGTCCGCGACCTGGTCCCGGACGTGAGCGTCGAGGCCCGCAAGGTGTCGATCACCCCGACCCAGAAGGTGTACATCCTCAATGGCCGGGAGGTCCTGGCCGGCCACTACCAGGTGACGGAACGCACGGTGGATCTCGACCGGAATCCGATCGAGATCTACGACATGCTCGGAGTGGAAGGCATGCTCTTCCGGCACACCGTGGTGGACGACGACCAGGTGACCCGCAGCTATGTCGAACAGACCCAGCAATGGTTCGACTCGCTGTGGAACACCATCGCCCGCCCCATGGATCCGAACGTGAACTGACCCGGATCCGGAGCGGGCGCCCCGGGCGAACGAGCCGGATCGGCGGCCCGCCCGGTGGTTCACACCGCGGCGATCAGCAGAAGCACCAGAATGACGGCCGCCACGCACACCAGGTTCGTGCGTGGCCCGGCCGGAACGGCCCGCGGCTCCCGGCGCTCCGTGCGACCGCCGCTCTTCGTGAGCAGTACGCCCAGGGCCAGCACCAGCAGCCCCGACGGGCCGAGCAGGGACACCACACCCGCGTTCGACAGCAGTTCGAGGACGATCTGCACGCGCGTCTCCAGTCCCATGGAACACCTCCTCCGGTTGTCGCCGCCACGGACCGCGCACGCTGACGATTCGGTGCCCTCACTGGCCGGCGATTGTGTTCCCTCCTCCTACCCGGCGTGAATGGCTGCCATCTATGGCCAACCGACTGCATATTGGGCAACACGACTATGCCATTGGCGAGTTGACCGATCAGACCGGGCAACCGGGCGGGCAAGTACGGAAGTTGGTCGCTTCATGCGCTCATCTGTCGTGTCCTGACCGCGAGTTGTAGCCTCTCGGGGTGACGACCCAGACCACAGGGGCCGACCGGGACGGCATCGGGGAGATCCCCCGCTACCGACTGGTGGCCGACGCGCTGCGCCAGGACATCCAGAACGGTGTCCCGGCGCCCGGCGACGCGCTGCCCAAACAGGAGCAGCTCATGCGGCGTTTCCGCTGCGGACGCGGCACCGTGCAGAAGGCCTTGCAGCTGCTGCGCGAGGACCAGCTCCTGGAGGCCGGGGTGTCGGGCCGGGGCGCGCGGGTGGCCCGCCAGGCTGCCATCGGGCGGCCATTGGTCTACTACATCTCCCGCGCGTTCGAGGCGCCCCACGTCTCGCTCGACGTCTGGTCGCTGCACACCGAGGAGCTGTCCCGCGCCGTCCAGCAGCAGGCCGAGCTCATCCGGCTCGGCGACCGCGCCGCCCCGCGGTCGGTCCGGGTGCGGGTCCTGGTGCCGGACCTGGACACCCATCACCCCTACCCGCGCCACCTCGACGACCCGCTGGATCTTCGCCCCCTGCGCCGGCTGCGCCGGGTCATCCGGATGTACGCGGAGGCGCTGCACCACTCGCTCACCCAGCTGGCCGAGGAAGGGACGGTCGGCTCGGTGTCCGTGGAGATCCGGGGCCTGCCGACGGTGCCGGGCGAGAAGCGCTACCTCATCAACGGCACCCAGATGCTGACCGGCTACTACTTCCTGCGCACGACCCGCATCCTGGTCGACGCCGCGTCCATAGAAGTACTGGAACTGCACAGCGACACCCTCTTTCCGGCCACCGCGGAGGGCAACGGGGCGCGGTCCTTCGAACGTGCGGAGTTCCAGCAGGTGCAGGCCTGGTTCGATTCGCGCTGGGACATGGTCGCCACGCCGCTGCGTCCCCTTGAGGAATGACGGGTCCCGCAGGGCGGGTTGCGGGTGCACGCCTCGCGGACCCCATGGCGACAGATGTGCCAGGGGTGGCAGGCAGCGCCAACCGGACGAAAAGTGCCGCTCCGCGTGCGCCGTCTGCCCCAACCCACGATGCTGGTTCCGTGATGGACGAGACGGAGTTCTGGGAGATCGTCGACCGTACCCGCGAGGCCGCCGACGGCGACCCCGAGGAACAGGCCGACCTGCTCGTGGAGCGGCTGGTGCAGCTGGACCCCGACTCCGTGCTCGACTTCGCCCGCCACTTCGAGGCGCGCTACAACCGGGCCTACCGCTGGGACGTGTGGGGCGCCGCGGCCGTGCTGCTCGACGGGGCCAGTGACGACGCGTTCGACTACTTCCGCTGCTGGCTCATCGGCCAGGGCCGCGAGATCTTCGAGGGCGCGGTGCACGATCCCGATGTGCTGGCCGACCTGCTCGGCGAGTTCGACGAGGAGGTCGACGGCGACGGCGAGGAGCTGGGCTATGCGGCGGACGAGGCGTACGAGCAGCTGACCGGCGTCGTGGCGCCCGACCTCGGCATCACGCCGCAGCCCGAAGAGCCCGAGGGCACCCCGCTGGACTTCGAGGACGAGTCCGCGCTCGCGGCCCGCTTCCCCCGGCTGTGGGAACGCTTCGGGACGGGATGAGCCCCGGCCCCCTCGCCTCGCTCGGGTACCGGCGGCTCTTCGGCCCGGCGGCTCAGAAGTGCGTGCCGCCGTCGACACGGACCTCGGTGCCGGTGATGAAACGACCGTCGTCGCTGGCCAGCATCGCGACCACGGACGCCACCGTCTCCGGGCCCGCGAAGCCCTGCCCGATGGCCGGGGCGAGCTTCACGAAGAGCGACATGTCGGCGTCGGCGGGCAGGCCGGGACCCACGCTTGACCGGGAGGCGCCGCTGCCGTCGGTCATGCCGGAGGAGATCGAGCCGGGCTGCACGGCGGTGAAGCGGATGCCCTGCTTGGCGTACTCGGCGGCCAGCGCGTGCGTCATCGACTGGATGCCGCCCTTGCTGGCCGCGTACGCCGCCATGTAGGGGTGGGCGAACATCGCCGAGGTCGAGCTGAAGTTGACGACGGCCGCGCCATTGCCTTCGAGCAGTGCCGGGATCGCCTCGCGGATCATCAGGAAGGTGCCGGTCAGGTTGACCGTGACGACCTGGGTGAAGTCGGCGAGGCTCGTCTCGTGGGTGTGCGAGGAGCGCAGGATGCCGGCCGCGTTGACCAGTACGTCGAGCCCGCCGAGCGCCGACACGGCGGCGGCGACGCCCTCGCGCACCGAGGCCTCGTCGGCTATGTCGACGACGAGCGTGGTCAGCCGCCCGATGCCGGTGCCCGCGTTCTCGGCGGTGTCCTTCAGGCCGGCCTCGCTGATGTCCGCCGCGACCACGTGGGCGCCCTCGGCCAGCAGGCGCAGCACGGTGGCCTGCCCGATGCCGGAGCCGCCGCCGGTGACCAGGGCGCGGCGACCTTCGTAGCGGTCGGTGACGGGAGACGTGCTCATCGCGGTCCAGCTTTCTTGGAGGTGGCGCCCGGCATTCCGGACGGGCGACACCACCGTACGCCTGGGTGGCACGTTTTGCCATCGTGTCACTTCATGCATACGCGGTGGTGGCGGGCGTACGCTGACGAGGTGACCCAGCCCGTGCCGCAGCCCGCCCCGCCCCAGACCTCGCTGACCGAGCGCCGCAAGGCCGCCACCCAGCTCGACATCGCCCGCGCCGCGGCCGCGCTCTTCGCCGAGCACGGGCCCGACGGCACCACCGCCGAGGCCATCGCCCGGCACGCCGGGGTCGCGCTGCGCACCTTCTACCGCTACTTCCGCTCCAAACAGGACGCGGTCGGCCCGCTGCTCTCGGGCGGCGCCGAACGCTGGCGCGCCCTGCTCGAAGCCGCCGAGCCGGGGCCGCTGGCGAAGACCCTGGAGGCCGCGGTGCGGCAGGCCCTCGCGGCGCCCGACCCGCACGCCGCCGAGCAGCTGCGGTGGACCAGGGGGCTGTTGCGCGCGGCCGAGCAGGACGCGGCGCTGCGCGCGGTCTGGTACCGGGTGAACCAGGACTCCGAGGAACGCCTGCTGCCCGTGCTCGCCCGCCTCGCGGGGCCGGGTGCGGACGCCCTGGAGGTACGCCTGGCGGCGGCCGCGGCCACCGACGCGATCCGGGTGGCCCTTGAGGCATGGGCCGCCACCGACGCCCCGGCGTCCGGCCCCGGCTCGCCCGCCGATTTGGCGGTGCGCTGCCTGCGCGAACTCACGGGCGGGATGCGCCTGTTGGGCCGCTGACGCGGCGGCTACCGGGCGTCGAGCCAGGCGAGCGCGGCCGTGGTGAGGGCCGTGACACCGGTGGTCAGCGTGGGTTCGACCAGCGGGGCGAAGAACGGCGAGTGGTTGGACGGAATGTCCTCGTCGAGGGTGCCCGCGGCCGCCGCGGCGCCGTACACCGCAGGGTCGGCGCCCCCGAACAGCCAGTAGCAGACCGGGACTTCGGCGTGCGTACCGAACAGGCCGACGTCCTCGCTGCCCGTCACCGGCCCCGGGTCGAGCATCTGGTGCGCGCCGATGACCGCGCCGATGGCGGCCATCGTGCGGGCCGTCGCGGCGCCGTCGTTGACGAGCACGGGGAACGAGGCGATCTCCGTGATGTCGGGTTCGCGCTCGGCCCCGGCGACGGCCGCCTCGCCGCGCACGATCCGCTCGACGGCGGCGAGCACCTTCGTGCGCACATCCTTGGTGTACGTACGGATGTTGAGCTTCAGCTCGGCCTCCTCCGGGATGATGTTGTCCTTGGTCCCCGCGTTGAGGGCGCCGACCGTGACGACGGCCGTCTCACCGGCCGGGATCTCGCGCGAGACGATCGTCTGGAGCCGCAGCACGGTCGATGCGGCCATCACCACCGGGTCGACGGACGCCTCGGGCCGCGAGCCGTGCGCCCCCTTGCCGTACAGGACGACCTTGAGCGCGTCGGCGCCGGCGAAGGCGGGGCCCGCGTGCGCGCCGACCATCCCGGCCGGGAACGGCCCCACGTGCTGGCCGAGCACGACATCGGGCGTCCCGAACCGCTCGTAGAGCCCGTCGTCGAGCATGGCCCGCGCGCCGCGCCCCACCTCCTCGGCCGGCTGGAAGACCCCGAGGACGGTGCCGCTCCACAACGCGCGGGCGTCCGCGAGCAGTTTGAGCGCGCCGAGAAGACAGCTGACATGCATGTCGTGCCCGCAGGCGTGCATGACGCCCTCGGTGGTGGAGGCGTGGTCCAGGCCGGTTTGCTCGGTCACCGGCAGCGCGTCGATGTCGGCGCGGACCAGCACGACGGGCCCGGGCCCGTTCGCCAGGACGGCCACGACGCCGGTGCCGCCGACCCCCGCGGTCACCTCACACCCGTACTCCCGCGCCCGGCGCGCGACTTCGGCCGCGGTGCGGTGTTCGGCGAAGGACAGCTCGGGGTGCGCGTGCAGGTCGCGGTAGATCGCGGCGAGCTCGGCGCGGATCGCGTCGAGCCCTCGCAGGGCGGTGCGGGCGGTGTCGGCCGCGGCCGCGGCGGAGTGGGTGGAAGGGGACACGGTGCCTGCCCTGCTCTCGAAGTCCGGTGTCGTGGGTCAGCTGTCGAGCAGGGAGCGCCCCATGAGGACGTCGTCCACGTACTCGCCTTCGATGAGGAATTCGCCCGGCTGTATGCCCTCGACGACGAAGCCCTCCGCCTCGTACAGCGCGCGGGCCGGGGCGTTGTGGCCGAGGACGCGCAGGGTGAGCCGGGTGGCGCCCTGCCGGCGGGAGGTCTCGTACGCGGCGCGCAGCAGCGCACGGCCGACACCGCGACGGCGCGCGGCCTCGTCGATTTCGAGCCCCTGGATCTGCCGGACGTGCCGGTTGCTGGCGAGCGGGGTGGGCGGGACCACCCGGATGAACCCCATGACGTCACCGTCCACCTCGGCGACGAGGTAGTGGGAGGGTTCGTGCCGGTCGTCGAAGAAGGGCTCGTACGGAGCGGCCGGGCGCGGCGCCACGGCGTGCAGCGGCGACCAGGCGTCCCGGGTGAGCACGCCGAGCCGGTCCTCGTCGGAGCGACGGGCGGGGCGTATGAACGGCGGCGGCGCAGAGACACGGGGCGTACTGGACGCACTGGGCTCGGTGTACGGCTCGGGCATACCGTCACTGTGCCATGCGGGCTCAGAAGCGCGAGGATGATTTTCATGAAGATCGCGGTGACGGGTTCGACGGGACTGATCGGTGCGGAGCTGGTGCGCTCGCTGCGGGCGGACGGGCACGAGGTGCTGCGTCTGGTACGGCGCCTCCCGGACGCGCCCGACGAGGTGGAATGGGATCCCCAGCGCCAGTACGTGGACGCGGCGGGGCTTGCCGGCTGTGAGGCGGTGGTGCATCTGGCCGGGGCGGCGGTGGCCGGCCGTCGCTGGACGGCCGCGTACAAGAAGGAGATCCGCGACAGCAGGGTGCTGGGCACGGCGGCGCTCGCCGAGGCGCTGGCCTCCCTCGACACTCCGCCGAAGGTGCTGGTGAGCGGGTCGGCGATCGGCTACTACGGGGACACGGGCGGCCGTCCGGTCGACGAGTCCGCGCCGCCGGGCGACGGTTTTCTGCCCTCGGTGTGCGTGGCGTGGGAGGAGGCGGCGGCCCCGGCCCAGGAGGCGGGCATCCGCACGGTGTTCGCGCGGACGGGCCTGGTGGTGGCCCGCCACGGCGGCGCCTGGGCGAAGCTCATCCCGCTGTTCCGGGCGGGCCTGGGGGGCCGGCTCGGCAGCGGGCGCCAGTACTGGTCCTTCATCTCCCTGCACGACGAGGTCGCGGCGCTGCGGTTCCTGGTGGATACGGATTCGCTGTCCGGGGCGGTGAACCTGACGGCGCCTGAGCCGGTCACGAACCGGGAGGTGACGGCGGCGATGTCCCGGGTCCTGCGGCGCCCGGCCCTGCTCCCGGTGCCCGCCGTGGCGCTACGCGCGGCTCTGGGCGAGGCAGCGGGGGACGTACTGGCCGGACAACGCGTCCTGCCGCGGCGCCTGCTGTCGGCAGGCTTCAGTTTCGCCTTCCCGAGCATCGAGGACGCGGTTGGGTCGGCGACGCACTAGGAGGCCAGAGCACTCCCTCGCGAGGAGCAGGAGCCTGAAGACGCCCTCAAGGGGCGCGAGGAACTGCGCGAGGAACCACGCACGACCCGCACCCGAAGGTGGGCTAAGGGGCGCGGGGAACAGCGCGAGAAGCGACCACGACCCGCAGCCGAAAGGGGGTTAGGGGCGCGAGGAACTGCGCGAGCAACCGCGCACGACCCGCACCCGAAAACGGGGTTAAGGGGCGCGGGGAACGGCGCAAAAAGCGACCACGGCCCGCAGCCGAAAGGGGGTCAGGGGCGCGAGGAACTGCGCGAAAAGCGACCACGGCCCGCACCCGAAAGCGGATCAAGGGGCGCGAGGAACTGCGCACACGCACCCCACCCCCGAACGGCCGTGCGCCCCACCGTGCACCCACACCCACCCGCACGCGCGCAGCGCCACCCCCCAGAACCTCCCTACTCTCTCCTCGAACTCCGGCATTCCGTGGGCCAGTTGGGGGCATGAGGCCTCCACCTACCGCGCCTACCTCGGGGAGGGCCACGTGCTCAGCACCGCACACCATGCGGACGTACTCATCGTGGGGGCCGGGCTCGCGGGCCTGTCGGCCGCTCATCAGCTGACCGGCGCGGGAGTCACGGTCAGCGTCCTGGAGGCGGCCCCCTGCGTGGGCGGCCGCATGTCGACCGCCTCGGTCGACGGGTTCCGGCTGGACCGGATCGGGCAGCTGCTGTCGACCTCGTACCCGGAACTCGCCCGCACCCCGGGCCTTGAGGAGCTGCCACTGCGCCCCTTCTCGCCCGGCGTCCTCGTGCACAGCGAGGGCCGGCACTACCGCGCGGGCGCGACAGGAAGCGCGAGGGGCGCACTGGCTGCGGCACGCGCCCGCGCGAGCGCCCCGCGCGGCACCGCCACCCCGCTCGGCGGCGCACTGGACCAGGCCCGCCTGGGCAAGGCACTCGCCAAGCTGGCCGCGACCTCCCTGGAGCGGATCGCGGCCCGGCCCGAACTGCCCATCGGCCAGGCGCTGTCCGGCCGGGGTCTGCCCGCCCGCACCCTGGACGGCTTCGTACGCCCGCTGCTCTCCGCCCTGCTCTGCGACCCGGACCTGACCACGTCGAGCCGCTGCGCCGACGTCGCGCTGCGGGGCTTCGCGCGCGGCCGGCTGTGCGTGCCGGCGGGCGGCGCGGCCACCCTGCCGGAGCTGCTGGCGGCCGCCCTGCCGCCCGGCACGGTGCGTACGGACGTGAAGGTGACCTCCGTCGCGACGACCTCCGTCACCACCGCGGACCACGGCGTCCTGGGCTGCCGCTCCCTGCTCCTGGCCACCGACGCCCTCGCCGCCGCCGAGCTGCTGCCGGGCCTGCGGGTGCCCGCCTTCCATCCGCTGACCGTGCTGCACCACGCCGCTCCGCGCTCCCCGCTCGCCGACCCGGCCCTGCTCCTGGACGCGGACCGCAGCGGCCCGGTGGCGTACACGTCGGTCATGAGCGAGGTCGACCCGAGCCGGGCGCCGCACGGCCGGGCGCTCATCACCTCGACCGTGCTCGGCACTCCGCCCCGGGACGTGGAGCGCGCCGTACGCCGCCAACTGGCGTCCCTGTACGCCACGTCCACGTCCGACTGGGACCTGCTCGCCCTGCACCACACCCCGCAGGCCGTGCCCTCGATGCCCGCCCCGCACGACCTGCGCCGCCCGGTCCGGCTCCTCGCCGGGCTGTACGTGTGCGGCGACCACCGCGACACCAGCACCGTCCAGGGCGCCCTGTACTCGGGCCGCCGCGCCGCCCGGGCGATCCTCACCGACCTGGGCGTCCGGTCCTGGCAGGCGGCCCCGGAGGTGATCCGCAAGGCGGCCTGATTCCGGGGCGGCCGCCTCGACCAGTGCCGCATGGCCCCCTCCTCACCCCAGCGCGGCCACCCGGTCCCGGTAGGTGCGTACCGCGGCCGCGTCCCGGTACGGCTCAAGGCGCCGCTCGAAGTCGCGTACGTACTCGACCGCGCGGGCCGAGCGCATCTCGCTCGCCTGCTGGGCCGCCTCCGCGCCCAGCGCGCACGCCTGGTCGAGTTCGCCGAGGCCGAGCCGGGCCGTGGCGAGCACGACCCGGCAGAACAGGCGCGAGCGGGCGTAGCCGGGGGCGCGCAGTTGCAGGGAGCGCTCCGCGTGCTGGGCGCAGGCGCGGTACTGCTGGAGGTCGCGGTGGCAGTGGCCGAACTCGTCGGCGAGCTGCGCCTCGTCGAAGAACCGCGCCCAGTGCGGCACGTCGTCGCCTGGCCGCGCGCTCTCCAGGGCCCGTTCGGCCCGCACGAGTGAGGCGGTGCACGCCCTGACCTCCCCGAGCACGCCGTGCCCGCGCGCCTCCACCGCGTTGAGCAGCGACTGCACGACGGGCGGCGCCGCGGCTCCCACGCCCTGCTGGGCGACCCGGGCCAGCTGCACCGCCTCGCGGCCGTGCCCGAGGTAGACGGCCTGGCGGCTCATCGTGACCAGCACGTACGAGCCGTACGCCCGGTCTCCCGCGGCCTGGGACAGCCGCAGTGCCTGCACGAAGTACCGCTGGGCGAGCCCGTGAGCGGCGATGTCGTACGAGGTCCAGCCGGCCAGTCTCGTCAGGTCCGCCGCGGCCGCGAACAGGCGGCGCCCCACGTTCTCGCCGTAGGTGCCGCGCAGCATCGGCTCGGCCTCGTGTTCCAGATAGCGCACCAGGGCCTGGCGTGCGTGGCCCCCGCCGTAGGCGTGGTCGAGGGTGCGGAACAGTTCGCCGACCGAGCGGAGCGCCGCGATGTCGCCGCTGGTGACCCGCTGTCCCGGGCCCCGGTCGGTGGTGCGCTGGCGGGGCACCGATGCGCGGCCCTGGACGGGGATGCGGGTGACGTTGGCCGAGGGGTTCGGTTCGCCCCGTCCCACCCGGTCGTCCGCGCGCCCGATCAGCCAGTCCCGGCTCGGGACCACCAGGCCCGCCGGGGTGAACGCGATCTTGCGGAGTTCGGCGTGGCTGCCCGAGTCCTTGCGCCAGAGGCCGCTGACGATGTCGACGGCCTCCTCGGGTGTCGCCGCGAATTCGAGGCCGGCGTACACCGGCGCACAGGCGTCGAGCCCGAGGTCCTGTGCGGAGAGCCGGCGGCCGAGCCGCCGGGTGAACACCTCGGCGATCAGTGCGGGTGTGGTGCCACGCGGTTGCTGGCCGCGCAGCCACCGCGTGACCGAGGTCTTGTCGTAGCGCAGGTCCAGGCCGTGCTCAAGTCCGAGCTGGTCAACGCGTCGGGCGAGGCCGGCATTGGAGAACCCGGCTTCTGCGATGAGTGCGGCGAGCTGGCGGTTGGGGGTGCGCTGCGAGGGTCGTTCCGTCATCAGCTCTGCGTTCTCCTGCCTTCCGGGCCGAGTGTGCAGCCCTCATGGAACGGCGAGAATTTAGCGGTCAATACGGCCGGTGCCGTCGCCTTCGCCCCGCATTCATCCGATCGTGTGGTGACGTGCCGTTTCTGCCGGCTCCAGGGGGCGTACGAAGGGCCTCGAACACGGTCGTACAGTGAATGAGGACGCGCATCCATCGCATCCGGGAACATCCGAGAGCATCCGAGACGTTCGACAGGGGAACTGGCGTGAACGAGCTGCGATTTGTCCGGCTGGGATTCGGCGAGGACGCGGTCGAGTACCAGGAGGCCTGGGACGAGCAGCGCCGGGTGCACGCGGCCCGGTTCGCCGACGAGATCACCGACACCTGTCTGCTCCTGGAGCACCAGCCGGTCTACACGGCCGGCCGGCGCACCGAGGACAGCGAGCGCCCCCTGGACGGCACCCCGGTGATCGACGTGGACCGCGGCGGCAAGATCACCTGGCACGGCCCGGGCCAGCTCGTCGGCTACCCGATCCAGAAGCTGCCGCGCCCGGTCGACGTCGTCGCGCATGTGCGCCGGCTCGAAGAGGCCCTGATCCGCACCGCCGCCGACTTCGCTCTGGCGACCACCCGGATCGAGGGCCGCAGCGGCGTCTGGGTGCTCGGCGACCCGGTCGAGCAGCGCCCCAGGCTCGGCGGCCTCTCCCTCGACTTCGATCCGCGCCTGAGCGACGACGAGTTCGACGCCCGCCTCAACGGCCCGGAGTACGCGCCGTCCAACGCGGGCCAGCGCCGCGAGGACCGCAAGCTGGCGGCGATCGGCATCCGCGTCGCCAAGGGCGTCACGATGCACGGCTTCTCGTTCAACGTAAACCCGGACAACACCTGGTTCGACCGGATCGTGCCGTGCGGCATCCGCGACGCGGGTGTGACGTCGCTCTCGTACGAGCTGGGCCGCGAGGTGACGATCGACGAGGTGCTTCCCGTGGTGGAGCGCCACCTCAAGGACATCCTGGAGCACGCGGAACTGGCCCCCAGGGAGATCGAGCGGGCCTCCGCCTGAGGCCCGGCCCGCCAGGCCCGGCCGAGGCCCCCGCGCCCGCCGTGCGGGTCACCTCCGGCCCCGGGAATGCCGGCCCGCCCCATGAGGTTGCCCTCAGGGCAGTGGGCCCGCACCCCACCCGTTCAATCAACGGGCGTACCCTAGGGTCCGCCGAAGAATCGAAGTCACAGGGAGCCGGACGTGTCCGCAGTCGCACCCGACGGACGCAAGATGCTGCGCCTGGAGGTCCGGAACAGCCAGACCCCCATCGAGCGCAAGCCCGAGTGGATCAAGACTCGGGCGAAGATGGGCCCCGAGTACAACCAGCTCCAGAAGCTGGTGAAGAGCGAGGGGCTGCACACGGTCTGCCAGGAGGCGGGCTGTCCCAACATCTTCGAGTGCTGGGAGGACCGCGAGGCGACCTTCCTCATCGGCGGCGACCAGTGCACCCGGCGCTGCGACTTCTGCCAGATCGACACGGGCAAGCCCGAGGCGCTGGACCGTGACGAGCCCCGCCGCGTCGGCGAGTCCGTCGTCACGATGGATCTGAACTACGCCACCATCACCGGCGTCGCCCGCGACGACCTGGCCGACGGCGGTGCCTGGCTGTACGCGGAGACCGTGCGCCAGATCCACGCGCAGACCGCGGAGCGCGCCGAGGGCCGCACCAAGGTCGAGCTCCTGGCCCCCGACTTCAACGCGGTCCCCGCGCAGCTGGAGGAGGTCTTCTCCTCCCGCCCCGAGGTCTTCGCGCACAACGTCGAGACGGTGCCGCGGATCTTCAAGCGGATCCGCCCCGGCTTCCGCTACGAGCGCTCCCTCGACGTGATCACCAAGGCCCGCGACTACGGCCTGATCACCAAGTCGAACCTGATCCTCGGCATGGGCGAGACCCGCGAAGAGGTCAGCGAGGCGTTGCAGCACCTGCACGACGCGGGTTGCGAACTCATCACGATCACCCAGTACCTGCGGCCCTCCGTGCGCCATCACCCTGTGGAGCGCTGGGTGAAGCCGCAGGAGTTCGTGGAGCTCAAGGAGGAGGCCGACGAGATCGGCTTCTCCGGTGTGATGTCGGGCCCGCTGGTCCGTTCCTCCTACCGGGCCGGACGCCTGTACCAGCAGGCGATGGAAGCGCGGAGCGCCGCCGCCACCGCCTGACCCCGGGCGGTCGGCACGTGAATCCGCTCACCAGCAGCTACTGATCGGTAACGGCCTCGACGACGCGGCTCGTACCGTCCCCGCAGGTCGGGGCGCGCGTACGGGCCGCGTCGGCGTTTTCCGGGCCCGCGTCAATGTTTCATTGGGGTTTGACCGCTCGGACACGCCCTGGTAACACCAATCAGTGACGATGGCTTCACGCACCGCGCATGCCCCCACAGCCACCCGCCCGTTCCGACTTCCCGTCCCGAGGGGGGACCTCGACGATGCAGGCCGCTACCGCTCCGCAGACCGTGCGAGCCACCACGCTTGAGTCCGTCACCGGCGCCCTGCGCGCCATGGAGTCGCTGATCATGGGCTCCGGCCAGCGGACCGCCCGCCGCAACGCCTGGACCGCGGTCCTGGAGGACCGTCGTCGGGCCAAGGACCGGGTCGAGGCGCAGCACGTACTGGAGGCCGTGGCCACCCACCGCTCCTAGGCCACGTAAACTTCCCTGTATGGCGAGGAAGGCAACCGCAGAGAGCGCTGCGAACGATGCGAATGCGGGGCGACTGAAGCAGATCGCCCTGACCTACAAGATGACCCGGAAGGCCGATTCAAAGATCGGGCTTGTCATCGCCGGCGTGGGAATCGTCGTTCTCGGCGTCTTCCTCGCGATCGGTTTCCTGCTCGGGCACCCGATCTACCTGGGCATTCTCGGTCTGCTCGTGGCCGTGCTCGCGATGGCGATCGTCTTCGGGCGGCGCGCCGAGCGGGCGGCCTTCGGTCAGATGGAGGGCCAGCCGGGTGCGGCCGCGGCCGTGCTCCAGAACATCGGGCGGGGCTGGACCACCACCCCGGCCGTGGCGATGAACCGCAGCCAGGACGTCGTCCACCGGGCGGTCGGCCGGGCCGGCGTCGTTCTGGTGGCCGAGGGCAACCCGAACCGGGTGAAGTCCCTGCTGGCCGCCGAGAAGAAGAAGATGGCCCGCATCGTGGTGGACGTTCCGGTCCACGATGTGATCGTCGGCGACGGCGAGGGCCAGGTGCCGCTGAAGAAGGTGCGCACCACGCTCCTGAAGCTGCCCCGCGTGCTGTCGGGCCCCCAGGTCACCGCGGCCAACGACCGGCTGCGCGCCATGGGCGACCTGATGAGCAACATGCCGCTGCCGAAGGGTCCGATGCCCAAGGGCATGCGGATGCCGCGCGGCGGAAAGATGCGCTGACCCTCACCTCGTACGCATACGGAAGCGGCCCGGACCGACATGGTCCGGGCCGCTTTCTGACGTCGTGCGCGGCGCGAGGAGGGTCAGATCCTGACCTGGACCGCGCGGGCGAGGCGGTCGTGCAGGCCGCGGCCGTCGCGGTCCCAGATCAGGGCGGGGATCGCCAGACACAGCAGTACGGTGCGCACGACGACCCGCACGATGCCGAGCCGGCCGCCCTCCTCGGCGACCACGCGCAGGCCGAGCAGCCGCTTGCCGGGCGTGAACCCGACGGTGCCGACCGTCAGCACACCGAGCACCAGGAACACGAGCAGCGTCCAGTTGTTCGCGGCCTGCGTGTTGCCGTGGGCGATCAGCTGGTAGGCGATCAGGGCGCACAGGGCCCAGTCGATGAAGATGGCGCCGAAGCGGCGGCCGAGCGGGGCCACCGAGCCGGGCCCGTCCTTGGGCAGACCGAGCCGTTCGCCCCGGTAGCCGAAGTCGACGCCCATGTCTTCGGCGGCCGCGCGGGGCCCCGACAGCCACGATCCCATTGCTTGCCTGTTGTCCACGGCTCCCACGGTACTGCGCCCGTTTTCGATCACTTCGGTCCGGGTCAGTCTTGGCGCGGTCGTCACCAGGCCGGTTAACTTGGGTGAAACAAACGGGTCACGCTTGAGAAATCCCGGCTGCCTATGGTCGGGTCCAGCGTGTGCCCCCGCACTGGCCGCACGAACGAGCTGCAACCCCGCCCCTCCCCGGGTGGGAGTAGGAGGAGTTGGATGTTCCAGAACGCCGACGACGCGAAGAAGTTCATCGCGGACAACGACGTGAAGTTCGTCGACGTCCGGTTCTGCGACCTGCCGGGCGTGATGCAGCACTTCACGATCCCCGCGAAGGCGTTCGACCCCGCCGAGGAGCTGGCCTTCGACGGTTCGTCGATCCGCGGCTTCCAGGCCATCCACGAGTCCGACATGGCGCTCCGCGCGGACCTGTCGACGGCGCGCGTCGACCCGTTCCGCCGGGACAAGACGGTCAACATCAACTTCTTCATCCACGACCCGATCACGGGCGAGCAGTACAGCCGCGACCCGCGCAACATCGCCAAGAAGGCCGAGGCCTACCTCGCCTCGACCGGCATCGCGGACACCGCGTACTTCGGCCCCGAGGCCGAGTTCTACGTCTTCGACTCGGTACGGTTCGAGACCTCCGCGAACCAGGCGTTCTACCACATCGACTCCGAGGCCGGCGCCTGGAACACCGGCTCGGAGGAGAACAACCGCGGCTACAAGGTCCGCTACAAGGGCGGCTACTTCCCGGCCCCGCCGGTCGACCACTTCGCCGACCTGCGTGCCGAGATCTCCCTTGAGCTGGAGAACTCCGGCCTCCAGGTCGAGCGCCAGCACCACGAGGTCGGCACGGCCGGCCAGGCGGAGATCAACTACAAGTTCAACACGCTGCTCGCCGCGGCCGACGACCTGATGCTCTTCAAGTACATCGTGAAGAACGTCGCCTGGCGCAACGGCAAGACCGCGACCTTCATGCCGAAGCCGATCTTCGGTGACAACGGCTCGGGCATGCACGTCCACCAGTCCCTGTGGGCTGGCGGCGACCCGCTGTTCTACGACGAGCAGGGCTACGCGGGCCTCTCGGACATGGCGCGCTACTACATCGGCGGCATCCTCAAGCACGCCCCGTCGCTGCTCGCGTTCACCAACCCGACGGTGAACTCCTACCACCGCCTGGTCCCCGGCTTCGAGGCCCCGGTCAACATGGTCTACTCGCAGCGCAACCGCTCCGCCGCGATGCGCATCCCGATCACGGGCTCCAACCCGAAGGCCAAGCGCGTCGAGTTCCGCGCCCCGGACCCGTCCTCGAACCCGTACCTCGCCTTCTCGGCGTTGCTGCTCGCGGGCCTCGACGGCATCAAGAACAAGATCGAGCCGGCCGAGCCGATCGACAAGGACCTGTACGAGCTGGCTCCCGAGGAGCACGCGAACGTCCAGCAGGTCCCGACCTCGCTCCCGGCCGTGCTCGACGCCCTGGAGGCGGACAACGAGTACCTCCAGGCCGGCGGTGTCTTCACCTCCGACCTGATCGAGACGTGGATCGACTACAAGCGCACCCACGAGATCGCCCCGATCCAGCTGCGCCCGCACCCCCACGAGTTCGAGCTGTACTTCGACCTCTAAGGATCACCAGCTGGTTGACCTCCAGGTTCGCGCTGCGGACCCCTCGCACGTCCGCGAGGGGTCCGCAGTTTTTTTGACCCACGAGACGCAGCGCGTAGAAGTCTGGCGAATCCTGGCCTCGTCGCTGCGCAGCGGCGCGCACCCCTGAGCACGGTGCGCCGCCCGGTCGGCCAGGTCAGCGGTAGGAGAGCCACCGGCTCCGATCCTGTCGGCTCGCAGTCAGCTGCGACAGCACGCCGCCGTCCTGTCCGAGCGGCGGGGCTCGGAGCGCTCCGCCCGCTCCCCCGTTGTGCTCCCTCCTATCGGGTGGCGCCCCCTGCGGAAGGTCCCCCGCACGGTCGCTGTGCGGGAGGGTAGGCAAATTCCTACCCAGGGGGCGGCATGGCGGAGGCTGTCGAAGATCAGCGGGCCGATGAGCAACTTCGGTACCGGTCAAGCTCGTTGGAGGCGGCGCAGCGGCGTCCCGTGACGACGCGGACGATGGCGCGGCGGCTGCCCGAGCTGGTGCGGAAGGCGTTGGCGCTGGCCTGGCGGGTGGACCGGCGAGCCGTGCTCGTCCTGCTCTGCTGCCAGGCCCTTTCGGGGTTCTTCGAGGCATTCGGGCTGCTCGCCACCACCCGTACGATCACCGCGCTGATCGCAAGCGGGGACATCGCGCACCGGCTGCGCGATGCGGTGCCCTCGATCGCGGTGCTCGCCGCGGCGGCCGGGCTGCGGGCGCTGCTCGGGATCGTGGTGGTGAACATCTCCGGCCGGCTCTCGCCCCGGATCTCTCGCGAGGCCGAGATGCAGATGCTCGCGGCCGCCGTGCGGGCCGAGTTGTCGGCGTACGACCAGCCCGGGTTCAACGACAAGCGGGAGGCGGCCGACCGGGGCGCCGAGGTCGCGCAGCAGCTGCTGACCGATTCGCAGGACCTGATGGCGTGCGTGGCCTCGCTCGTCGCGGCGGCCGGCGTCGTGACCGTGCTGCATCCCGCGCTGCTCCCCCTGCTCCTGCTGGCCGCGCTGCCGCAGGGCATCGCCGGGGTGAAGGCCGCGCGGGTGCACTACGAGGCGTCGCGGGCCATGAGCGCCGAGCGCCGCACCCTGAACCTGCTGCGCTGGTTCGTGATCGACAAGGACACCGCCGACCAGCTGAGGTCCTGCACGATGGCGCGCTTCCTGCTCGACCGGTACCGGGCGATCGGGCAGCGGGTCGACGCCGCGACCGACAAGGCCATGCACCAGGGCGCCCGTTACTCGGTGTTCGGCGCGCTCGCCGGCGGCCTCGCGGCCGGGGCGGTGTGGGCGGCGCTCGCCTGGCTGCTCGGGTCGGGGCGGATGTCGGTGGCGTCGGCGGGCACCGCGGTGTTCGCGCTGCGCACGGTCGGCTCCTCGCTGCACGGCGTGGTCGGCTACGGCACACGGCTGTTTCGGACGGGGCTCTACCTGGACGACTGGGCGGAGTTCATCGACGAGGCGGGCGGGCACCGGATGGCGCGCGGGCAGGTGGTCCCGCCGGCGCCCGGCGTCGTACGCGCCGAGGCGCTGACGTACCGCTACCCGGGAAGCGAACGGCCCGCCCTGGAGAAGGTGACCCTTGAGGTACGCAGGGGCGAGGTGCTGGCGCTCGTCGGCGAGAACGGGTCGGGCAAGACCACCCTCAGCAAGCTGCTCACCGGGCTCTATCTGGCCGACGAAGGGACGGTGACCTGGGACGGGGTCGCGGTGGAGCGGTGCGATCCGCTGGCGCTGTGGCGCCAGACCGCCGTCGTGCCGCAGGACTTCGCGCACTGGCCGATGTCCGCGCGTGACAACATCACGCTCGGCCAGCCGCACGGGGGCGACGAGGCGGTGCTGCGCGCCGCGGCCCACTCCGGCGCGTCGGAGGTCGTCGACGGGCTGCGCAGCGGGCTCGACACGCTGCTCGCGCGGGAGTGGTTCGGCGGGGTGGAGCTGTCCGGCGGGCAGTGGCAGCGGATCGCGATCGCGCGGGCCTTCCACCGGCCGGCCGGGCTGCTCGTGATGGACGAGCCGACGAGCGCGCTCGACGCACGGGCCGAGCACCGCATCTTCACCGGCCTGCGAACGATCGCGCAGGACCGGGCGGTGGTCCTGGTGACCCACCGCCTCGCGAACGTCGCGGTCGCGGACCGCATCGTCGTCCTCGACCGGGGCCGGATCATCCAGCAGGGCACCTTCGCCGAACTCGTCGCATCCGATGGCCTGTTCAGAGAACTGTGGCTGCTCCAGAACGACCGGGGCGTACCGGGGCCGCGCGCGCCCCAGGGGGACGGATAGCGGCCGGGCGACACCGTGCAGCCGGGCGACACCGTGCGGGAGGACGACACCGCGCGGGAGGACGACACCGCGCGGGAGGACGACACCTCCGTATCCGCCCCGCGCACGCCCCGGAACGTCCTGGTCCGCCAAGCGTCAAGAGCCGAGCACCCTGCATCAAGCGCCCTACTGTGCCGCTCAGTTGGCGGGTGTGACGAACTCCGGCTGGTCGAGGAAGCGGAGCCAGCTTCCGTCGGGCTGGCGGCGCACGACCTGGGCGCGGGCGCCGCTGCCGTCCTTCGGCGGAGTCGCGGTGAGGGCGATGTCGCCGTTGATCAGCGTCGGCAGCGGCTCCTCCCGCTCGAAGCGGGGCCGGCCGGCGAGCACCTTCTCCCACAGCTCGCGGATCGCCTCCCGGCCCACCGTCCGGCTGCCCGGCGGGAAGGCCAGCACCGCGTCCTCCTCATAGAGCGCGGCGACTCCGGCCGCGTCCCCCGCGTTGGACCGCTCGACGAACAGGCGGGTGATGTCCTCGGGCCGCATGGCCTTCTCGTACTCCGGCATGGGTTCTCCTCCTGGAATCGCGCTTCGGTACGTCTTGTGGGCGTTTCGGTTCCGTCTTCCGGCACGTCCCAGCCTGGGTCCGCCGCGACCAGAAGTCCAACAGATGGATCGGATGGGAACTAGAATCCACAGTCATGGACCTGAGGCAGCTCGAATATTTCGTCGCCGTCGCCGAGGAGCAGAACTTCACGCGCGCGGCCGAGCGGGTGCACATCAGCCAGTCGGGCGTCAGTGCCCAGATCCGGCAGCTGGAACGGGAGCTCGGGGCCGAGTTGTTCGACCGGTCGGCGCGCGCCGCCACCCTCACCACCGCGGGCAGGGCGGCGCTCGAACACGCCCGCGCCACGCTCTCGGCCGCCGGGGCGGTGAGCCAGGCGGTGGGCGAGGTGACCGGCCTGCTCCGGGGCCGGCTCACCATCGGGATGGTCATCGGCTGCACCGTCACCCCGCTGTTCGACGCGCTCGCCGCGTTCCACCGGGCACATCCCGGCGTGGAGATCTCCCTGCTGGAGGACCGTTCCGACCGGCTCGTCGACGGCGTCCGCGCCAGCGCCGTCGACCTCGCGCTCATCGGAACGCCGACTGCGACCCATGACGGACTGGAGACGCTGACGATCATCAGCGAGACGCTCGTCGCGGCGGTCCCGGCCGGCCATCCCCTGGCGCGGCGGCGGCGCGTGACCCTGAGCGACCTGACCGCGTACCCGATCGTCTGCATGCCCCCGGGCACGGGCCTGCGCACCGTCTTCGACCGGGCCTGCGCCGCCCAGCGGCTCAAGCCCGCGATCGCGTGGCAGGCCAGTGCCGCGGACGCCATCGCCGACCTCGCCGACCGCGGGCTCGGTGTCGCCGTCCTCTCCGAGTCGATGGCGGCCCGCTACCGCGAACGGCTCACCGCCCGCCCCATCGACGACCTCGACACACCCGCGTTCCTCTGCCTCGTCCACAAGCCCCACCCCAGCCCCGCGGTAAGGGAGTTGCTTGCGCACAGCCGACGAGCCTTCCTGCCCTAGGGGGTGGCGCGGCCCCGCGTCACGCGTTGGACGCCGCCCACTTCTGCTCCACCTTCCCCAGCCGCCAGTACGCCAGCGCCGCCGCCCACACCACCACGAACAGGCCGACGATGACGAAGCCGACGTTGTCCAGGTTCAGGTCCGCGATCCAGCCGCTGACCGGGTCGGTGAGGTCGAACTTCTCGTGCACGACCCCGACCAGTTCGATGGTGCCGATGAAGAAGGCGACGGCGATCGACAGGCCGGTGATGGTGAGGTTGTAGTACACCTTGCGGACCGGGTTGGAGAAGGCCCACTGGTAGGCGAAGTTCATGAACGTGCCGTCCAGGGTGTCGAACAGGCTCATCCCTGCGGCGAACAGCAGCGGCAGGCACAGGATCGCGTACCAGGGCAGACCGGCGGCGGCGCCCGTGCCGGCCATCACCATCAGGGTGACCTCGGTGGCGGTGTCGAAGCCGAGGCCGAACAGGAAGCCCAGCGGGAACATCTGGCCCGGCCGCGTGATGGACTTGGTGAAGCGGCCCAGGATGCGGTTCATGAACCCCCGCGAGTCCAGGTGGGCTTCGAGCTCCTTCTCGTCGTACGCGCCCGCCCGCATCGCACGGAACACCTTCAGGATGCCGAACAGGGCCACCAGGTTGAGCGCGGCGATGAGGTAGAGGAAGGAGCCGGAGGCGGTGGTTCCGAGGACGCCGAGCACCTGGTGGGTGTCGGACTTCTCGTTCATGATGGTGCCCGCCAGATGTGCGCCGCCGGCCACCAGCGCCGCCATGATGACGACGACGCTGGAGTGCCCGAGCGCGAACCAGAAGCCCACGGAGACCGGCCGTTTGCCGTCGGCCATCAGCTTGCGGGTGGTGTTGTCGATGGCGGCGATGTGGTCGGCGTCGAAGGCGTGCCGCATCCCGAGGGTGTACGCGGTGATGCCGAGGCCGATGCCGTACGTCTTGGTGCCGACCGCATAGTGCTCGGGGGCCACCAGGAGGAACAGGATGCCGAACGCGGCCACGTGCAGGGCCGCTATCACCGCAAGGAGCAAGCCCGTGCGGACGGTGTCCTCGCGCCGCCAGTGGAAGGTCGGCGCGGCGGTGGCCGGCTGGGTGGATGTACTCATGGGCAGGGTCATACGGGTCACGCTCCAGCACCTCGTGGATCACTTCGTGAGATGCCGCGGCCGGTCTCCTGGCTGACGGGTGGGTGCGGCCGCCCCGGCCTTCCCAGCCAGGTGGATGCTGGCCAGTGGCGTCGCGAGGGGACGGCTGCTCCCCCGAGAAATCCGGGGGAACCCGATCACAGTGGCGAGGGCCGCTCCGGTTTCGCACCGGTCTTCCCGAACACCACGGCCAGGTCACCCTAGACGCTGCGGAGTTGCCCGCACAGCTGCACAGCTGTGCAGGTATCGAAGATCACACGGAGCGGCCCGGCGCGCTCCTGCGAGGATGCGGGTATGCATCTCGTCCCCGCCGAGCGCGCCGGCCACCGCACCATCGACGGCCACCGTGTCTGTGACGCCATCGCCGCGATCGGCGACCCCGGTCGCGTACGCGCCTGGGCCGAGCGGTTCTCGCTGCTCGCCGACCCCAACCGGCTCGCGCTGCTGCTCGCCCTGCACCGGGCCGGGCCGCTGGCCGTCTCCGACCTCGCGGTCGCCACGGGCATGCGCGACCCGGCCGTCTCGCAGGCACTGCGCCTGCTGCGGGCCGCCGGGACGGTCGCCGGGGAGAAGGACGGGCGGGTGGTGCGCTACCGGGTGGTGGACGAGGCGACCGCGCGCCTCCTGGACCAGTACGCGATGACGCCCTCGGGGACCGGCCCCGGCCACGCCTCGACGGCATGACCGGGACCGGGCGCGGCGACGGACCGGCCGCCGCCGGTGATCAGCGCCCGTCGTAGATCAGCGCACGCACCATCCGGCAGGTCGTCTCCGACGGCGGGTGCACGCCGATGAGTGCGGCTACGCCGCGTATCGTGCGGTCGGGCGCCTGCTCGGGCCGGTACACACCCGTGTCGAGCAGCGCGATGGCCAGGCGCATGGCCTTCAGACGCCGGTTGTGGGACTCGTACCACACGCGCGGCCGCCCGGCGGGCAGCGGCACCTTGCGAAGGGGCCGGAGGGACAGCTGTTTCGGGGCGTGCGAGGCGAGTACGGCAGCGGTCATGGGCATCCTCCTGGACAGTCGGGGACCCTCACTTACTCCCTCGATTTTACTGGGGACCACTGACAATCGTCCCTGGCCGGAAGGGCTTTGAGGGGGCTCGCGGGTAACCTTGCGGGCATGGAGATCTGGATCAACCCGGCCTGTTCGAAGTGCCGCAGCGCGGTGAGTCTGCTGGACGCCGAGGGCGCCGACTACACGGTGCGCCGCTACCTCGAAGACGTGCCGTCCCCGGACGAGATCCGGGCCGTCCTCGGCCGGCTCGGCCTCGAACCGTGGGACATCACGCGCACCCAGGAGGAAGCCGCCAAGGAGCTCGGCCTCAAGGACTGGCCGCGCGACGCGGACGCCCGCGAGCGCTGGGTGACGGCGCTCGCCGAGCACCCGAAGCTGATCCAGCGCCCGATCATCACGGCGGACGACGGCACGGCCGTGGTGGGCCGTACCGACGACGCCGTACGCGATGCGCTGACCCGCAGGTAGCGCCGCATCAGGCCCGGTCGAGCTGTGCCTCGGCGTCGGAAAGGAGCTCGGTGATCCGCGCCCCGAACCGTGCGTCGCAGGGGTGCGGCACCCCGGTGCGGGCCGATGCGAGGAGGGCGTCGATCGCCGCGCCGAACGCGTCGAGCGCGCCGCCCCACTCGGGCATCGCCGCCGAGCCCGCCGCGCCGAGCAGCCTCACCTCGACGCCCGCGGCCGCCGGGGGCGCGGTGAAGCTCAGGTCGGCGGTGCTGGAGGCGCCGGAGGCGTGACGCAGGATCAGGTGCGCGGTGTCCCCGAGGCCGGGCGCGGCCGTCACCTGCGTCACCTCGCCGAGCACCCCGGCGAGGACGGCGAGGGCGTGCGGGCCGACGTCCCAGAGCGCGCCCTTCTCGCCGCGCCAGGGCGAGGCGGCGTACGGGCTGCGTTCGGCGCCCGGCGTGAACAGCGACCCGTACCACCGGGCGTGTCCGGTGAACCAGCCCTCCGTCCCGGTCTGCTGGGCCACCCACGCGGCGGTCTCCTTCGCGAAACGCAGGGTGAAGAAGACGACGGAGGCGACCCGGGCACGCTCGGCCTCGTCGGCGAGCTCACGGGCCACCGCGACATCGGTGGCGACCGGCTTGTCCAGAAGCAGATGGCAGCCCGCCCGCGCCGCCCTGATCGCCAGCGGTGCCTGGACGTCCGGCGGCAGCGCGAAGGCGACCGCGTCGCAGTCCGCGAACAGCGCGTCCGCGTCCTCGTACACCCTGACCCCGTGCGCGTCCGCGACGGCGGCGGCGGCCTCGGGGCGCCGCCCCCACACCCCCGCGAAGTCGACGCCGGGATGCGCGGCGAGCGCCGGTGCGTGGGTGGCGACGGCCCAGGCGCCGGTACCGAGGAGGCCGATGCGGGGGGTGCTGACGATGGGGTTCATGGGATTCATGGGGTTCATGGGGCCAGTCTGCCCCGGACGGAATTGCGGTGGCGGCGCCCGGGGGGTGCGGTGTTACGTTTCCGGGAGCCGGCCGCGGGACTTCGGTGCGACTTCCGGGACTTGCCTCTGAAGCAAACATTTCGCTGCTCGCGCCCCCTTTCCCCGGCCGGCTTCCCTCTTTCACCCCCGGGAGATCCCCATGGCTCAGGAGAGCCGCGCCGAGCTGGTGGCGGCCGAGGACGTGCTCCTCTTCGTGAACGCCGCCGTCACGGCCACCGGACAGCGCGAGTTCCGCTCGGCCGCGGGCGAGCAACGGCTCTCCCTCGCCTTCCTCCACGCGTACGTGCGCGTCAACTACCGCCGGGTGTACGCCGCAGTGCTCGCGCTGGACATCAACGACCACAACGCCGCGCTCATCGTGCGCCACCTCCTGGAGAACGCGGGTGAGGCGAGTGCCGAGGACAAGCGCACCGAGGGACGGCTCATCGCGGCCCGGCTCGCGGTGCTGCCGCCGCAGCGCGTGTACCGGCTGCTGCGCGCACTGCGCACGGCCAAGGTCAACAACCGGCGCACGCGCGCGATCTTCCGCGACTGGCTCGCGGCCCGGCCGGACCCGGCGTTCGACGCAGTGAAGTACCGGGCCGGCCTCAAGTCCGCCGCCCGCCACGCCCATGTGCCCTGCGCGGACGCCGAGTTGGGGGGCTTCCTGTTCCGGCCGGGGCGCCGGGCCCGCTATGAGCACCCGCTGCTCGACGCGCACCGCCGCGCCCATTACGAGCAGGCCGCCCTCTACGAGCTGCCGTTCACCGTCGCCGAGGGGTTCGCGGCGCGGCACGGGGTGGCGCGCCGCGTGTTCCTTGAGCGGATCGCGCCCCGCACCACCCGGCTCGAACGGCTGCGCATCCAGGCACAGCCGGGCGCGCCCGCCGCCGACCTGACCACCATGCCGTTGACGCGGCTCGCCCTGTTCGTCCTCTCGCTCGGTCTCGACGAGCGCACGGCGCGCCGGGCCGAACTGACGGGCGCGCTGCGGGCCGCGGCCCTGCGCGCGGCAGGACCGCACGCGCGGACGTGGGGCCGCGTCACGGCGGTGCTCGACGACAGTTACTCCTCCGCCGGCTCGGGCCACAAGCGCCGTCGCCCGCTCGCGGTGGCACTGGCCTGCCATTTCCTGCTTGAGGCGCTGGCCGGCGCCGGCCTGTTCCGGGGCCGCTGGACCTCGGGCGGCACGGACGCCCTGCTCGTCCGGCCGCGCGGGGCGACGCCGCTCGGCGCGTGCCTGCTGGACGCCCTGGGCGACGCCCCCGACCGGCTCGTGGTGGTCTCCGACGGCTGGGACAACGCACCGCCCGGCCTGGCCGGCGAGGTACTGCGGGTGTGGCGCACCCGGCTCGACCCGGAGCGGCGTACGCGCGTGGTGCATATGAACCCCGTGTACGACGCGGACGGTTTCGACGTGCGCCGCCTGGACGCCTCGACGCCCACGGCCGGCATCCGCGACGCGGAGGACCTGCCCGCCCTGGTGGAGATCGCCGAGTTCGCCGAGGGGCGTACGGATCTGGCCGCGCTGTACACGTATCTGGACGGCCGCACGGCCGCCTTCACCGGGGGCATCCAGTGACCGCGCTCGACCTGACGGGCCTCACCGCCGGGCCGTCCCAGGTCTGGGGCGGCATCCGGCTCGTGCCGCTGCTGCGCGCGGAGCCGGTGGCGGGGCTGCGGCTGCACCGGGAGGTGTACGCATCCGAGTGCTGCGGCGTCGCGGACGTCGGCCTGAGCGACGGCGCCCGCTACACCTCCTACATCCCGCACGGCTTCGTGGCCGACTGGTCGGGCGAGGGAGCCTCGGCGGCGTACGGCACGAGCCTGGGCGACGCGGTGCCCAGCCGGGTGCCGCTGCACCGGATGGCCAAGCGCCGGCCGGGTGACCGGCTGCGGTTCCTGCCGCTGCACCTCGCCCTGGAGGGCTATCTGGCGCTGCACTTCGGCGGGCCGTCCATGCTGTGGGACACCTGGTCGCGCGAGGCGGTGCGCGCGGGGCTCTCGCCGCGGGTCGAGAGCGCCTACCTCGGGACGGAGGTGCCGGGGCTCGCCGACGCGCTGCGGGTCTTCGAGATCCATCCGGGGCAGTGCGGCGTCCTCGTGTACGCGGCGGACGCGCTGGGCGCGGCCTTCGCGGTGCCGCACCCGGAGGACTACCGGGCGCTGCACGCCACCCTGCTCCAGGACCTGTTCGGCGAGCTGATCCACCAGTACGCGCAGTACGGGCGCCCGGTCGAGGAGTTCACGGCGCGCATCGACGACCGCCGTGTACACACCCTCACCGACCTGCGGGCGGCGGCCCGGGCACAGGAGCGGGCCTGGCGCGAGGCCCACGACACGGTCATGGCGGCGGAGCTGTACGACACCTCGTACGCCTTCAGCCGGGTGTACCGGATGCGCGGCTTCGACCTGTGGCGCTTTCTGCCTCCGTTCCGCAGGGGCGGCGGCGCACAGCACATCGGGGAGGCGATCACGGACCGCAAGGGCAGGGTGGCGTACCTCAAGACGTTCCGCCTCTCCGAGAACCAGGTGCGGCGCGGCCACCTGCTCCAGAGCCTGGCCGCACACGACTGGCACCTGGGGCGATGCTCCGAGGCGCTGGGAACCACCCCGGAGGAACTGACGAGGCGGATACGTGATGCGGGCTTCGCCGGCCTCCTGAGGGCCCCCGGGTAACACCGGGTTCACAAACGGGCAACGGGCGGGAAACGCCGGGGTGTGAGGCTGCCCGGCGTACAGCAGCGCCGCAGCGTGGCAGCGCGCAGGCACCCCCGCAGCTCCCGCAAAGGATGGCTTCCGTGACGTTCAAGGCCGAGTACATCTGGATCGACGGCACCGAGCCGACCGCCAAGCTCCGTTCCAAGACGAAGATCATGGCGGGTTCGCCGGCCGGCGTCGCCGAGCTTCCCGTGTGGGGCTTCGACGGGTCCAGCACGAACCAGGCCGAGGGCCACGCCTCCGACCGCGTCCTGAAGCCGGTGTTCTCCTGCCCGGACCCGATCCGTGGCGGCGAGAACATCCTTGTCCTGTGCGAGGTCTTCGACATCGACGGGACGCCGCACGAGTCCAACACGCGCGCGCTGCTGCGTCCGGTCGCCGAGCGGTTCGCCACGCAGGAGTCGATCTTCGGGATCGAGCAGGAGTACACCTTCTTCGACGGCGACCGCCCGCTCGGCTTCCCCGTGGGCGGCTTCCCGGCCGCGCAGGGCGGCTACTACTGCGGTGTCGGCTCGGACGAGATCTTCGGCCGCGACATCGTCGAGAAGCACCTCGACCACTGCCTGGCCGCGGGCCTTGCCATCTCCGGCATCAACGCCGAAGTCATGCCCGGCCAGTGGGAGTTCCAGGTGGGCCCGGTCGGCCCCCTTGAGGTCTCCGACCAGCTGTGGATCGCGCGCTGGCTGCTGTACCGCACCGCCGAGGACTTCCGTGTGTCGGCGACCCTGGACCCCAAGCCGGTCAAGGGCGACTGGAACGGCGCGGGCGCGCACACCAACTTCTCCACGAAGGCGATGCGTGAAGGCCATCAGGGCTGGTCCGCGATCATCACCGCGTGCGAGGCGCTGGGCGAGGGCTCCAAGCCGCTGGACCACGTCAAGAACTACGGCGCGGGCATCGACGACCGCCTGACCGGCCTGCACGAGACGGCCCCGTGGGACCAGTACAAGTACGGCGTCTCGGACCGCGGCGCCTCGGTACGCATCCCCTGGCAGGTCGAGGTGGACAAGAAGGGCTACATCGAGGACCGCCGTCCCAACGCCAACGTCGACCCGTATGGGGTGACCCGCCTCATCGTCGACACCTGCTGCACCGGCCTGGAGAAGGCCGGCCAGGTCTGAGCCGTCCTCGCCGACGGCCGGATCCGCGCCGTCGCCCGTGCTCGACAGGGCGCCCCCGCCATGGCGGTGGGCGCCCTTCGACGTGGTCGCGGACCCGCCCGCGTGCCCGGCCCCATGGGGGCCGATTCAGGTCACGCCGTGGCAGGCATACGTATCGACCGGTGGGAGGGGACTGCTGCCGGAGGCGGGGTGTCTGGTTGAATGGGCGCATGTCCAGCATCCAGAACTCCGTGACAGGTCACAGCGACCTCGAACCGTTCTGGCCCTCCCGCCAGGACCACGATTTCGACCGGGTGTGTTGCCGCGCGACGAACGCGCCGGCCCTCTAACGCCTCGATCCACTCCAGGCCTTCGGCCCGCGCGCACCGCACGTACGTCCCTGCCGACGACACTCTCCGCGCGAAAGAGCTGACCCCTCATGGCGAACACCCACACCCTCCCGACCCCCGCCGCCCCCTCACCGGCCCCGGGCCGCCACCGCCTGCGGGCCGTGGCCGGCGACGAGACGGCACGCCCGGCCGCCCCCGGCACCCCCGGCCAGATCCTCAACTTCCTTCCTCCGGGCGCCACTTGGCTGCCCGCACCGCAGCACACCCTGCCCGCGCTGCCGGGCCGCCCGCCGATGGTCGGCTACCTCGTGCTGGTCCCGGCCGGCCAGCAGCCCGCGCCGCCCGCCACGCCGCCCGCCCCGGCGCCCGGGCCGCGGCTCCCCGAGCCGTCGGCGGTGGCCGCTCCGGCGGACCAGGACGCCCGCGTACGGATCGACACCGCACGCCGCACCGCCGAGGTGGACGGCGTCCAACTCGACCTCACCTACCTGGAGTTCGAGCTGCTGGCCCACCTCGTGGCGCATCCGCACCGGGTGCACACCCGCGACCAGCTGGTGAGCACCGTGTGGGGGTACGGGCACGCCGGTGACGGCCGCACCGTGGACGTCCATGTGGCACGGCTGCGGCGCAAGCTGGGCGCCGACCACCGCGGCGCCATCCAGACCGTGCGGCGCGTGGGCTACAAGTACACGCCCTGATCCTGATCCCCCCGGTCATGAACCCGGGCGGCACCCCGCGCCGGCCGCCGGGCGCGGGGTGTCGTCAGGTACACCCCCCGCCGGGGGGACGAGCCCCGTGACCGGGCGTCCGCGGCTGCGCCACACTGGTGACCGGCTCGAACGGCACGAGGGAGACGGGGACACGATGGACACGGCGGTCAGAGCACGCGAGGGACTGACGGCGGGGGCGCGGGGCCTCGCGGTGGCACTGGCCGCGTGGACCGGCTCGATCATCCTGTTCACCCTTTCCGTCATCTCCCTCGCCTTCATTCCGCTCGGCATCGGGGTGTTCACCACGCCGGTCGTCATCGGCAAGGTGCGCGCGCACGCCGACACCCGGCGCAGACTGGCGAAGGAGTGGAGCGGGGTGCGGATCGGCTCCGCCTACCACCGGGTCCCCGACCGCCCGGGCCTCGTGGGAGCGGGCGAACGGATCACCGTGATCCTGCGCGACCCGGCGACCTGGCACGATCTGCGCTGGCTGCTCGTGGACATGACCGCGGGCGCCCTGCTCGCGATCCTCCCGCCGCTGCTGCTCGCCTACGTCGCCTACGGCTGGGTGCTCGTGTTCGGCGTGTGGCGGCCGATGGCCGACGCCGGCGGCGTCTGGTTCCTGTTCATCCACATCACGGGCCGGCAGAGCGCGTACGAGGCCGCGGCGCTCGGCACCGCGCTGTCCGTGCTCGGCCTTTTCGTCAATCCGGCGCTGCTGCGCGCCCACTTCCGTCTCACGAGGAAGCTGCTGGACCCCTCACGGGAGGACGAGTTGAAGCAGCGGGTCGACCGTCTGACCGAGACCCGGCACGACGCCGTGGACACCTCGGCGGCCGAACTGCGCCGCATCGAGCGGGACCTGCACGACGGGGCGCAGGCCCGTCTGGTCGCCATGGGCATGCATCTGAGCACCATCGAGGCGCTGGTGGAGAAGGACCCCGCACAGGCCAAGCAGCTCCTCGCCCTGACCCGGGCGTCCTCCGCCGAGGCCCTGACCGAGCTGCGCGACCTGGTGCGCGGCATCCACCCGCCGGTGCTGGCCGAACGCGGACTGGCGGACGCGACAAGGGCGTTGGCGCTGCGCCTGCCGGTGCCGACCGAGGTGTCGGTGGACCTGCCGGAGCGGAGCCGCGCCGAGGCGCCGGTCGAGGCGGCGGCGTACTTCGCGGTCAGCGAGCTGCTGACCAACGCGGTCAAGCACGCGGCGGCGGTGAGCGTGTGGGTCGACCTGTCGTACGCGAACGGCGCGCTGCGCGTGTCCGTCGGCGACGACGGCAGGGGCGGCGCGCGGATCGGCGCGGGCAGCGGCCTGAGCGGGGTCGAACGGCGCCTCGGTACATTCGACGGCGTCCTCGCCGTCAGCAGCCCCGCGGGCGGTCCGACCCTGGTGACCATGGAGATCCCTTGCGTGTTGTCCTAGCCGAAGACCTGTTCCTGCTCCGTGACGGCCTCGTCAGGATGCTGGAGGCGTTCGGCTTCGAGATCCTGGCCGCCGTCGAGAGCGGGCCCGAGCTCACCCGGGCCTTCGCGGAGCTGGACCCGGACGTGGCGATCGTCGACGTCCGCCTCCCGCCGTCGCACACCGACGAGGGATTGCAGTGCGCGCTGGCCGCCCGCCGCGCCCGGCCCGGCCTTCCGGTCCTCGTCCTGTCCCAGCACGTGGAGCAGCTGTACGCGCGCGAACTCCTCGCGGACGGCACCGGCGGGATCGGCTATCTGCTCAAGGACCGGGTCTTCGACGCGGAACAGTTCATCGACGCGGTACGCCGGGTGGCCGGCGGCGGCACCGCGATGGACCCGCAGGTGATCCAGCAGCTGTTGTCCCGGCGTGAGCGCGACAAGCCGCTGCGCGGGCTCACACCGCGCGAGCTCGACGTCATGGAGCTGGTGGCGCAGGGGCGGTCGAACGCCGCGATAGCCGAGCGTCTTGTGGTCACCGAGCGCGCCATCGCCAAGCACACCTCCAACATCTTCGCCAAACTGGGCCTGCCCGTCTCCGACGACGACAACCGCAGGGTGCTCGCGGTGCTCGCCCACCTCGACCGCGGCTGAGCCGCCGCGCACCGGCGGCCCCCGCCCCCCGCCGGGCTCCGGCCGCCACGGCGGGGCGCGGCGGCCGTTTCGGGTTAGCCTGGCGGCAATGAACCGCATGCTCACGCCCTGGGGCGAGTACGACCTGACCCGATTCCCCGAAGATCCCCGCGACCCGCTGCGGGCCTGGGACGCCGCCGACGACTATCTGCTGCGCCACCTCGCCGGGATCACGGACCTCGGCCTTTCGGGGACCGTCGTCGTCATCGGCGACCGCTGGGGCGCGCTCACGACGGCGCTCGCCGAGCACAAGCCCGTACAGATCAGCGACTCGTTCCTGGCCCAGGAGGCGACCCGGGCCAACCTGACGCGGGCGGGCTTCGCACCGGATTCCGTACGGCTGCTCTCCACCCGGGACGAGGTGCCCGAGCGGGTCGACGTGCTGCTGGTGCGGGTGCCCAAGAGCCTCGGTCTCCTGGAGGACCAGCTGCACCGGATCGCCCCCGCGGTGCACGCGGGCACGGTCGTGGTCGGCACCGGCATGGTCAAGGAGATCCACACCTCCACGCTGGCCCTGTTCGAGCGGATCCTGGGCCCGACGAAGACCTCGCTGGCCGAGAAGAAGGCCCGCCTGATCTTCACCACCCCGGATCCGGAGCTCGTCAGGCCCCGCAATCCGTGGCCGTTGACGTACTCGCTCGAACTGGGCATCGGCCCGGCGTCCGGGCTCGCCACCACCAATCACGCCGGGGTGTTCTGCGCCGACCGCCTCGACATCGGCACCCGCTTCCTGCTCCAGCACCTGCCCGAGCGCACCGGCCCCGACCACGTGGTGGACCTGGGCTGCGGCAACGGCATCGTGGGGACGGCGGCGGCGCTCGCCAACCCCGAGGCGCACATCACCTTCGCCGACGAGTCACATCCGGCGATGGCGTCGGCCGAGGCCACGTTCCGGATGTGCGCGGGGCCTTTGCGGCGGGCCGACTTCCACCTCGGCGACGGCCTTGCCGCGTTCCCGCCGGGCACGGCCGACCTGGTCCTGAACAACCCGCCGTTCCACACCCACCAGACGACGACGGACCGCACGTCCTCCCGCATGTTCGCGGACGCCCGCACCGCGCTGCGCGACGGCGGCGAGCTGTGGGTCGTCGGCAACCGGCACCTCGGCTACCACGAGAAGCTGCGCCGCATGTTCGGCTCGTGCGAACTGGTGGCGTCGGACCCGAAGTTCGTGGTGCTGCGCGCGGTGAAGCAGGCTCGATAGCGCCGCCGCGGCGCCGGGGCCCGGGTACGCAGGACGTACCCGGGCCCCGGCGTCTTCGCGCGTCAACTCCCCCGTTCCTCCTGAGCCGTTGAACGCCCCACCCTTCCCATCCGTATGGAACTGCGCGCTTCGAGCGAAGGAGTTCCATGGGACGCATCGCACGCTCATCCCGAAAACGGCCGGCCCTCCCGCGCCGGATGATGCTGGCCGCGGCCGCCCTCGTCCTGGGCGGCGGCGGGCTGGCCGCGGTCAATGTCTACGCATCGGCCAGTGAAGGCGGTCCGCCGGGTTCCGGCGGGTCCGGGCACGACATGGCACAGATGCGGATGGTGTCGACCATCGACTGTCCCGATGTGGGCAACTCCCTGACCACCGTGCCCGATCCGGCGCGACCACGGGTCGACCGGCAGCTCGCCGACCTCGATACGCAGATCACCGACGCGTACACGAAGTTCGCGGACAACAAGGACCGCATCCAGCGCGACGCACGGCTCGCGGACACCATGGTGCTGGCCCCGCTCAAGAAGCAGCGGACCGATTCCATCGGGCGGATCGCGGACGCCACCGGCCGGCCGGACCTCAAGAACCGGGGGCTCGCGACCTGCACGATGCGGGCGGCCGACGCCCCGCCGGCCGGCGGCCAGGACGGCCAGGGCGGGCAGGACGGCCAGGGCAACGGGCAAGGCGACGGCCAGGTCGACGGGCAGGGCAACGGGCAGGCCGTCGACGCCGCTCGTTCCGCATCCGGGCCCGACCGCCGCGACTTCGTCGACATCCGCTCCGTACGGCCCGACGCCGCCGCCCCCGCGCCCCGGCGCGGCGCCTCCACCGGCACCTTCACCAGCGACTGCGGGCGCAACCAGAACGGCAAACGCAACCCCGACAACGTCATCGTCGCGCCCGGCGTCAGCAACGGCGCCCACCACATGCACGACTACGTCGGCAACCAGGCGACCGACGCCTTCTCCAGCGACGCCGACCTCGCAAGGGGCGCGACCAGTTGCCGCAATCAGGGCGACAAATCGACCTACTACTGGCCGGTCGTGCGGGTCCTGAACAACGGGAACGACACCGACGCGCAGGCCGACGGCGGCGGCAAGGACAGGAACGTCGGAAAGATCCAGACCCCGGTCCAGGCGACGATCACCTACGTCGGGTCACCGGTGAGCAAGGTCACCGCGATGCCGCGGTTCCTGCGGATCATCACGGGTGACGCCAAGGCGTTCACCAACGGCAACGCCAATGCCAACGCCTCCTGGAGCTGCACCGGATTCGAGAACCGCCAGCTCAAGGACAAGTACCCGCTCTGTCCGCAGGGCAGCAAGGTGGTGCGGACCTTCAAGTTCCAGAACTGCTGGGACGGGCGGAACACCGACAGCGCCAACCACCGCACCCATGTCGCCTTCGCCGACAAGCGGGGCGCCTGCCCCGCCGGGTTCAAGGCCATCCCCCAGCTCGTGCAGCGCATCGTCTACGACGTACCGGCCAGGGCCGGCGCCTTCGCCGTGGACTCGTTCCCCGAGCAACTCCACAAGCCGGTCACCGATCACGGTGACTTCATCGACGTCTTCAGCGATCAGCTGATGGGGAAGGCGGTGAACTGCATCAACACGGGGCGCTCCTGCGCCTGACTTCCCCGCGCACGAGCGCGAAGAGGCACCTGCCGCCGCGCGGCCGGTCCCGGTCAGTGTCCGGAATGCATGGTCCCGGTCTCGACACTGCCACCGAGCCGGCCGCGCAGTGCCGCGACCACCGGCTGCGTGCCGACCGCGACCCACTTGCGGCCGACCAGGTAGACGCCGCCGTAGTCCTCCGCCTCATTGATCCACTCGCGCTGGCCGCGGTCGGTGGCGAACGTGGCGAGCACATAACGGCCGTCCGCCGTCGTGCAGTTGGCCTGCCGCAGCTCCGTCGAATCCGTCGAGACGACGGGCGTGCAGGACGCCCGCGCGGCGAGCTGTTCGAGAGTGCCGCTCGCGGTCACCGGCGTGTTTGGCGACGACGTACCGCAGCCGGTCATGACGGCGGCCACCACCACCCCGAGGACCACACGTGCATCGTTTCGCATCCCCCCATCCTGCCTCCAACTGCCTTAAAAGCAAGGGGAGTTGGCCATTCACGCAAGGCCAACGCGCGAGCCGTCCCCCTATGCCCGATCATGGGCGCATGCGTGTACCTCTCCTCGCCCCCGCCTATGTGGGCGGCGTGCAGCTCATCGCCCTGGGCACCCGGCGACTGCTCGGCGCCCGGGCCCGCCAGGACCTGCTGCGTGCCTGCTCGACCAATGTCGACAACCTCGCCGCCGGGCGCTGCGGGACGCTTGCCACCAGCGCGCTGCTCGTCGAGGAGCCCATGGAGCTGCCCTACGCGCTGCTCCTGCTCGCCGTGCTCGGCCACGCGGAGTACGCGTACGGGGCCTGGCGGGCGGCCGGGGTGTTCCTGCTCGGCCACGTCGGGGCGAGCCTCCTGGTGTACGGCGCCCTGCGCGCGGGCCGGCCCTCCCCCGCGATCCGCTCCGCCGTGGACGTGGGCCCCAGCTACGGCTTCTACGCGGTCCTGGGAGCGCTGACCTCGACGCTGCCGCCCGGCCTGCCGCGCCGCTGCGCGCGGATCGCGCTGCTCGCGCTCGTCGCGAAACCCCTGCTGCGGCCCGGCCGCACCTTCACGGACGCGGGACATGCCACGGCCCTGGGGCTCGGTCTCGGGGTGGCGACGGCCGTGGACTACCGTTCGGTTCGAAACCGGTAGATTTCACCTGCTCAGAAGCCGCCCGCACATGATCGCGATCCCCGCCACCACCGTCGCCAACCTGCGCGACCTCGGCTCCACCCCGCTCTCCGGTGGCCGCACGGTCCGCACGGGCCTGGTCTTCCGCGCCGGCCAGCTGGACCGCATGGACGCGGTCGCCGACCCGGCGGTCGCCGCGCTCGGACTGCGCACCGTCCTGGACCTGCGCACCGCCGCCGAGCGCGCCGACCACCCGGACCGGGTGCCGGCCGGGACCCGGCTCCTGATCGCCGACGCGCTGGCGGACAAGATGTCGGCGACCGGCGCACCCGCCGCCGCCCAGCTCAAGCACATCCTGGCCGACCCGGTCGTCGCCGAGGAGCACCTGGGCGGCGGCAGGGCACAGGCGCTGTTCGCCGACACCTACCGCTCGCTGGTCTCCTCCGGCTCGGCCCGCGCCGCCTACCGCACGCTCCTCACCGAGCTGGCCGCCGACGACGCGGGCCCGCTGCTGTTCCACTGCACGGCGGGCAAGGACCGCACGGGCTGGGGGGCGACGGTGATTCTGGCGCTGCTCGGCGCGGACGAGGCGACCGTCGAGCGGGAGTACCTGTCGGTGAACCCGGCGGTGCGCCAGGCCTTCGCCCCGCTCATCGAGGGCTTCGTGACGCAGGGCGGCGACCCCGAGATCGCGCTCGCCATCATCGGTGTGGTGCCGGAGTACCTGGCGGCGGCCCTGGACGAGGTCGCCACCGCGTACGGCTCGATGGAGAACTACGTCCGCGAGGGACTTGGAGTGCCGGACGAGGCGGTCGCCCGGCTGCGCGAACGACTCATCGCGTGATCACCTCCCCCGGGCGTCAACTCGCCCGGGGGTGCGGGCGGTTGGGCACGGGGTGACCATCTCCACATTCGCTCGTTTTGCTGAACGTGGCCCCAGAGCAGGACATCCTCAACCCACCCGCACCCTCCGTCGGCGTCGAGCAGGCCGAGGCCGCGCTCGTCGAGCACTATCCGCGACTGGTGCGGCTCGCCTATCTCGTACTGCCGCCGTCCCTCGGGCGCAACCGCCGGGTGGTGACCGCGCACGCGATCGTGCAGCGCTCGCTGCCGCGCGGCCGCGGCGGCCCCGCCGACGGCCTCGGCGAGGGTCTGATCCCGGCGGCACGGCGCGCCGAGGCAGGCGGCGATCCGGGGTATGTGTACGTGCGGCGGCGCGTGGTGCGCCAGGCATTGGAAGCCGGGCTTCCGTTGCGGCGCAGGGCCTGGCCCAAGCGCGCCCAGTTCCCGCCGCTGCTGCCCCAGGTGTGGGGCCTGCGGTTGTTCCCTCGTTCGGGCGGCGCCGATGAACTCGCCCTCGACCAGCGCCTGTCCGCTTTGTCAGGGCCCGCGCGCGCGGCCTACGTCCTGCGCGGTCTCGATCGTCTCGGCGACGAGGCGGTGGCCGCCGAGCTGACCGCGGCGGGGGCGAGCGGGGTGCGCCAGGCGCTGGCCGACGCGGACGGTGTGGAATCGCAGCCCGGGCTGCTCGCGTCCGCCGAGTTCGACCCCTGCTCCCTCCAGGCGAGGCCCACCGATCTGATGCGGCGCCGCCAGCACGGCCGGGCCGCGCTCGCCGCCGTCGCCGCCCTTGCGGTGTGCGGGGCGCTGATCGGTCTGCCGGGCGACGACTGGGGGCCCGACGGCGCCGCCGCGCCGGCCTACGCGCAGAACCCGGCGGCCCGCGCCGCGCTCGACCCCGGGCATCTGCTGCGGGTCGAGCCCACGGCCTGGACGACCGCGACACGTACGGACTTCTCGGTGTGGCCCGCCCGCGGTGGGCTCACCGGCGACGCGGCGCTGCTGCGGCGGGCGCTCGCGGTGTGGGCGCGGCCGGGCGAGTCGGTCCAGGTGTCGGCGACGCCCGGCACCCCGTCGGGCCCTCCGATGGGCGCGCCCCAGCTCTTGTTCGCGGGCGATGTGGACCGGGCCAGGGTGGTGCTGTTCTACGACGGTCTGCGGGTGGCCCGCTATGCCGAGCCGTTGCAGGGCTCGGCGGGGGCCGCGCTCGACTTCGCGCGGGTCGACGCCGCCGACGCCGCGTCCGCGAGCGCGCTCGTGGTGGGCAGGACCGACGGCAATGTGCGCTATCTGACCGCGCCCTGGGTGCGCGAGGCATCCGTACGCGATCTGCTCACGCCGGACGCGTCGGCGCGGCCGCTGCACCGGGACGGGAACGGGGTGACCGATCCGGTCGTCTCGCCCTCGATGGCCCGCCAGTGCACGTCCTGGGAGGCCTTTGAGTTCCGTGACGACAGCGGGGTGCGGCTCGTCACCGACCTCGGGGAGCTCGCTCCGGCCCGCCTGACGTGGGGGCCGCCGGCCGGTGCCCACGACGTCGGCGACCGGGCGGCGCGTGAGGGCTGGGCACGGACCGCCTGTCTGCTGCCCACCGTGCGCTCGCACGGGGTGCGTTCCGTGAACGACTGGCAGTTCGCCCAGCAGGCGATGCCCGAGAACAACGGCACCGCCGGCTGGATCTGCACCAGGGCCGAGACGTGGCGGGGGGCGGGCAGCCGGGTGTTCGCCCAGTTCCAGGCGCCGTCCACGCGGCTCGCGCCGGGTGCGATCGCGGCCCGCGCCGAGAACTCGGCGGCGTGCGGCGTGCGCGAGGCACGGGTGCTCGCCGGGGTGCTGTGGAAGTCGCGCGGCGGTACCTGGTTCGTGCTCGCGGCGGGCAGTGAGCAGGTCACGTCGGTGACGCTGTCGGGCGGGATGACCGGGAGCGAGCGGGGCAACCTGCTGGCCGTGCGGGCGAAGGAGGGGGCGCGCGCCGAGCTCAACGGGCGGCTCGCCGACGGGAGTCCGATCGCCACGCTGCGCTGAGCCCAGGGGGTGTCTGGTGGATCAGGGTCGGTCAGGGTGCGACGCCTGGTGCGGTGCATCGCAAGGCGCCGGAACGTCGTGATAGCGGAGCTATCGGGGCGTTTCGGCAACGCCGCGAGGTGCCGTGCCAGGCGCCGCACCCCCGGCCATGATCCACCAGACACCCCCTAGGCCCAAGAATCCGGCGCGAACCCCTGTCGCTGCGGCGTACCCGTCAGTACATTGACGCCATGTCTAATACGCCGCAGCCCGCTCCGGTCGCGGAGGAGCGCATCGAGCTCAAGCCCCGGAACGTCTCGTTCGCGTGGGAGAAGACCCCCCTGCACTGGATACCCGGCGACCCGTTCGCCGGCCACACCATCAATGTGCTGCATCTGCTGCTGCCGGCCGGCGAGCGCTGGTTCGTGCACGTCTACAAGCAGGTCCTGCCGTACATCACGGACGACCGGCTGCGTGCGGATGTCATCGGGTTCATCGGCCAGGAGGCGATGCACTCCGCCGCCCACGACGACGTACTCCCCCATCTGAAGAAGCTCGGCCTCGACCCGACGCCCTACACCGCGCAGGTCGACTGGCTCTTCGAGAAACTGCTCGGGGACCGCACGCTGCCGCCGGGGCGGGCCCGGACCTGGTGGCTGATGGAGCGGGTCGCCACGATAGCGGCGATCGAGCACTACACCGCCTTCCTCGGCAACTGGATCCTCAACGCCGAGACCCTGGACGAGCGCGGCGCCGACCCGGTGATGCTGGATCTGCTGCGCTGGCACGGCGCCGAGGAGGTCGAGCACCGCTCGGTGGCCTTCGAGCTGTTCATGCACGTCGACGGCGGCTACCGGCGCCGGGTGCGCACCTGGGCCACCGGCTTCGCGGCGCTCGCCTTCCTGTGGCAGCGCGGGGCCCGTTTCTTCATGGCGAACGACCCGGCCCCCGAGGTCGGCAGGGCGAGCTTCAAGGAGTTCTACCGGGCGGGCAGGAACGGGATGCTGCCCTCGACCCCCTCCATGCTGAAGTCCATCCCGCGCTATCTGAGCCGCTCCTACCATCCCTCGCAGGAGGGCAGCACGGCCCAGGCCGTGGCCTATCTCGCCACCTCGCCCGGCGCCAACGGGGGCCACTGAGATGCGCCGTGCCACCACCCTCGTACTGGCCGCGGGGACCGCGCTGTTGGCCCGCAGGGCGCTGCGCCGTCGTATCGGGGCCTCCCCGCTGTGGCCGATGCCCGCACTCGAAGAGCCCATATCGGGGCGCGGCACCCGGCGCTCCACCGTCGCCCTGGAGCTGACGGTCACCGCGCGCACCGAGCCGGCACACGGCGTCGTACGGCTGCGTCTTGAGGCCCGGGACGGGACCGAGCTGCCCGCCTGGGAGCCCGGCGCCCACCTCGACCTGGTGCTGCCCTCGGGTCTCGTACGGCAGTACTCGCTGTGCGGCGATCCCGGCGACCGCGCCGCGTACACCGTCGCCACCCGTCTCATCGAGGACGGCAGGGGCGGTTCACGCGAGGTGCACGAGCGGCTTCAGGAGGGGAGCGAGCTGCGCGTGCGCGGGCCGCGCAACCGCTTCCCGCTGGTGACGGCCGCCTCCTACGTGTTCGTCGCGGGCGGCATCGGGATCACGCCGCTGCTGCCCATGGTGCGGGCCGCCGAGGCGGCGGGCGTCCCGTGGCGGCTGCTGTACGGCGGGCGTTCGCGGGCCACCATGCCCTTCCTCGACGAGGTCGAGCGGTTCGGCGCGCGGGTCACCGTGGTCCCCGAGGACGAGTCAGGACTGCCCGACCTCGCCGCCTACATGGCCAACTCCCCTGCGGACGCCGCCGTTTACTGCTGCGGCCCCGATCCGCTGATGGACGCGGTCAGCGCGGCGCTCGGCCCCGGCCGCCCACCGCACCTGGAGCGGTTCGCGCCCGGCGCGGCCCCGGCGGGCACCGGGTTCGAGGTGGAGCTGCGCCGCTCGGGGCGCACCCTCGACGTGCCGGCGGACGAATCGCTGCTCTCCGTGCTGCGCGCCCAGGTGCCGGGCATCTCCTACTCGTGCGAGCAGGGATTCTGCGGAACCTGCCAACTGCGGGTCCTGGACGGCGAGATCGACCACCGCGACGAGCTCCTGACGGACGCGGAACGCGACGGTTCGATGCTGATCTGTGTATCGCGGTGCCTCGGCGAGAAGCTGGTGCTCGACCTGTAAGGCGGTGGTTGCCGGGGCAGCCCGGACCCCGCGGGCCCGGCCTGCCCCGGCGGGCGCGCCCTGGGTACTCTGTTCGCATGACGACCGGGGTACGGCGCCGGATGGGCGTCGACGAGCGCAGGCAGCAGTTGATCGGGGTCGCCCTCGATCTGTTCAGCCAGCGCTCGCCCGACGACGTGTCCATCGACGAGATAGCGGCGGCCGCGGGGATCTCACGGCCGCTGGTGTACCACTACTTCCCCGGCAAGCAGAGCCTGTACGAGGCGGCGCTGCGCCGCGCGGCGGACGAGCTCGCCGGGCGCTTCATGGAGCCGCACGAGGGCCCGCTCGGCGCCCGGCTGCTGCGGGTGATGGGCCGGTTCTTCGACTTCGTCGACGACCACGGGCCCGGTTTCTCCGCGCTGATGCGAGGCGGCCCTGCGGTCTCCGTGGGCGGATCCTGCTCGGACGCGGTGTCCACCGCGCACGCCATGATCGACGAGGTGCGCAACGCCGCCCACCTCCAGATCCTGGCGCACCTGGGCGTCCAACGGCCGCCCGCGCGGCTTGAGTTGGTCGTACGGTCGTGGGTGTCGCTCGCCGAGTCGACGGCGCTGATCTGGCTGGACGGGCGGCGGATTCCGCGCGGCGAGCTGGAGTTGCAGCTGGTGCACGACTTCGCGGCGCTGGCCGCGGTGAGCGCCGCCTACGACGAGGAGATGGCCGCGATCATGCTGCGGATGCTCGCGGACGAGCCCGCCGACGGCCCGTTCGGCGAGCTGATGGAGCGCCTGACCGCCCTGCTTGCGCCGGTCCCCGCGCCCCGCGTCGGCTGAGCACTGCGGCATGATCGTCCCCATGACGCCCGAACTCGCGCTCGATCTGGCCGACGCCTGCGATCTGCCCGCGCTGACCTCGCTGTACGACGGCGCCGCGCGCTGGATGCTGGAGCACGGCATCGACCAATGGCAGCCCGGCGGCAAGGACGCCGAGCACTTCAGGCTGCGCATGGCGCAGGGCGAGGTGTGGCTGGCCCGCACCGGATCCGTCGTCGTCGGCGCGTACGAACTGTGGTGGCAGGACGAGCCGGCCTGGGGCGAGCAGCCGCCGGTGGCCGGCTATGTGCACCGCCTGATGGTGGACCGCGCGGCCGCGCCGCGCGGCGCCGGCAAGGCCCTGCTCGGCCACGCCGAGCGGCGCATCGCCGAGACCGGCCGCACCCTGTGCCGCCTGGACTGCCGCTCGGACAACGCGGCTCTGGTCCGCTACTACGAGGGCCGGGGGTACGCGGTGGTCGGCGAGCAGCCGGCGAAGACGGACGGCGGGGGCAGCCCGTACGCGGTCACGCTGATGGAGAAGGCCCTCGGGCCGAGCCGCCCCTGAGGGCGAGCGCGAGACCGTCGTCCAGGCCGGTGGCCACCCCCCGGCCGAACGCCGATGCGTACGCCCCGTCGCCGAGCGCCGCGCGGGCCCGGCGCTCGCACCGCTCGCGCACCGCGGCCAGTTCGGGCGCGCCCATCTGCTCCTTGCCGACCGTGCGCCAGCACTCCCGGCCGATGCCGAGCAGCAGGGCGCCGTCCTCTGCGTCACCCTGCGAGGCGACCGCGCAGGCCAGCATGTCGAGGCCCATGGCGAGCCCGAAGCTGTCCCGCAGGAGCCGTTTGCCGGCGAGCATGGCGCGGGCGTGGGCCGCGGCCTCGGCGGGCCGGTCCAGCGCGAGGGCGCCGGCGGCCAGCATGTAGTCGGCGTACGCGCGCATCCAGCGTTCTCCGCGCGCGGCGCACTCGTCGCGCAGCCGGACGGCCTCGTCGGACGCCTCGGCGTAGCGGCTCAGGTTGTTGAGGGCGAAGATCCGGGCGAGCGCGCACAGGGCGCGGCCCGGCGAGAAGCCGGTGTCCTGGGCGAGGGCCGGGTCCAGGATGGCGAGCGCCCGCTCGGGATCGCCCGGCATCAGGACGCTGCCGCCGTACAAGTAGGCGGCCCGCAGCCGCTGTTCGGGGTCGCGGGCGGCGCGGGCGCTCTCCTCGCCGAGCCGGTGCGCGATGACGAAGTCGCCCTGGAGGAAGGCGCACATGCCGAGCGCCCAGACGGCCGCCGCGCGGTGCGGGCCGGGTCCCGGGCAGCCGTCGAGGGCGCGTTGGAGGTAGCCGCGGCCCTCGCGCAGCCGCCCGCAGCAGACCCAGACGAACCAGAGGGTGGCCGCCATGTCGAGGGCCGACTCGGGGTCGGTGGCCAGGAGGTGTTCGAGCGCGGTGCGCAGATCGGCGTGCTCGGCCTCCAGGCGTACGTACCAGTCGAGCTGGCCGGGGCCCATCCAGGCGGCGTCGGCCTCGTGGGCGATGCGGCTGAAGCGGCGGGCGTGCCGGTCGGCGACGTCGGGGGCCTCGCCGAGTTCGTCGAGCCAGCGCAGTCCGAATTCGCGGATGGTGTCCAGCATGCGGTGGCCGAGCCGGCCGGAGGGCTCCAGACGGGTGCGGACCACCGACTTGTCGACGAGCCCGGCGAGGACCTGTTCGACGGCGCACGCGGGCAGCGGGCCGCCTCCCGCGATGTCCTGGGCGGCGGCGAGGTCGAAGCCGCCGGCGAACACGGAGAGCCGGGCCCACAGCAGCCGCTCAAGGGGTTCGCACAGCTCGTGGCTCCAGCCGATGGCGGTGCGCATGGTCCGGTGGCGGGGCAGCGACGCGACACCGGCGTCGGCCAGCACGTCGAAGCGGGAGCCGAGCCGGACGGCGAGCTGTTCGACGGACCACATCTTCAGGCGCGCGCCCGCGAGTTCGATGGCCAGCGGAATGCCGTCGAGTCGGTGGCAGACCTCGGCCGCCGCCGCGGCGCGGGCCGGGTCGTCGAGGTCGAGGTGGGGCACGGCCTCGGTGGCACGCGCCTTGAACAGGGTCAGCGCCTCGCCCGTGACGGGCAGCGGTTCCAGGGGGAAGACGCGTTCTTGCGGCCGGCCGAGGGCCTGGCGACTGGTGGCGAGCACGGTGAGCCCCGGTGAGGCCTGGAGGAGTTCGCCGATGAGGTGGCCGCAGGCGCTGATCAGGTGTTCGCAGGTGTCGAGCACCAGGAGCGCGTGTTTGTCGGCGAGCCGGCCGCACAGCGCTTCACAGGCGGTGCGCAGGCTCTGGTCGGTGACGTCGAAGGCGTCGGCGACGGTGGCGGCGAGCAGGTCGCGGTCCCGCAGCGGCGACAGTTCCACCCACCACACGCCATCGGGGTAGCGGTGCTCGGTCTGCCGGGCGGCCCGCAGGGCGACCCGGGACTTCCCGACGCCGCCGGGTCCCGTGACGGTGACCAGCCGATGCCGTTCGAGGAGGCCGCCCAGACCGGCCAGTTCGCCCGACCGCCCGATGAAACTCGTGCTCTCCGCAGGAAGATTCCCCACCACGGGCACAGTCTGGACCACAGTGTGGCCCGTGACGGAACCCGCGGCGGGGAACAACCGAAATCGCTCGTCGAGCGACCTGGAATGATCGGTTCAGCGTTGCTTGAAGACCGCTACGGTGCGGGCCGGGACTGTGAAGCTGCCGGAACCCTGATCGTATGTGGCCGTCCTGACCACCGGGTCGCCACCGGCCGCCTGGCGCGGATGCAGCGCGTAGCCGGTGCCCGCGAGGGCGGTGACCTGCTGGGTCTGCGACCTCGGTGTGGCGTTGAAGACGACGACCAGCGGGCCGAGCCGCATGGTGATCACGCCGGGCGTCTCGCCCGCCCCGGACAGCGGGAACGAAAGCGCCGACTGGACCTGGCCCGCCGTGGCGAGCCCGAACGCGCTCTCGCCGGCGCGGATCGCGAGGAGGTCCTGGTAGGCGGCCGAGGTCCCGTTGATCTCGGCGCAGCCGGGCGTCAGCGCCGGGTTCGTCAACAGCGGTTTCGCATAAGGCCACTTGGGCTGGTTGTCGGCGGCCATCGGCAGCCCGCGCCCGAACCCGTTGCCCGCGCGGCAGTCCCAGTGCACGGCGTTGAACCAGTCGCCGCTGTCGAAGGAGTTGCGGTCGAGGGACTTCGAGCGCAGCAGGTCGCTGCCTGCCTGGGACAGGGCGGGCCCCTGGGAGAGCGTGGCGGTGGCGAGCGCGAGGACCTGCATGCGGGAGCGGTCCGCGGCCAAGGTGCCCGCGGGGAGCTTGTACGCCAACGCGTCGTAGAGCGATTCGTTGTCGTGGGCGTCCGCGTAGGCGAGCGCGTCGCCGGGGGCGGCCGCGTAGCCGGCCGGGGCGCCGTTGTAGTCGACGTCGGAGCCCTTGACGGTGCGGCCCGAGCTGTCGGTGAAGGTGTATCCGGCGAGGTTGCCGCTCAGGCCCACCTCGATCAGGTCCTGGTAGTGCAGGAGGCGGGCCTTCTGCTCGGCCGGGGTGCCGTTGGCCGACGAGGAGTTGGGGTCGGTGTAGAGGCCGGAGGCGAAGCCCTGGACGCCCGGGTCGGCGTCGAAGGGGCTGCCGCCGCGCACCGCGTCACGGGCCCGGTCGGAGAACGTGGCGATGCCGGTGCCCGCCATGTTCTTCAGGGTGGCCTGCACGAAGCGGGCGTCGTCGGCGACCTCGCCGAAGTTCCAGCCCTCGCCGTACAGGATGATCTTCTTGCCGTCGACGCCGTCCTTGGCGACGGTCAGCGCGTCGAGCGCCGCGCGGACGGCGAGGATGTTGGCCTTGGGGTGGTGGCCCATGAGGTCGAAGCGGAACCCGTCGACCTTGTACTGCTTGGCCCACGTCACCACCGAGTCGACGACCAGCTTGCCCATCATGGCGTTCTCGGGCGCGGTGTTGGCGCAGCAGGTGGAGTTGGCGACGCTGCCGTCCTCCAGCAGCCGCTGGTAGTAGCCCGGCACGATCTTGTCGAGCACGGAGTTGTCGGCCTGGCCACTGGCCGCGGTGTGGTTGTAGACGACGTCCATGACGGTGCGCAGGCCCGCTCCGTTGAGCCCCTGCACCATCTGCCGGAACTCCACCGTGCGGCGGGTCCCGTCGGCGTCACTGGCGTAGGAGCCCTCGGGGACGGTGTAGTGCAGCGGGTCGTAGCCCCAGTTGTACGCGTCCTTCGCGGCGGCCTTCGCGACGCAGGCCTGCTGCTCGGCGGAGTCGGGTGCGTACACCTTCAAGTCACAGGCCGGGACGGCCTGTTCGGACTTCTTCTCGGGGATGCCCGCGATGTCGAAGGCGGGCAGCAGATGCACATAGGAGGTGCCGGACTTGGCCAGCTGCGCCAGGTGCTTCATGCCGTCGGAGCCGGTGTCGGTGAAGGCCAGGTACTGGCCGGGGTGGTGGGAGGTCGGGTCCGCGATGGAGAAGTCGCGGATCTGGAGCTCCTGGATCTGGGCGTCGCGCAGCGGCACGGCGGCCGGCTTCTTCAGCGTGGACCAGCCCGTGGGGGCCAGCTTCGGGTCGGCGAGGTCCACCACGAGGCTGCGTGCCGAGTCGGTGGTGAGGGCGGTCGAGTACGGGTCGGTGACCAGGTTGGTCACCACGCGCTGGACGCTGGGCGCCCACACCGTCACGGCGTACCGGTAGGGCTTGCCCGACCAGGACGCGGGCCCGGTCACCGACCAGATGCCGCAGGCGCTGTCGCGGCGCATCGCGACCGTGTGCCCGTCGAGTTCCAGGGAGACCTTGCGCGCGGTCGGCGCCCACAGGGACAGGGTGGGGCGGCCGTGGGCGAAGACGGGGCCGAGTGATGCCTTGACGGCGGCAGGACTGTACAGGTCGTCGAGGACGCCCTGGGTCTGGACGCCGGTCGCGGCGAGCAGCGCCCCGTCGGCGGCGCGCTGGGTGGCGATGAGCTGCCCGGTGAGGGCGTCTCGGACACGGGAGCGGTCGCGGGCGTCGACGGTGAAGGCGGGGTAGTCCTTCAGCTGGGGGAACCTGGCCTTCTGCGCGTCGCTCAGCGCGGACGGTGTCAGGCGCAGCCAGTGGCCCTCGTCGGAGAGCGCGCCGTCCTTGACGGTGATGCCGCCGCCGGGCGCGTACACCAGCTGCTGACTTGTGGCGGCGCTCGCCTTGACCTTCCAGACGACGGTGTTCTTGTCGATCCACTGGGCGGCGGACTTGGTGAGGTCGAGCGACACGCCCGAACCAGCCTGCGGCAGCAGGTACTTGGGCTCGCCCGCGATCAGCCACGCCTCGTTGCCGGAGGCGGCGGTGTCGAGGGACTGGTCGTCGGGCAGGTCCTTCTGGTCGCCCTTGTGCAGGATGTAGCTGAGGGTGGTGGCGCCCTTGGCGAGCGGCACCTCGAAGGTCACGCCGTAGGCGTCGTGGCCGGTCGGCATGAGCGGCTTGGACCAGTCGGTGGGCGTGGCGGCGCCGGTCCAGGTGTGCAGCCCCCAGCCGTCGTAGTCGCCGTCGGGCCGGGAGTAGTGCAGGACCACCTTGGAGGTGTCCTGCGGCGGGTGGGCGCCGGTCGGCGCCTGGTCGACCTGGCCGTCCTTGCCCTGCGCGATCCACACCTCGCCGGTGGCGGCGAGGTCGACGGTGCGCGCGGGGCCGTCGGCGCTTCCCCCCTTGGCGACGGTGTACGTCAGTGACGCGGCGCCCTCGGGGATCTTGACCCAGGCGAAGGCGCCGTAGGCGTCGCGGCCGGTGAACGGGGCGCTCCGGCCGTCCGAGGTCAGCTGCCAGCCGTCGTAGTCGCCTGCCGGACGCTGGTAGTGCACGACCGCGTAGTCGCGTTCGACGGCCGTCGGCCGTGCGGGCGCGGGGGTCTGTCCCGCGGTCGTCGCGGCGGTCGCGCTCGCGGTGCGTCCCCGGCTGTCGACCACGACCGCCTTGTAGCGCAGGGGTGTTCCGGCGGCCAGGTCCACGTACTGGGTGACCTTGTAGGGGGCGTGGTCGGCGGAGCCGAGCGTCTGCCACGTCCCGTTGCCGCTCTGTGCGGCGAAGACGACCCGGTTCAGGCCGCCGCCGCTGACGTCGGCGGACACCTCGACGGTTCCGGTGGCTCCGGCAGCCGGCGCCTTGAGCGTGATCGACGGCTTGGCGGCCGGCGCGGGCAGCGGGGCCGCGGCCTTCAGGACGAGGGAGGACAGGGCGGGCACGGTCACCTGCACCGTGGCGTCCGCGCCACTGCGCACCGAGCCCGAACCGCCGTACAGGACGGCGAAGTCGGCGTCGGCGGATCCGGTGGGCACGGAGACGCTTTTCGCCTCGGTCGCGTTGTTCACGGCGACGACGTACTCGGTGCGCGACGTGGTGTCGGTACGCGAGAAGGCGTAGACGGAGTCCTTGGCGTAACGCTCGGTCTGGACGCCGTCGCGCAGCGCCGGGTTGGCCCGGGTGAGGCGGGAGAGGTCGGCGATGGTGCGGTAGAGCGGGTGGGTGGGGTCGTAGGCGTCCGTCGCGTGCGTGCGATCGGTGCCGAGTTCGTCGTCGTCGAGGTAGTCGGCGACCTTGGAGGCGAACATGGTCTGGCGGGCGTCCTTGTCGCCGCCGGCGCCGGTGAAGCCCTGCTCGTCACCGTAGTAGACGACCGGGTTGCCCCGGCTGAAGAACATCAACTCGTTGGCCAGCCGGTCGCGTTGGAGCAGTTCGGCGTCGCTCGCCCCGGGGTGGTCCTGCTTGAGGAAGCTCCCGATGCGGCCCATGTCGTGGTTGCCGAGGAAGGTGACCTGCTCGTAGGCGTTGGCCTTGTCGGTGGTGTAGCGGTAGTCGTCGGCGAAGAGGGAGGCGAGCTTGGCGGCGGGGGCGCCCTGGGAGGCGTACTGGCGGGCCGCGTCCTGGAAGGGGAAGTCGAGGGTCGCGTCGAGGCGCCCCCGCGTGACGTAGGGGGAGGTGACCGCGGGGTCGGCGGAGTAGGTCTCGCCGAACATGAAGAAGCGCGGGCGCCCCTGCTTCTTCGCGTACGCATCGAGCGCGGTCGCCCACTGGGTCCAGAAGTCCAGGTCGACGTTCTTGACGGTGTCGATGCGGAAGCCGTCCACGTCGAAGTCGTGGACCCACTTCTCGTAGATCTTCTCCATACCGGAGACGACCTCGGGCCGCTCGGTCCACAGGTCGTCGAGGCCGGAGAAGTCGCCGTACTCGCCGCTCTCGCCCGCGAACGTCGAATCGCCCCGGTTGTGGTACATCGTGGGGTCGTTCAGCCAGTCGGGGACCTTCTTCTCCTTGACGACGGGCGTGTACGGGAAGGAGTTCGCGTCGACCTTCGCCATGCCGGTGCGGTCGTCGAAGGGGCGGCCGCTGGTGTCGAGGTAGGGGTAGGCGCCCTTGGGCCGGTAGCCGTACTGCTGCTCGGCGTAGTCCACGGTGTCGGCGGTGTGGTTGGTGATGACGTCGAAGAAGACCTTCATGCCCTTGGCGTGGGCGCCGGATATGAGCCGGGTGAGGTCGGCGTTGGTGCCGAAGTGCGGGTCGACCTGCGTGAAGTCGGTGATCCAGTAGCCGTGGTAGCCGGCCGACGCGTCCTTGCCGGTGCCTTGGACGGGCTTGTTCTTGAAGATGGGGGCGAGCCAGATGGCGGTGGTGCCGAGGCCCTTGATGTAGTCGAGTTTCCGGGTGAGCCCCTTGAGGTCGCCGCCCTGGTAGAACCCCTTGTCGGTGGGGTCGTACCCGGTGGCGAGACGTGAACCGGTCAGCCCCCCGCGGTCGTTGGCGGTGTCACCGTTGGCGAACCGGTCGGGCAGCACGAAGTAGAACTGTTCGCGTGTCGCGTCGTGCCGGGCCGGCTCGGCGGCCAGGCGCGCGTCGCTGGGCGGCGCGGGCGGCCTGGGCGCGGCGGTGGCGGGCAGCGCGGGGACGAGCGCCGCACACAGGGCGGCCGCGACCGCGACCGCCGTTCTTCGCAGGGGGATCACCGGGTGCTCCTCGGTCGGACGGGGTTCTCGGCACGGGACATGGGACGGGTCGGGACGGGTGCAGGGGTGGAGGTGGGGGCCGGCCGGCGCCCGGAGCGGGGCGGAACGGGCGTCGGCCGGCCCGGTTCGCGGAGGGGTGCGGGTCAGGGGCGCCAGGTGTCGTTCAGGGTGACCTTGCCGTCGGCGGGCACGGTGGCGGTGCGGTTGGCGCCGCTCTCCCACGTGACCTGGCCGCTCGCGTCCTTGCGGAGGTACTTGTACGCGAAGGACGTGCCGGCGGGCAGCGCGACGTCGAGCTTCCACACGGGGTAGCCCGCGGGGTCGAGCTTCAGGGCGGCGCCGGTGTTCCAGGAGCCCAGCGCGCTCTGGTCCCCGGTGACATAGATGTTCTGGCCCGGGACCGTGGTGGCGTCGACGGCGAAGGACGCACCGGGCGCGGTGGTGCCGGTGCCCGTACCGCTGCCGCTGCCCGAACCGCCGCCGCAGGTACGGGCGTTGACCTGGAGAGCGAGGGCGGTGTCGGCGCCGAGGGTGGCGGTGAAGCGGCCCGCGGAGTCGACCGTCACGCCCTTTCCGCTCTGCACGTCGCAGTAGTCGCCGGCGGGCAGCGCGGTCTGGAAGGTGCGGGTCAGCGCGGACGACTCGTGGTTGATGACCACGTACGCCTTGGAGCCGCGGCCGAAGGCGATCCGGTTGGCGCCGTCGTCCCACCAGTCGGTGACGGACTCGCCGCGCGCGGTGTTGTGCAGGCCCACCATGCTCTGGATCTGGGGCCACCGGTGCTGGCACTTCCAGCCGTCCGCGTAACAGGCGCCCACCGTACCGCCGTTGGGCGGGCCGGCGTCGTTGTCGGTGAACTCGTACCCGGAGTGGACGTCGGGCGAGCCGTAGGGCCAGGCCAGCATGAAGACGTTGGCGAGCGTGTAGTCCGCGCCGTCCTTGTAGGTGAGGGTGGAGCCGTTGCGCTCGGTGTCCCAGTTGTCGACGAACACCCCGGCCCGGTCGCTCGGCACATAGCCCCACGCCTCGCCGAAGTTCTTCAGCTCGGCAAGGTTCTCGCCGGTGAAGACCCGCTTGAGGTCGCGCCCGTAACGGAACTCCTGGACGTCGCCGTTGCCCAGGTACTCCGAGGGCTGGACCGCCTCGCCTGCCCCGTAGATGACCTCCTGCTTGATGTAGACCCCGGGGTTGGTCAGCTGGGACTTGATGGCCGCTATGTCCTCGGCGGCGATGTGCTTGGCGGCGTCGATGCGCAGCCCGTCGACGCCGAGCGAGAGCAGGTCGTTCAGGTACTGGGCGATCCTGGTGCGGACGTAGGGCTCGTCGGTGTCGAGGTCGGCGAGCCCGACCAGTTCGCAGTGCTGGACGTTCCAGCGGTCGGCGTAGTTGGTGACCTGGCCGGTGCAGTCGTCCATGTCGGCGGATTGATAGGTCCCGGGGTAGGTGTACTTGCTGTACGACGAGCCGCCGGTGCCGGTGCCGGAGCCGGCGGCCATGTGGTTGATGACGGCGTCGGCGACGACCTTCACGCCGGCCGCGTGGCAGACGTCGACCATGTTCTTGAAGGACGTGCGGTCCCCCAGCCGGCCGGCGATCTTGTAGCCGACGGGCTGGTACGAGGTCCACCACTGGCTGCCCTGGATGTGCTCGGTGGCGGGCGACACCTCGACGTAGCCGTATCCGGCCGGTCCCAGGGTGGTCCGGCACTCCTGGGCGACCGAGTCGTACCTCCACTCGAAGAGTTCGGCGGTGACGTCCCGGTCACCGGGGGCCGAAGCGAGGGCGGCGGGGACGCCGGACCCGGCAAGGAAGGCCGCCGACGCGGCGGTCACGACGGCGAGGGCTGCTGCGGTTCTGCGATGCGTACTGGGGGGCTTCATGGGGGCGGATCCTCCTGCGGCTCGGGGAGGTCTCTCAGTGGGCTTGCAGCGGGGATCGCAACGGGGATTGCGACGAGGTGTGCGACCGGGGCTGTGATGCGGATTGCGGTGGGGGCCGCAACCGGGATTGCATGTTCTTGCTGCAAGACTGAAAGTGCTTCTGAGCAGGTGACCGTAGGAGGGAGGCTGGGCTCAGGTCAACGGTTTGGGCAGAATCCGCGGCGTGAGATTGCCGTTCTGCAAGGAGTTGCACGGCCGGCTCACGGGCGGGCGTGTGCGGTGGCGTGGAGTGTGCCGAGCAGGTTCAGGGCCTGGGCGCTGGAACTGCCGGGCTCGGCCTGGTAGATGACGAGCTGGTGGCCGGGCGCGTCCCGTACGTCGAACGTCTGGTAGGTGAGCGTCAGGGGTCCGACGTCCGGGTGGAGCATGTGCTTGGCGTCCTGGGTCTTGCCGTGCACGGCGTGCGCGTCCCACAGGCGGGTGAAGTCCGAACTCCGCCCGGTCAGGGTGCGCACCACTTCCCGCAGCCGCGGGTTGTCCGGGTCGAGGCCCGCCGTCTGGCGCAGGTGGCCCACCGTGGCCCGCGCGGCGCGGCTCCACTGGGTGAAGAACGGCCGGCCCGCCGGGTCCAGGAAGGTCATGCGGGCCAGGTTGTCCATCCGCTGGAACGGCGCGTACAGGGCCTCGGCAAGGGCGTTGGCCGCCAGGACGTCCAGAGCCCCGTTGACGACCAGCGCGGGGGCGCCGGGGCAGGCGTCCAGCAGTTGACGGAGTGCGGGACCGACCTCGTCCGTTCCGGACGCGAACCGGTTGTGCGACGGCCGTGTCCCGGCCAGCCGGTGCAGATGCTCGTGGGCGTCGGAGCTCAGCCGCAGGGCGTGGGCGAGCGCGTCCAGTACGGATGCCGACGGGTGGCGCTCGCGGCCCTGCTCCAGGCGCGTGTAGTAGTCCACGTTCACCCCGGCGAGGACCGCGACCTCCTCACGGCGCAGCCCCGCGACCCTGCGCACGCCGTAACTCGCCATGCCCACGTCCTGCGGCCGCAGGCCCGCCCTGCGGGCGCGCAGGAACTCTCCCAGGTGGTTGTCGCTCATGCGGCTCAGGCTAGGGGGTGTCTGGTGGATCAGGGTCGGTCAGGGTGCGGCGCCTGGTGCGGTGCATCGCAAGGCGCCGGAACGTCGTGATAGCGGAGCTATCGGGGCGTTTCGGCAACGCCGCGAGGTGCCGTGCCAGGCGCCGCACCCCCGGCCATGATCCACCAGACACCCCCTAGGGCCTCGCGTTTCGGGCATGCCGGGCCCCGCGGCGCCTGGGTGTGGCGCACCCAGGCAGCGAACGCCCTGGGCGGCAACCACCGGCCCGCGCAGACTCGGTGGCGCCAACGGATCCACGGATCCATACGCAGACAGATCCATACCCAGGACGAGGGGAGTCCGTCATGTCAGGGAACGCGGACGGGAGTTGTGCCGACGTGGTCGGCATGTGGGTGACCTCGGACGGTCACATCCGCCAGGAGCTGCGGCCGGACGGCCGGTACGAGGAGGCCCGCGGCGCCCGGCGTGCGGCGTACACGGGGCGCTACTGGGTGAGCGGCAGCCACATCGACTACGCCGACGACTCCGGGTTCACCGCGACGGGCGACATCCGCGACGGGGTGCTCCACCACGAACACCTCGTACTTCACCGAGAGGAACAGCAGGCATGACGGACACAGCCAAGGTCGTGGCGGTCACCGGGGCGAGCAGCGGGATCGGCGAGGCGACCGCCCGCAGGCTGGCCGCCGACGGCCACCGCCTCTTCCTCGGTGCGCGGCGCACCGACCGCCTCGACGCGCTGGCCAAGGACATCACCGCGGCAGGCGGCACCGTGGCCCACCGGCGGCTCGACGTCACGGACCCCGACGACGTCCGGGCCTTCGTCGCCGCCGCCCGCGAGCGCCACGGCCGGCTTGACGTGCTGGTCAACAACGCCGGGGTGATGCCTCTTTCGCCGCTGGAAGCGCTCAGGACCGACGAGTGGGACCGGATGATCGACGTCAATGTGCGGGGAGTGCTGCACGGCATCGCGGCCGCCCTGCCCGTGATGCGTGCCCAGGGCGGCGGGCACTTCGTGAACATCGCCTCCGTCGGGGCGTACGCGGTCTCACCCACGGCCGCCGTCTACTGCGCCACCAAATACGCGGTGCGCGCGATCTCCGAGGGGCTGCGCCAGGAGTCCGCCGGGGACATCCGAATCACCCTCGTCTCCCCGGGGGTGACCGAGTCCGAACTGGCCGACGGTATCGATGACTTGACTGCCCGGGAGGCGATGAAGAGCTACCGCGCGGTGGCGCTGCCCGCCGACGCCGTCGCGCAGGCCATCGCCTACGCCGTCTCCCAGCCTCCGGAGGTCGACGTCAACGAAATAGTCGTCCGTCCCGCCGCGAGCGCCCAGTGACCCGGGAAGGGACCACCATGCCCGACACCCACACCCACACCGACATCGACACCGACATCGACATCGACATCGACGCCGACCGCGCGGACCTGGCGCGCAGGTTGAGGACCCTGGAGGACAAGGAGGCACTGCGCGCCCTCTTGATCCGCGGCTGGCGGGCCCTGGACCGCAAGGACTGGGGGACCTGGATCGCCTGCTGGGCGACGGACGCGGAGCTGGAGTTCGGGCCGTGGGGGACGGTCCGCGGCAAGGAGGGGGTCCTGACGAAGGTGCGCGATGCGGAATCGGCGTACGCGAACATGCAGCACCACATTCTCAACATGCACGTCGACGTGGCGGGCGACCGGGCGACGGGCGTCGGCTACATGTGGTTCGTCGCGGTCCCCGAACCCGGCCGCGCCGCGTCTCCGTACGCCATGGGCGGCCCCTACGACTGGGAGTTCCGCCGGGGCCCCGACGGCTGGCTCCTGACCCGTCAGCGCCTCGCCGTCTGGTGGAGCGACGGCGAGGACACCCTGACGGCCTTCGGGTAGCCGGGGCCGCCCCGGCCGGCGGGGGCCCGGCCGGTGCGCTCGTACCGGGCCGGGCTCGCCGGCCAGGGCCACGCCGTCACCGTCCGCTCCGCACCGCCGCCGTGGATCCGCGCACCACCAGTTCGGGCTGGAAGACGAACTCCGTGCGCTGGATGGGCGTTCCGGCTATCTCCTCCAGGAGCGCGGACACCGCGGCCGTCGCCATCGCCTGCACCGGCTGGCGGACCGTGGTCAGGGGCGGGTCGGTGAACGCGATGAGCTGGGAGTCGTCGAAGCCCACCACCGAGACGTCGCCCGGCACGTCGAGTCCGCGCTCGCGCGCGGCGCGCACCACCCCGAGCGCCATCATGTCGCTGCCGCACACGATCCCCGTACAGCCCTGGTCGAGCAGCGCCCCCGCCGCCACCTGGCCGCCCTCCACGCTGTACAGGGTGGGCCGGATGTACGCCGCCGCCTCCTGCTCGCGCAGCCCGAGCCGCTCCCCCAGCGCCGCCGTGAACCCGTCGGTCTTGCGGCGCGATGGCACATACCGCAGCGGCCCGATGGCCAGCCCGACGCGGGTGTGCCCGAGATCGGCGAGGTGGCCCACCGCCATCCGCATCGCCGCGTGGTCGTCCGGCGATACGAAGGGCCCGCGCAGCGCGTCGTTGTAGCCGTTGACCAGGACGTACGGAACGCCCCGCTCGGCCAGCGCGAGATAGCGGCCCGGGTCGGCGGAGGTGTCGGCGTGCAGTCCCGAGAGGAACACGATGCCGTTGACGCCCCGCTCCTCCAGCTGTTCGACCAGTTCGTCCTCCGTGGGGCCGCCCGGCAGCTGGGTGCACAGGACCGGCGTGTAGCCGTGGCCGGCGAGGACCTGCTCCACCGCCTGCGCGAAGGCGGGGAAGATGGGGTTGGTCAGCTCCGGGGTGAGCAGACCGATCAGGCCCGCGCTGCGGCGGCGCAGCCGGGCGGGGCGCTCGCCGCCCAGCACGTCAAGGGCGGCGAGCACCCGCTGCCGGGTGGGGTCGGAGACCCCGGGTTTGCCGTTGAGTACGCGGCTGACGGTGGCCTCGCTGACGGCGGCCTGGGCCGCTATGTCGGCGAGGCGCGGCCCGCCCGGCTGCGCGGCATGGCTCACACCGTCCACCACACCGTCGTGTCGCCGGGCAGCTCGAACCGGTCGCCGTCCACGGTGAAGGGACCGCTGGCCACGAGGACGCGGCCGGGCACCGGCAGCGACACCAGGCGTCCCGTCAGGTTCACCGTGCACACGAAGTCCTCGCGGGCGAAGGCGAGCACGCCCTCGGGTGCGTCGAGCCACCGCACGTCGTCCCCGGCGCCGAGGCCCGGGTGGGTGCGGCGGGCCGCGAGGGCGCGGCGGTACAGCTCAAGGGTGGAGTCCGCGTCGCCGGTCTGCGCCTCGACGCTGAGCCCGCCCCAGGAGTCGGGCTGCGGGAGCCAGCTGCCGCCGCTGCCGAATCCGTACGAGGTGCCATCGACGGTCCACGGGATCGGCACGCGGCACCCGTCGCGGAATCCGTCCTGTCCCGCGGCGCGCAGGAAGGAGGGGTCCTGGCGCACCTCGTCGGGCAGGTCGGTGACGTCGGGAAGGCCCAGCTCCTCGCCCTGGTAGACGTAGGCGGAGCCGGGCAGGGCCAGCATCAGGAGGGTGGCCGCGCGGGCCCGGCGCAGGCCGAGTTCGCGGTCGCCCGGGGTGCGCAGCTGGGTGCCGAGGCCCTGCGGGTTGGCGAAGCGGGTGGCGTGCCGGGTGACGTCGTGGTTGGACAGGACCCAGGTGGCGGGGGCGCCGACCGGGCGCATCGCGGCGAGCGACACGTCGATGACCTCGCGCAGCGCCGCGGCGTCCCAAGGGGCGCCCAGGTACTGGAAGTTGAAGGCCTGGTGGAGTTCGTCGGGGCGTACGTAGTGCGCGGTCCGCTCGACCGTGGGGGTCCATGCCTCGGCGACGGCTATGCGCTCACCGTCGTACTCGTCGAGGATGGTCCGCCAGGACCGGTAGATCTCATGGACACCGTCCTGGTCGAAGAACGGCATGATGTCGTTGCCGAGCAGCTTGAGCTGGTCCGAGCCGCCGATGTCGGGCAGGCCCGGCGCCTTGACGAGGCCGTGGGCGACGTCGATGCGGAAGCCGTCGACGCCCATGTCGAGCCAGAACCGCAGGATGGAGCGGAACTCGTCGGCGACGGCCGGGTGGTCCCAGTTGAGGTCGGGCTGCTCGGGGGCGAACAGGTGCAGGTACCACTCTCCCCCAGCCTCCGGCTGGGAGGTGCCCCCATCGCCTGACGGCGCCTCGGTACGGGTCCAGGCGGGCCCGCCGAAGATGGACTCCCAGTCGTTGGGCGGCAGTTCACCGTGGGCGCCCTTGCCGGGACGGAAGTGGTAGCGGGCCCGCAGCGGCGAGCCGGGGCCCTCGGCGAGGGCGCGCTTGAACCACTCGTGCTGGTCGGAGGAGTGGTTGGGTACGAGGTCGACGATGATGCGCAGACCCAGCTCGTGGGCGTCGCGGATCAGCGCGTCGGCGTCGAGCAGGGTGCCGAACATCGGGTCGATGGCCCGGTAGTCGGCGACGTCGTAGCCCGCGTCGGCCTGCGGGGAGGCGTAGAAGGGCGAGAGCCACACGGCGTCGACGCCGAGGTCGCGCAGATAGGGCAGCCTGCCGCGCACTCCTTCGAGGTCGCCCATGCCGTCGCCGTTGCCGTCGGCGAAGCTGCGCGGATAGACCTGGTAGATCACGGCGTCCCGCCACCACTGGGTTCCGGTCGTCCCGGCGAGGCGGTCGGGGGCGGTGAAGTGCTGGGTCATGTCGTCCTTAGGAGGGGGGTCTGGGGGCGTAACGCCCCGAGCCTTCGGTGTCGAGGGGCCGGGTCCGAGCCCGGCTCAGCCCTTGGTGGCACCCGCGGTCATGCCGGTGACGAGGTGCTTCTGCACCAGGTAGAAGATGGCGGAGACCGGGATCGCGATGAGCACGGCGGTCGCGGCCATGTAGTTCCACTGGGCGTCGTGCTGGCTGACGAAGCTGGAGAGGCCCACGGCGAGCGTGTACTTGCTGTCGTCGAGCATGAAGGTGGACGCGAACGCCACCTCGCCCCACGCGGTGAGGCAGGTGTAGAAGGCGGCGACGGCGAGGCCGGGCCGGGCGAGCGGCAGGATCAGCCGGAAGAAGGTGCCGAAGGGGGTCAGGCCGTCGACGCGGCCCGCCTCGTCGATCTCGATCGGGATCGTGTCGAAGTACCCCTTGAGCATCCACGCGCAGTACGGGACCGCCGTGGAGCAGTACACGAGGATCAGGCCGCCGTAGGTGTCGATGAGACCGAGGTCGCCGAGGATCTGGTACATCGGCACGATCAGCACGGCGATCGGGAACATCTGGGTGACGAGCAGCACCCACATCAGCTTCTTGTAGCCGGGAAAGCGCATCCGGGACACCGCGTAGCCGGTGGTGGCCGCGAACATCACGCCGATGACGCAGGTCAGGACGGCAACCAGGGCGGTGTTGCCGAGCCAGGTGAAGAACTTGGTGTGCTCGGTGACGAACGCGTAGTTGGAGAGGGACAGCTTGGACCAGATGCGGCCCGGGTGCAGGTAGTCGTCCTTGTCGGGGCCGAGCGAGACGAAGACCAGCCACACGATCGGGAAGAGGGCCACGAGACTGGCGAGGCTCAGCGCGAGGTGCGACAGGACGGCGGTGCGGCGCCGGCCGTGGTCCCGGGAGACGGCCTTGGTGGTCATGGGGGCATCAGACCTGTTCATTGCGGGCCAGCCAGCGACGGTAGAAGGAGGAGAAGACGATCAGGATGGAGAGCAGCAGCACGCCGTAGGTGGCGGACTGCGCGAAGTCGCGGGGCTGCTGTCCGAAGCCGAGCCGGTAGGCCCAGGTGACGAGGATCTGGGCGTCGGGGGCGCCGCCGTTGCCGAACAGCAGGAAGATGATCACGAACTGGTTGAACGTCCAGATGATGCCGAGCAGGACGACGGTGGCGCTGACCGGGCGCAGGCCCGGCAGGGTGACGTGCCTGAAGCGCTGCCAGGCGCTCGCGCCGTCCATCTCGGCGGCCTCGTACAGCTCGCCGGGGATCGTCTGGAGCCCGCCGAGCAGCGAGACCATCATGAAGGGCACGCCGACCCAGGTGTTGACGAGGATCGCGGCGAGCTGCTGGAAGTGCGGCTGCTCAAGCCACTGGGGCTGCGGCAGGTGGAGCGTGCCGAGCACGGTGTTGACGATGCCGGAGTCGCTGAGCATCAGGCGCCAGGAGAAGACGGTGACGAAGGTGGGCACCGCCCACGGCAGGATCAGCATCATGCGGTAGAAGGTGCGTCCGCGCAGCTTCTGGTTGAGCAGCAGGGCCAGCGCGAGCCCGATGGTGTAGTGCAGGGTCACACAGGCGACGGTCCACACCACCGTCCAGATGAAGTGCGACCAGAACCGGTCCCAGGCGGTCGGCCCCCACAGGATGTCGGCGTAGTTGTGCAGCCCGACGAATTCGTAGGTGCCCGGGATGTGGTTGGCGCCGATGGTGCGCGCCGAGTTGAGGCTGTTGGCGTCGGTGAGCGTGTAGTAGACGCCCTGGACGAGCGGATAGAGCACGAGCACGCCGAGCACGACGACGATCGGCGCGACCATCGCGTAGGCGTACCAGTGCTTCTGCCAGGACCGCCTGAGGCGTTCCAGCGGCCCCGGGCGCTCCTTGGACACGCTCTTGGGGGCCGCGCCATCGACGGCAACGGTCATCTCGACACCTTTTCCCAGAAGTTCGGCACACGTGCGTACCGCCGGGCCGTCCCGGTGGGGGAACGGCCCGGCGGCGGGGCTCACTTGGTGAAGCCGGGGACCAGCTTGGCCATGTCCTGCTCAAGGCTCTTGGTGGCCTCGGCGACGGACTCCTTGCCGTCGGCGACCTTGGGCAGGGTGGTGTCCATCGGGGTCCACAGCGAGCTGTACTCGGGCAGCTCGGGCCGGGGCTTGGCGGCGGGCAGCACGCCCTGGAAGCCGGCGATGCCCGGGTCGGCCTTGACCTGCGCGGTGTAGGCGTCGTCGCGGGTCGGCAGGGTGGAGTTCTTCAGGGCGATGGTCTCCTGGCTCTTGGCCGAGGTCATGAAGTTGACGAACTTCATGGCGGCGGCCGTGTGCGCCTTGTCGGAGCCCGCGTACACGGACAGGTTGTGGCCGCCGGTCGGGGCGCCCGCCGTGCCCGCGGATCCGGCCGGGACGGTGGCGATGCCGAGGTTGGCCTTGTCCTTGAACGCGGAGCCCTTGTAGAAGTTGGTGATCTCCCACGGGCCCTGGACGATGGCGGCGACCTTGCCGTTCACGAAGGCGTCCTGGATGTGGGCGTACGCGTCGGCGGTGACGTCCGCCTTGTGCAGGCCGGGCCCGTCGAAAAGGCCCTTCCAGGTCTCAAGTCCCTTGACCGCGGGGGCGCTTGCGATGGTGACCTTCTTGGCGGCGACGTCCACGGTGTCGGCGCCCTCGCCGTACAGGAACGGCTGCGCGTAGTACCCGGCGGTGGAGCCCCAGTACCCGTCGACGCCCGCCTTCTCCTTGACGAGCGCGGCGTCCGCCTTGAGCTCGTCCCAGGTGGCGGGGGCCTTGGTGATGCCGGCCTTGGCGAACAGGGCCTTGTTGTAGACGAGGGCGAGCGTGTCGGTGACCAGCGGGACACCGTACGTCTTGCCCTGGAACTGGGCCTGCTTGATCAGGTTGGGCCGGAACTTGGCCTGGTCGGCCAGGGCCTCGGTGCCGTCCAGCGGCACGAAGTAGCCCTTCTTGGCGAAGGCGGGCGTCCAGCCGACCTCGGCCCGCAGCACGTCCGGGGCGCCCTTGGCGCCGGCGGCGGTGTCGAACTTGTTCTGCGCCTGGTCGAAGGGCACGTTGACGTACTTGACCTTGATCTTCGGGTTCGCCTTCTCGAACTCCGTGACCAGCGCCTGGTACGTGGGGGCCTCGTTCGTGGCGTTCGAGGTGTCCCACCAGGTGAGGGTGACGGGGCCGTCCGCCGAGCCGCCGTCACTGTCGCTGCCACCGCAGGCCGTCGCCGCGAGAGCGAGGGTCGCCGCGATCGCGGTGGCCGCTATGCCACGTCGCATGAGAACTCCTTCACTGGGTGCCGTTCCATCACGGCGCCGGATCGCCAGGAACGTAACAAGGATGAAAGGAGACCGAAAGACCTTGCGAAGAATTTCTGCAAGGCCGGTCGATCGTTACATCAGCGTGTCCGCACGGTTGCCGTTGTGCGCCTTGTCAAAGCCGGTATGGCTGGTCCGCGAACCCCTGAGCGATCACTGCAAGGCTTCCGCAAGGCCTTGCAAGACTGTTATTTTCGAGGGGCCATCGGCGTTGATCCCGTAGATGCAGAGTTTTCGAGAGGGACCCCACATGACGCAGGAGCTGACGACACCCGCCGTCGCGCGGGAGCGGACCGGTCCGGGGAGCGGCTGGTGGCGCGACGCGGTGATCTACCAGGTGTACGTGCGCTCCTTCGCGGACGGCGACGGCGACGGCGTCGGCGACCTGCCCGGCATCACGGCGCGGCTGCCGTATGTGCGGGAGCTGGGCGCGGACGCGGTCTGGCTCACCCCGTTCTACGCCTCACCGCAGGCCGACGGCGGGTACGACGTGGCCGACTACCGCAGCGTGGATCCGCTCTTCGGCACCCTGTCCGACGCGGACGACCTGGTGCGCGAGGCCCACCGGCTCGGCTTGCGGATCATCGTCGACGTCGTACCGAACCACACCAGCGACCAGCACGCCTGGTTCCGCGCGGCGCTGGCCGGCGGCCCGGAGCGGGCGCGCTACCACTTCCGCCCCGGCAGGGGCGCAGAGGGTCAACTCCCGCCCAACGACTGGGAGTCGGTCTTCGGCGGCCCCGCCTGGACACGGACCGCCGACGGCGCCTGGTATCTCCATCTGTTCGCGCCCGAGCAGCCCGATCTGAACTGGGACCATCCGCAGGTCCGGGCCGAGTTCGACTCCGTGCTCCGTTTCTGGCTCGACCTCGGCGTCGACGGCTTCCGCATCGACGTGGCCCACGGCATGGTCAAGGCGCCGGGGTTCCCCGACATCGGGGCGAGCGGGCAGGCCAAGCTCATCGGCAACCAGGTGCTCCCCTTCTTCGACCAGGACGGCGTCCACGAGATCCACCGCGGCTGGCGCGAGCTGCTCGACGGCTACGACGGGGAGCGCATCGCGGTCGCCGAGGCCTGGGCGCCCTCGCCCGAACGCCTCGCCCTGTACGTACGCCCCGACGAGCTGCACCAGGCCTTCAACTTCCAGTTCCTCACCTGCCCTTGGGACGCGGAGCGGATGCGCGAGACGGTCGACGCCTCGCTCGCCGCCACCGCCGCGGTCGGCGCCCCCACCACCTGGGTGCTCTCCAACCACGACGTCGTACGCCATGTGACCCGCTACGGCGGCGGCGAACAGGGCCTGCGCCGGGCCCGCGCGGCGACCCTGTTCACGCTGGCCCTGCCCGGCTCCGCCTATCTCTACCAGGGCGAGGAGCTGGGCCTGCCCGAGGTCACCGAGCTGCCCGACGCGGTGCGCCAGGACCCCGCCTTCTATCGCGCGTCCGGCCAGGACGGCTTCCGCGACGGCTGCCGCGTCCCGATCCCGTGGACCGCGGACGGGCCCTCCTACGGGTTCGGGGACGCCGCGCCCTGGCTGCCGCAGCCGGCGTCCTGGCGGGGCCTGAGCGTCGCCGCCCAGTCCGGCGACCCGCACTCCACCCTTGAGCTCTACCGCGCGGCCCTCGCCCTGCGCCGCGAACTGCCGGGGCTCGGCGACGGAACGATGACCTGGCTGGCGGCGCCGGACGGCGTGCTGGCCTTCGCCCGCCCGGGCTTCGTCTGCACCCTGAACACCCTGGACCACGAGGTCCAACTCCCGCTGCCGGGGCGGCCGCTGCTCACCACCGGCGCCGTCACGTTCGACGACGCGCACGCCCTGCTGCCCGCCGAATCCGCGGTCTGGTGGGCAATCTGACGTGCGACCGGTACAGTCCAATCCCGTGACCGCACGGCTCGCCGACATCGCAGCCCAGGCGGGGGTCAGCGAAGCCACAGTCAGCCGCGTGCTCAACGGCAAGCCCGGCGTGGCCGCGGGCACCCGTGAATCCGTTCTGGCCGCACTCGACGTGCTGGGCTACGAACGGCCCGTACGACTGCGCCGCCGCAGCGCGGGGCTCGTCGGCCTGATAACGCCGGAACTGGAAAACCCGATCTTCCCCGCCCTTGCCCAGGTCATCGGCCAGTCGCTGACCCGGCAGGGATACACCCCGGTGCTCGCCACCCAGACCCCCGGCGGGTCCACCGAGGACGAGCTCACCGAGATGCTGGTGGACCGCGGCGTCTCCGGGATCATCTTCGTCTCCGGGCTGCACGCGGACACCACCGCCGACATGGAGCGCTACGAGCAGCTGCGCGCCCAGGGCGTCCCGTACGTCCTGGTGGACGGGTTCTCGCCGAAGGTGCAGGCGCCCTTCATCTCCCCCGACGACCGGGCCGCGATGCGGCTCGCGGTCACCCACCTCGCGGCCCTCGGCCACACCCGGATCGGCCTCGCGGTCGGCCCGAAGCGTTTCGTACCCGTCCTGCGCAAGATCGAGGGCTTCACGGCCGGCATGCAGGACCGGCTGGGCCTGAGCCTGACCGAGGCGGAGTCCCTGATCCAGCACTCGCTCTACACCCTGGAGGGCGGCCAGGCGGCGGCCTCCGCGCTCATCGCACAGGGCTGCACCGCGGTGGTGTGCGCCAGCGACATGATGGCGCTCGGCGCGATCAGGGCGGCCCGCCAGGCGGGGCTCGACGTGCCGCGCGACATCTCCGTGGTGGGGTTCGACGACTCTCCGTTGATAGCGTTCACCGACCCACCGCTCACCACGATCCGCAAGCCGGTGACCGCGATGGGCCAGGCCGCGGTCCGCGCCCTGCTCGAAGAGGTCGGCGGCACCCCCGCCCCGCACAGCGAATTCGTGTTCATGCCGGAGCTGGTCGTACGCGGTTCAACCTCCGGCGCGCGGCCCCGCCAATCCTGACGCGCTTCGGGGAAAGCCTCGTCCTTCGGGAGTAGCGGGTGCGGAACGAACCCGACCGGAGGATGATCGGCGGGGGGTATGTGCATCTGGCAGACTCTCTCCTCATGGGTGACATGACCGTGAAAACTCTGGAAGGCCGGACGGCCGCTCCAACCAAGGGACCGCCGGCCTCACCCACGACGACCACCGAACCCGGACGAAACGGATTTACCGCCCGGGTGCGCAGCCTGCGCCGCCCGCGTCGGCCCCGCATCTGGTTCGAAGTCCTTCTGATCGCGGTGAGTTACTGGGTGTACTCGCTGATCCGCAACGCGGTGCCCGAGCAGAAGGCGCAGGCGCTCAGGAACGCGGACTGGATCTGGAGCGCCGAGCACCACCTGGGCATCGCGGTGGAGCAGTCGGTCAACCACGCCGTGAATTCGGTGACTTGGCTCATCATCGGCATGAACTATTACTACGCGACACTGCACTTCATCATCACGATCGGTGTGCTGGTGTGGCTGTTCCGTAGTCACCCCGGCCGCTACGCGGCGTCACGCCTGGTCCTCTTCGCGACGACGGGCGTGGCCCTGGTCGGCTACTTCTTCGCCCCGCTCGCACCGCCCCGCCTGATGAACGGGGGCGGCTTCATCGACACGGTTCTGGTCCACCACACCTGGGGCTCGATGGCCTCGGGCGACCTGAAGAACATGTCGAACCAGTATGCGGCGATGCCGTCCATGCACATCGGCTGGTCGACCTGGTGCGGCCTGACGATCTTCGCGCTCGCCTCGGCGCCGTGGGCGAAGATCCTGGGCCTGCTCTACCCCATGGCCACGCTGGTGGTGATCGTCTCCACGGCGAACCACTTCTGGCTGGACGCGGTGGGTGGGCTGCTCTGCCTCACCTTCGGCCTGCTGGTGTCCCGCACGTGGTACGGGGCGCTGCCGCACCGGCTCCCGCAGCGGGTACGAAGCGCGGCCCCGCGGGCCGGCCGCGCCGCCACGCCGCCCAGCGCTTAGCGCAGTTCCCCGCGCCCCTGACACCGCCGACCTTGGCAGAGTGGCCAGCCAAAGCCACCCCAGCCCGTCCGGCGATTGAGGACAAGGGCCGTTCAGGCCCGAACCCGGGCCCGGGGCGAAGCCCCGGCAACCCCGGCCCACGCCTGCGAACCGTGCCCGCGTCTCGCGCCGTTCCCCGCGCCCCTGAACTACTCGATGCGGGCGGCACGGGCCACCTCAGCCCGTCCGGCGATTGAGGACGAGGGCCGTTCAGGCCCAAAACGGGGCCCGGGGCGAAGCCCCGGCAACCCCGGCCCACGCCTGCGAACCGTGCCCGCGTCTCGCGCAGTTCCCCGCGCCCCTGACAGGGCCGACCTTGGCAGAGTGGCCAGTCAAAGCCACCCCAGCCCGTCCGGCGATTGAGGACGAGGGCCGTGCAGGCCCGAAACGGGGCCCGGGGCGAAGCCCCGGCTACCCCGGCCTACGACTGCGAACCGTGCCCGCGTCTCGCGCAGTTCCCCGCGCCCCTGACTACTCGATGCGGGGCGGCACGCACATCCTCAGCCGTGACTGGGGCGGAGCTCCGGCAACCCCGCTGCGCGCTAGAGGTGGGCTCCATAGAAGAGCTCCTCCACGACCCCCCGCGCCCTGCGCGTCAGGCGGCGGTAGTCCTCCAGCATGTCCCCGACATGCCCCGGCTCGTACCCGAGGTAACGCCCCACCGCCGCCAGCTCCCGCCCGTCGGACGGGAACGTGTCCCCGGCCCGGCCCCGCACCAGCATGACCCCGTTGCGCACCCGCGTCGCCAGCACCCACGCCTCGTCCAGTATCGACGCGGCCTCGGTCTCGATGAGCCCCGCGGCATGCGCGGCGGCCAGCGCCTCACGGGTCCGCGTCGTCCGCAGGCCCGGCAGCTCCCAGCCGTGCCGCATCTGCAACAGCTGGACCGTCCACTCGACGTCCGAGAGGCCACCGCGCCCCAGCTTGGCGTGCAGCGTGGGGTCGGCGCCGCGCGGCATCCGCTCGGACTCCATCCGGGCCTTGAGGCGGCGGATCTCGCGCACCGCGTCGTCGCTCAGGCCCTGCACCGGATACCGCAGCGGGTCGATCAGCTCGATGAAGCGGTCGCCGAGCTCCGCGTCGCCCGCCATCACCTCGGCGCGCAGCAGCGCCTGGCTCTCCCACACCAGCGACCAGCGCCGGTAGTACGCCCCGTACGACTTCAGCGTGCGCACCATCGGCCCGGACTTGCCCTCCGGGCGCAGATCGGCGTCGATCAGCAACGGCGGGTCCGCGGTGGGGAGTTGGAGGAGCCGGCACATCTCCGACACGACGCGGTTGGCGGCCCGTGCCGCTTCCTGCTCGTCGACCCCCGCCCGGGGCTCGTGCACGAACAGGACGTCCGCGTCCGAGCCGTAACCCAGTTCGTGGCCGCCGAAGCGGCCCATGCCGATGACGGTGAAGCGGGTCGGCAGGGTCTCCCCCCACTCGGCCCGCACGGCGGCGCGCAGGGCACCGGCGATGGTGGCCGCGTTCAGGTCGGTGACCGCGGCGCCGACCCGGTCGACGAGGGCGCCCGGGTCCTCCTCGGCGGGACTGTCCTCGGTCCCGTACGAACCGATGAGGTCACCGGCGGTGGTGCGGAACAGTTCGCGTCTGCGGACGCCCCGGACCGACGCGACCGCGCCCTCGGCGGTCTCGGCCCGGCCGACCGCGGCCATGATCTCCTGTTCCAGATGGTCACGGCCGCGCGGCGCCAGCCCGTCCGGGTCGCCCAGGATGGCCACCGCCTCGGGGGCGCGCAGCAGCAGGTCGGGGGCGAGCCGGCCGGCGGAGAGTACCCGGGCCAGGTTCTCGGCGGCGGCGCCCTCGTCCCGTAGCAGCCGCAGGTACCAGGGGGTCTTGCCGAGCGCGTCGGAGACCTTGCGGAAGCCGAGCAGTCCGGCGTCGGGGTCGGCGGAGTCCGCGAACCAGCCCAACAGGACGGGCAGCAGGGTGCGTTGGATGGCGGCCTTGCGGCTGACCCCGGAGCTCAGGGCCTCCAGGTGGCGCAGGGCCGCGGCCGGGTCGGCGTAACCGAGCGCTTCGAGGCGGTGCGCGGCCGCGCGGGGGCTGAGCCGGATCTCGCCGGGCGCGAGCTGGGCGACCGCGTCCAGGAGCGGCCGGTAGAAGAGCTTCTCGTGCAGGCGGCGCACGACCGACGCGTGGCGCTTCCACTCCTTGTGGAGGCTGGCGACGGGCTCGGTGCGCAGCCCGAGCGAGCGGCCGAGCCGGCGCAGATCGGCCTCGTCCTCGGGCACGAGGTGGGTGCGGCGCAGCCGGTGCAGCTGGATGCGGTGCTCCATGGCGCGCAGGAAGCGGTACGCCTCGTCGAGCTGGGCGGCGTCCGCCCGGCCCACGTAGCCGCCGGCCGCCAGCGCCGCGAGCGCGTCGAGGGTGGTGCCGCTGTGCAGGGTGGCGTCGCTGCGTCCGTGCACCAACTGGAGGAGCTGGACGGCGAATTCGACGTCGCGCAGGCCGCCGGGGCCGAGCTTCAGTTCGCGCTCCACCTGGGCGGCGGGGATGTTGTCGACGACCCTGCGCCGCATCTTCTGCACGTCGGCGACGAAGTTGTCCCGCTCGGCGGCCTGCCACACCAGCGGGGCGACGGCCTCCACGTAGTCCCGTCCGAGCTCGGGGTCGCCCGCGACCGGGCGGGCCTTGAGCAGCGCCTGGAACTCCCAGGTCTTGGCCCAGCGCTGGTAGTAGGCGAGGTGGCTGGAGAGGGTCCGCACGAGCGGGCCGTTGCGGCCCTCGGGGCGCAGGTTGGCGTCGACGGGCCAGATCACGCCCTCGACGGTGGTCTCCGAACAGATCCGCATCAGGTGCGCGGCGAGCCGAGCCGCGGCCTGCATCGCCCTGCCCTCGTCGAAGCCCTCGACGGGTTCGGCCACGAAGATGACGTCGACGTCGGAGACGTAGTTGAGTTCGTGTCCCCCGCACTTGCCCATCGCGATCACCGCGAGCCGGCACTGGTCGGCGTCGGCGGGCGCGGCGGTGCGGGCGATGGCGAGTGCGGCGCGCAGGGTCGCGGTGGCGAGGTCGGCGAGCTCGGCGGCGGCCTGGGCCACGTCGGTGGTGCCGCACACGTCACGGGCCGCTATGGCGAGCAGGCAGCGCCGGTAGGCGATCCGCAGCGCCACGGGGTCGGTGGCCTCGGCCAGGCCCCGCTCGAACTCGGCGACCCCGGGGTGCAGGTCCGCGGCCTCGTAGGTGACGAGGGCGTGCCAGTCGTGCGGGTGGCGGGCCAGGTGGTCGCCCAGCGCCTCGGACGCGCCGAGCACCCCGAGCAGCCGGTCGCGCAGCGGCTTCGCGGTGACCAGGGTGTCCAGGAGGGCGCGGCGCTCGTCCTCGTCCTGCGCCTCCACGATGCGGACGAGTCCGAGGAGGGCCAGATCGGGGTCCGCGGTGGCGCCGAGCGCGTCCAGGAGCACCGGGTCGGTCCGTACGGGCGTGAGCTCGGGGGTGTCGAGCAGGCGCTCGGCGGCCGAGGGGTCGGTGAAGCCATGCCGCAGCAGGCGGGTGAAGGTACTGCTCCTGCGTCCCGGCACCGGCACCGTCATCTGGCCGCCTCCCACGTCGTCCGTATGCCCGCGCGCCCGGGCTTCGGCCCACGCGATCAAGACCCGGCTTCCGAGCGTAGCCGCATGGCGCCGGGCGGGCCCCCACGAGCCCCCTCCCCCCGCCCCCACCCGGGCCCCGGGCCCCCGACGCCGGCCCGCCTACGCACCCCCAGCCCGTCCGCCTGCCGACACCGGCCCGCATGCGCAGCCCCCGGCCTCTGCTTTCGGGTGCGGGCCGTGCGTGGCTGGTCGCGCAGTTCCCCGCGCCCCTTGACTACTCGATGCGGGGCGGCACGGGCCACCTCAGCCTGTCCGGCGCTTGAGGACGAGCGCCTTCCGGGCGCGAAACGGGGCCCGGGGCGAAGCCCCGGCAACCCCGGCCCACGCCTGCGGACCGTGCCCGCGTCTCGCGCAGTTCCCCGCGCCCCTGAACTACTCGATGCGGGACGGCACGGGCCACCTCAGCCCGTCCGGCGCTTGAGGACGAGCGCCTTCCGGGCGCGAAACAGGGCCCGGGGCGAAGCCCCGGCAACCCCGGCCCACGCCCTGCGAACCGTGCCCGCGTCTCGCGCAGTTCCCCGCGCCCCTGACAGGGCCGACCTTGGCAGAGTGGCCAGCCAAAGCCACCCCAGCCCGTCCGGCGATTGAGGACGAGGGCCGTTCAGGCCCGAAACGGGGCCCGGGGCGAAGCCCCGGCAACCCCGGCTCACGCCTGCGAACCGCGCCCGCGTCTCGCGCAGTTCCCCGCGCCCCTTGACTACTCGATGCGGGACGGCACGGGCCACCTCAGCCCGTCCGGCGCTTGAGGACGAGGGCCGTTCAGGCCCGAAACGGGGCCCGGGGCGAAGCCCCGGCAACCCCGGCCTACGCCTGCGAACCGTGCCCGCGTCTCGCGCCGTTCCCCGCGCCCCTGACTACTCGATGCGGGACGGCACGGGCCACCCCAGCCCGTCCGGCGCTTGAGGACGAGCGCCGTTCAGGCGCGGCGGGGGCTGGGGCGGAGCCCCAGGGGGTGGGGCTCAGGGGCCCGTGCCCTGGGGGGTGTTCAGGGGGCGTATGCCCGACTTGTGCGTACATAGCGGCAATTCGTGGTGAGCAACACCACACGATTTGCCCACACGTCCAAATGAACCCCATTCTTGGACCTTTCGTCTTCCTTTCCGATCGGGTTCTGATCACCCCCGATCGAGCACTCACGGCCGGCCCGGCGAGGACGTGCTCACGCACCGACCGGCCACCCAGGCCGCCCGCACCGAAAGACCACGCCCATGAAGTCCAGGCTGCCGCTGCGCTCCGCGCTGCTCTCCCGCCGCGGCGCCGTCGCCGGCTCCGCACTCGTCGCCGTACTCGTCTCGGGCGGGGTGTTCGCGGAACTCGCGATGTCGGACAGCGAGGGCCAGGACGTCTCCGGCGCGCCGGGCGCGAGCGGCCGGCCCATAGCGTCGCCGCCGCCGGTGCGCCCTGAGGGCGGCTCGGTGATGCAGATCATGGCCCACCCGGACGACGACCTGTTCTTCATGAACCCGGACACCCGCCAGTCACTGCGCTCGGGCCGCCCCGAGACGTCGGTGTACGTCACGGCCGGCGAGGCGGACGGCGTGAACTCACCGCCCGTGAAGAAGGGCACCCCCCGGCCCCCCGCCGACCGGGCCAAGTACGCCGAAGCCCGCCAGAACGGCATACGCGGGGCCTACGCGCAGATGGCGACCGGCGACCGCGGCAGCTCCTGGACGCGCAGTTCCATACCCACCGCGGGCGGTGGCACCGCCGAGCTCGACACGCTCGACGCCCACCCCGGCATCCACCTGGTCTGGGTGCAGCTGCGCGAGTCCGAGACGATCCTCGGCAACCAGCCGCACAGCCTGCGCGGCCTGTGGAAGGGCCAGACCGGCGTGCTCACCTCGCAGCCCGCGTCCGGCAGCCCCGCGCACTCCTTCACGTACACGAAGGACCAGGTCATCAAGACGCTCGCCGGCCTGATGGAACGCTTCCGCCCGACGCACGTGCGCACCATGGACCCGACACCGGGCCTGGACGGCAAGCCGGGGAAGATCATCGACCACCAGGACCACATCTACAGCGCCCGCTTCGCCCAGGCCGCGCTCCAGGAGTACGCCGACTCCCCCAACCGCCCCGACTTCAGCGTCCAGAGCTACTTCGGCTACAACACCAGCCACCTTCCGCACACGTTCGCCAAGCCGGCCGCCGACGCCAAGGCCGCCGTCGTGGAGACGTACGCCTGGATGGACCCGGACGACAACTACTGTGCCAGCGACGCCGGTTGCGGCGACCGCAAGGTGGCGCCCGACCCGCACGGCAACAACTGGGCCGAGTCGGTCCGCTACAGCCGCACCAACTCCACGTCCTGGTTGCAGGCCGGCAAGGACGGCAGCCTGTGGGCCTTCGGGGTGCTCGACCAGCGGCTCGCCGTCTGGCACAAGGCACCCGGCGCGCACGGCGCCTGGAGCGAGCCCGAGCTGCTGCCCGGTGACGGCATGGACCCCGGCGTGAGCGCGACGCGCCTGCCGGACGGCCGCCTCGTGGTGTTCGGCACCCGTACGCTCTTCGGCGCCGACCAGGGCGGCTACCAGCGCGAGGTCGTCACCACGGTGCAGGGGGCGAACGGCGATTTCGGCCCCTGGCGCTCGCTCGGCTCGCCCGGCACGAGCGCGAGCAACGGCGTCTTCGACATGTCCACGCCCTCGGCCGCCGTGGACGGCACCGGCAGGCTCACCGTGTTCCTGCGCGGCGGTGACCGACGGCTGCACTCCGCGACCGCCACCGAGGACGGCGGCTGGACGCCGTGGACCACGCTGGGAGGCGCCGCACTGATCGGCGACCCGGTGGCGGTCACCGACAGCGCAGGACGCGTCCATGTCTTCTCCAGTACGCCGAAAACCATGTCGACGTGGGTACAGCCGAACCCGGGCGCCCCGATGCCCGCCCGGGCCGATGACACCAAGCTGCCGCCGAACACGACGGGGCTTTCCGCCCGCCCGGAGGGTGCGGGGGTGCGGGTGTACTACCGCGCGGCGGATTCGGGTGACGTCCAGAGCGTGCTGTTCACCGGGGCGACGCCCTCGGCCCCGGTCGACCTCGGCGGCACCTCCGGCTACGGCACCATCGGCGCGGCGGGCCCGCTCGTGACCGGCCGTGCCGCCTCGGGTGCCCTCGCCACGCTGGAGCCGGGCGCGGGTGCACCGCGCTGGAAGGCGGACGAGAACATCCTCTTCACCGGCGCGCCCTCGGCGGTGTGGGACGGCCAGAACGATCAGAACGATCAGAACGGCCACAACGGCCAGGGCGCCGTGGCGGCCGCGATCGGTCTCGACGGGCGGCTGTACTGGACGCGGACCACGGGCGCGGGCGCCCCGGCCGCTCCCTGGACCCCCGCCACGAACTGACCGGCCGCACGAACTGGCCGGCGCCGCCCGCCGACCGGCCCCACGAACCGACCGGCGCCGCCCACGGACCGCCGCCGTCAGCCCGCGAGCGTCTTCTCGCGTTCGGCGGCGGCCGTCGGAACGGCCGTGGGCGCAGGCGCCTGGGGGCGGGGCACGAGCCGGCCCGGCAGACGCGGCTCCACCAGCGGCCTCACCAGCGCCCGCACCGGTGACGTCGACAGCAGCGTGACCGCCGCCACCACCAGTGCGCTCAGCCCCAGCTGTCCCACGAGCCCCGCCGCCCCCACGGACCGGAAGAATCCGTAGTGCTCGGCCACCCGGACCGCGATCCCGTGCAGCAGATACGGATAGAGGGTGACCGCGCCGAACCCCGTGAACCACGTCCGGCGCCCCGGCACCAGCGCGAGGAACGCCCCCACCAGCAGCGCGGTGACCACGAGCAGCGCCAGCTTGAGCAGCAGGTACCGCACCAGCGACACATGCAGGACGGTGTTGTCCGCGTCCGACGACAGCCAGTCGTCGCCCGGGTCCGGAGACAGCCAGTAGGCGAGCGCGAGAGCGCCGGCGAAGACCGGCACCGCGACCGTCCTGGCCGTACGGGTGCGCAGCCGGGCGAAGTGTTCGGGGCGCAGCCGCAGCCCCAGGACGAACCACGGCAGGAACATCAGCACCCGGCACAGCGCCAGTTCTCCGCCCACCGCGGTCGTGCCCGCGGCGATCGAGACGACGAGGGCGATGGGGAGCGCGTGACGCACCGCGTTCCAGATGGGGGTCGTGAGCCGCCAGACGAACAGGGCGATGAGGAACCAGCACAGGTAGGTCGGCGCGGTCGGGGTGATCGCGAGTTCCGTGCCGCGCACCCAGTGGTAGACGACGCTGTAGATGGCTTCGAAGATCAGGTACGGCAGGAGCACGCCGCGCAGCAGCCGGCGGATCTGGTCGGGCCGGCCGGTGAAGCCGCGTGAGAAGTAGCCGGAGAGCAGGATGAAGGCCGGCATGTGGAAGCAGTAGACCAGGTTGTGCAGGGCTCTGAGGCCCTGCGTGTGGAGGGTGATGATCTCCTCCCAGCTGTGGCCGAGCGCGACCAGGGCGATCAGCAGGAACTTGGCGTTGTCGAAGAACGGGCTGCGATCGGGGGTTCGGGGGCTGCCAGGACCGGGGTGGGGGGTGGAGCTGGTCATTCGTCCCACCGTAGGGGGCCGCGTGCGCGTGTTCGGGCAGCCACCGCGTCGGGCACCGTACGTTTCCCCGGTCTTCACCCCCTTCCCCCTTCCGGGTTGTCATGCACACCCCTAACCTCTGGGTGTCCGCACACCGGCCGCGCCCCCACACCGGAGCGCGCCCCGCCCCCGGGCAGCGCCCGACCGGCGTCCGCCCGCCCCCCTCACCCCGGAGGTAGCCGTGTCCGGCGACCCCACGCAGCGCCGCACCCGCACCGCCCTCTTGTGTGCCCTCGGCCTCGCGGCCGCGTCCGCCGGCCTGTGGGCCGGCCTCGGCACCCCGTCCACCGCGCAGGCAGCGCAGGCCGCGCCGGGCGTCCCCACCCCCGACCACGTGGTGGTGGTCGTCTTCGAGAACCACGCCTACGACCAGGTCATCGGCAGCTCCGGCGCGCCGTACATCAACACGCTGAAGTCCGGCGGGGCCAGCCTCCCGGCCTCGTACGCCGAGACGCACCCGAGCCAGCCGAACTACTACGCGATGTTCTCCGGCTCCACGCAGGGCGTCACCGACGACAGCTGTGTGACCCCCGGCTTCTCCTCCGCGCCCAATCTCGCCTCCGAACTGGTCGCGGCGGGCAGGACGTGGGCGAGCTACAACGAGACGCTGCCCAGCCAGGGTTCCACCAAGTGCACCAGCGGCAAGTACGCGCAGAAGCACAACCCGTGGTTCGGCTTCTCGAACGTGCCGACCTCGTCGGCGTACACCTTCGCCCAGTTCCCCAGCGACTACACCAAGCTGCCCCAGGTCTCCTTCGTCACGCCGAACCTGTGCAGCGACATGCACGACTGTTCCGTCTCCAGCGGCGACACCTGGCTGAAGAACAACCTGGGCGCGTACGCGACCTGGGCGAAGACACACAAGAGCCTGCTCGTGATCACCTTCGACGAGGACAACAGGCTCGCCGGCAACAAGATCCCCACCGTCCTCTACGGCCAGCAGGTGACGCCGGGGTCCTCGTCCTCGACGACGTACAACCACTACAACCTGCTGCGCACCATCGAGGACATGTACGGCACCGCGCACGCCGGCCAGGCCGCCAACTCCGCCGACATCACGGGGATCTGGGCCGGCTGACGTGTACGTAGCGGACAGCCGCGGCACTCCCGCCGCGCCTGCCGACGCCGCCCGGGCCGGATCCGGGCGGCGTTCGGCCGTCGCCTCCACCGTGCTGGCGCTCGGCGCGGTCAGTCTCATCACGGACGTCTCATCGGAGATGGTCACCGCCGTGCTCCCGCTGTACCTGGTCACAGGCCTCGGCCTGTCCCCGCTCGGCTTCGGGCTCCTGGACGGTGTGTACAACGGCTTCAGCGCCCTGGTCCGTCTCGTGGGCGGTCACCTCGCCGACCGGGGCGGGCGCCACAAGGCCGTCGCGGTGCTCGGCTACGGACTGTCCGCCGCGTGCAAACCCCTTCTCCTGGCGGCGAGTTCGCTGCCCGTGATCGGTGCGGTGCTCGCCGTCGACCGCACCGGCAAAGGGCTGCGCACCGCGCCGCGCGACGCGCTGATCTCGCTGGCCTCCGCGCCCGAATCCAGGGGCCGGGCGTTCGGAGTGCACCGGGCGATGGACACGGCGGGAGCGCTCCTCGGCCCCCTGACGGCGTTCCTGATCCTGCGTCAGGCCACGGACGGCTACGACGCGGTGTTCACGGTGAGCTTCTGCGTGGCCGCCGTCGGCGTGCTGGTCCTGCTCCTCTTCGTCCCCTCCCGCGTCCCCGCGGCCGCCCCGGTGGACGGCGCACCCCGGGTCTCCTTCACGGCGGCCCTCGCCCTTCTGCGCGTCCGCGCCGTACGCCAACTCGCGCTCGCAGCCCTGCTGTTGGGCCTGGCCACGGTGAGCGACTCGTTCGTGTACCTGCTCCTCCAGCACCGCCTCGGGGTGCCCGACCGCTGGTTCGCCCTGCTGCCGCTGGGCACGGCGGGAGCGTTCCTGCTGCTCGCCGTGCCGATGGGCCGGCTCTGCGACACGGTGGGCCGCCGACGGGTCTTCCTCGGCGGCCATCTGGCGCTGCTGCTGGCATACGCGCTGCTCCTGACCGGCTGGCAAGGGGCGGCGCTGCCCTTCCTCACGCTGGCGCTGCACGGCGGTTTCTACGCGGCGACCGACGGCGTCCTGATGGCGGCGGCCGCCGGGTCGGTACCGGCCCAACTGCGCTCCTCCGGGCTCGCGTTGATCCAGACCGGCCAGGCGCTGGCCCGTTTCGCCTGCTCGATCGCCTTCGGCGCGGCCTGGGCCGCCTGGGGCGACCGTACGGCGCTGGGCACGGCGGCGATGGTCCTGACCGTCTGCGTGACGGTCGGATATCTGCTCCTCCCCTCGGACGCTCCGAACTCCCCGGAGGCTCCGACCTCCCCGACCTCTTCGGACGCTCCGAACTCCCCGGAGGCTCCGACCTCTCCGCACGCTCCGAACTCCCTGAAGAAGGAACGCCCTTGACCCTGCGCGGCAAGATCCTGGTCCTGATGGTGGCCGTCGCGGTCCTGGCGGGTCTCGCCGCCGCGTCCGTGCTGCACGCGGCAGGCCGTGAGAACCGCAAGAACCAGACGCGGGCCGACGGGCCCCCCGTCACCGCGGGCACGGTGTCGCTGGCGCCGGGGGCGAGGCCCCGGATCGTGTTCCGCAGCATGGCGTGGGGCCCGCACCGCGACGAGCTGGCCTCGGTCGCGGCCGACGACCCGGCGGGCCCGCGCATCGCCTCCGGCGTGAAGTGCCTGCGCTTCTACGCGGCGGGCGGCACGGGCATCTGCCTGCGGGCCGAGCACGGCACGCTCCAGGACTCCTACCGTGCGGTGGTGCTGGACGCCGGGCTCAAGGAGCGCGCGCACTACAGCCTGCCGGGCATCCCGACCCGGGCCCGGGTCTCGCCCAGCGGCCGCTGGGCGGCCTGGACGGTGTTCGTCGGCGGAGACTCGTACGCGGGCACGAACTTCTCGACGCGCACGGCGGTGCTCGACACCCGGACCGGCCAACTCACCGCGTCCCTTGAGGACTTCACCGCGTATCTGAACGGCAGCGAGCACCACGCCCCCGACACCAACTTCTGGGGCGTCACCTTCGCCGCCGACGACCGGCACTTCTACGCGACCATGGCGACCGGCGGCCGGACGTACCTGGTGCGGGGCGACCTCGCGTCCCGCACGGTGACCTCCCTGCACGCGAACGTCGAGTGCCCCTCGCTGTCCCCCGACGGCACCCGGATCGTCTACAAGAAGCGGGTGCCGGGGCTGCCCGCCGACGCGCCGTGGCGGCTGTACGCCCTCGACCTGGCGACGCTGCGCGAGACCCCGCTCGCGGAGCCGCGGAGCGTCGACGACCAGGTGGTCTGGCAGGACGACCGTACGGTCACCTATGCCCTGGCCGGCGACTACGGCACCGATCTGTACACGGTCCCGGCGGACGGCACGGGAAAGCCCCGCCGCCTGCTGACGGCGGGGCTTGCCCCCGCATATCCGCGCTGAGGGGCCGCGCCTACGCCTTGTGGGCGCGGTAGAAGTCCCGCTCCATCTCACGCGTCTCCACCATGATGTGCAGCCTGCGCCCCTCGACGCCCGTCACATGCTTGCGGGCGATCTCCAGGACGGTCTCACTCAGCTGCTCGATCACCTTGGGCGTACGTCCGGAGAGGATCGCGACCTGGATGAAGACGGCGTCGAGGTCGTCATCGGCGGCGCCGAAGTACGACTCCTCGATGCGCCGGAAGCGGGTCTTGAAGGCCTCGGCCGCCACATTGACCAGCGGCGGCGCGACCTCGTGGACCTCACGGGCGAACGCCGGCCGGTCGAACGTGGCGGCGAGCCGGTCGGAGTATTCGACGGTGACGAACGGCATGAGCGAATCCCTTGCGTGCGAGGCGAGTCGGATGGACGGAACGGCCGGCGGCCCGGCGTGGTCACCCCGTCGGGCTAGCGCCGGATCGCGGACGTCAGGGAACCGACCGTGGTGCGCGGCGTCTCCCGCAGGTCGCGGTCGGGGCGGATCACACGGTGTCCGATGCCCCACACCACGGCGCCGAGTACGAACCCGTACACCACGACAAGGCCGTGCCCGTTCTCCTGGGCGAACCACATCGCGAGCCCGAGCACGGGCGCCGCGACGGCGAGCAGCCGTTCGTTGCGGCTCTTGGTGCGCAGCAGCAGACCTGCGGCGAGGGTCGCGGCGAGGAAGTAGGTGGCGCCCGAACTTCCCGCGAAGTTACGGGGATCGGTGCTGCGGGTCGTCTCCATGAAGAGCGAGTCGATGTGCTGCGGAAGGAGGATCCCGGCGGCGAACAGGCCGATCATCAGGGGCCCGCCCCAGAACCACTCCGCGAGGGCGGCGATGCAGGCGAGGGTCGCTATGTTCCAAGCCCCGCCCAGGAAGCCGCCGTTCTGCATGAACACCGAGGTGACCACGCGCCACCAGCCGGATCTGTCGGGGTCCGAGTCGAAGGTGTCCATGGCCCCCGACCAGCAGAGCTGGGTCACGACCCCGGCGAGCGCCACCACGAGCACGGCCACCGCCGCCCAGGGAACGCGCCGCTGCGGAATCGAATCGGGGCCGAGCAACGCCAGGCCCGCCTTGAACATCAGCACCATCAGTGCCGCGGTGGTCACATTGAACAGCAGGTTGCCCATGGCTGGTCTCCCCCGTTGTGTACTTGGTCGAATGCGAGGGTGACGCTACCCGACCTGATCCGGCCAGTGGGGGCTGGAGCTGCTTCTGACCTGCTTCTTTGCGAACTTTTCGCTGCCCTGACCGACACGCGCGGAGGGCCCGGGGTCATCGGCCCCCGGGCCCTCCGCGCGTCACGGCCCGGGGACGGCCCGGGGACGGCCCGACCCCCGCTACAGCACCGGCAGGTTCTTGCGCAGCTCGAAGGCGGTGACCTCGGACCGGTACTCCTCCCACTCCTGCTTCTTGTTGCGCAGGAAGAAGTCGAAGACGTGCTCGCCCAGCGTCTCCGCGACCAGTTCGCTGCGTTCCATCAGGGCGATCGCCTCACCCAGGTTCTGCGGGAGGGGTTCGATGCCCATGGCGCGGCGTTCGGCGTCGGTGAGGGCCCAGACGTCGTCGTCGGCGCCCGCCGGGAGTTCGTAGCCCTCCTCGATGCCCTTCAGGCCGGCCGCGAGGAGCAGGGCGTAGGCGAGGTAGGGGTTGCAGCCGGAGTCGAGGGAGCGGACCTCGACGCGGGCGGAGCCGGTCTTGCCGGGCTTGTACATGGGGACCCGGATGAGGGCCGAGCGGTTGTTGTGGCCCCAGCAGATGTACGAGGGTGCCTCGCCGCCGGCGCCCGCGGTGCGCTCCGAGCCGCCCCAGATGCGCTTGTAGGAGTTGACCCACTGATTGGTGACCGCGGCGATCTCGGCGGCGTGCTTGAGCAGACCCGCGATGAAGGAGCGGCCCACCTTGGAGAGCTGGTACTCGGCGCCCGACTCGTAGAACGCGTTGCGGTCGCCCTCGAAGAGGGAGAGGTGGGTGTGCATGCCGGAGCCCGGGTATTCGGAGAACGGCTTCGGCATGAACGTGGCCTGGACGCCCTGTTCGAGCGCGACCTGCTTCATGACGAGGCGGAACGTCATGATGTTGTCGGCCGTGGAGAGCGCGTCGGCGTACCGCAGGTCGATCTCCTGCTGGCCCGGCGCGCCCTCGTGGTGGCTGAACTCGACCGAGATGCCCATGGATTCGAGCATGGTGATCGCCTGGCGGCGGAAGTCCATGCCCACGTTCTGCGGGGTGTGGTCGAAGTAGCCCGAGTTGTCGGCCGGGACGGGCCGGGTGCCGTCGAGCGGCTTGTCCTTCAGGAGGAAGAACTCGATCTCGGGGTGGGTGTAGAAGGTGAACCCGAGGTCGGAGGTCTTGGCCAGGATGCGCTTGAGCACGAAGCGCGGGTCCGCGAAGGACGGGGAGCCGTCGGGCATCCGGATGTCGCAGAACATCCGGGCCGTGCCGGGCGCTTCCGCGCGCCAGGGCAGGATCTGGAAGGTGGACGGGTCGGGGCGGGCGATCATGTCGGACTCGTAGACCCGGGCGAAGCCCTCGATGGCCGAGCCGTCGAAGCCGATTCCCTCGTCGAAGGCCTGCTCCAGCTCGGCCGGGGCTACCGCCACCGACTTCAGGAAGCCCAGCACATCGGTGAACCACAGGCGCACGAACCGGATGTCGCGCTCCTCCAGGGTCCGGAGCACGAACTCCTGCTGCTTGTCCATAGCCACATCCTTGCAGTTCAGACGGCCTGTGCACCGTGACCCCCGGGAAAGGGGACGGCGGGGGAATCCTCAGTATCGAGGCGCGGGATTACCTCCACATTACGCACCCGATATGACCTGCGGCACGTCCCCTCCCGGCGGGCCGGGGTGTGCCGCGTCGGGGAGGGGGGGCCGGGCCCGGCGCGTCGGCGTGTTGCGGCCGTCCGGCGCGCCCCGTCCGCCGGGGGTGCGTCCCGTCCGCCGGGGGTGCGTCCCGTCCGCCGGGGGTGCGTCCCGTCCGCCGGGGGTGCGTCCCGTCCGCCGGGGGTGCGTCCCGCTCCCTTACCGTCTGCGCCCCTGGGGACGCCATCACGGGCCCCGCCCCTTGCCGCTCGATGCCGGCTCGTCCCCAGGGTGCGGACCGTGCTGGGAAACCCGCGCCGTTCCCCGCGCCCCCGGGTGGGCCGACCTTGGCGGGGTGCCCAGTGCGGGCCACCTCGGCCGCCCCGCTTCCGGGTGCGGGCCGCGCCCGCTTCCCGCGCAGTTCCCCGCGCCCCCAGGTCAGCCGACCTTGGCAGGGTGCCCAGTGCGCGCCACCTCAGCCACCCCGCTTCCGGGTGCGGGCCGTGCCCGCTCCTCGCGCAGTTCCCCGCGCCCCCAGATGGGCCGACCTTGGCAGGGTGCCACCACCCCGCTTCCGGGTGCGGGCCGTGCCCGCTCCTCGCGCCGTTCCCCGCGCCCCCAGGTGCGCCGACCTTGGCAGGGTGCCCAGTGCGCGCCACCTCAGCCGCCCCGCTTCCGGGTGCGGGCCGCGCCCGCTCCTCGCGCCGTTCCCCGCGCCCCCAGGTGCGCCGACCTTGGCAGGGTGCCCAGTGCGAGCCACCTCAGCCACCCCGCTTCCGGTGCGGGCCGTGCCCGCTTCTCGCGCAGTTCCCCGCGCCCCCGGGT
>NZ_JBICXU010000013.1:174927-182986 GCF_043200435.1 Streptomyces sp. NPDC048416
CAGCCGACCTTGGCAGGGTGCCCAGTGCGAGCCACCTCAGCCACCCCGCTTCCGGTGCGGGCCGTGCCCGCTTCTCGCGCAGTTCCCCGCGCCCCCGACTACTCGGTGCCGGCCCGCATGCACACCCTCAGCCCGTCATGGGGGTCCCCCCCCTGGCCCTTAAGGCCTTGGGGGAGATTGAGGACGAGCGCCCTTCAGGCGCGAACGGGGTCTGGGGCAGAGCCCCAGCAAACCCCGCCGCTCCGAGCGAAATCGGCCTGATCGCACTGATACTGAGCAAAAGAGCCGCTTCGCCGCGTTCCAACTGGCCACAGTTAAACGCTCTTTGGCGTTTCTTGGTGATCACATGCCCCCCGCATGAACCGTTCCTGACAAGAGTGACGCATTACATGCGCACATCAGACAGCGCATGTACAGCAGGCGAAGACCTCACGCAGGGGGTTACATGAGAAGCAGCCGCGCCAGGCGGCGCGCCGGTATGAGCATGGCAGCGACACTGCCACTGCTCGCCGGTGCGCTCGCCCTCGGCATACCGTCCGCTCAGGCGGCCGACCCGGTCCCGAGCGGGCGGGCGGCCCTCGCGGGCACCAAGCCCGTCTGGGCCACCGGCTCCGCCGACCAGGGTGCGACGGCCACGTCCGCCAAGGTCAACGCCCGGGTCTACCTCGTCGGGCGGGACGCGAAGGGCCTCGACGCATACGCCGCGGCCGTGTCCGACCCGCAGTCGGCGTCGTACGGGAAGTACCTCAGCGCCGCTGAGGCGCAGCAGCGCTTCGGCGCGACCAAGGGGCAGATCGACGCGGTCACCACGTGGCTGAAGTCGTCCGGACTGACCATCACGGGCTCCAACCAGCACTACATCTCGGTGTCCGGCGACGTGGCGGGCGCGCAGAAGGCGTTCGCCACGCAGCTGCGCAACTACCGTAAGGACAACCGGACTTACCGGGCTCCCTCGAAGGCCGCGTCCGCGCCGAACGCGCTGGCCAACGCCGTGCTCACGGTGACCGGCCTGGACAACGCGCCGCACCAGGCGACGCACGAGGACACGCTGCCCGGCCCCGGCGCCGGCTTCCGCAACGCGGGACCGTTCTCGACGTACTACGGCTCCAACATCGCCAAGACGCTGCCCGACGCGTACGGCACGAAGATCCCGTACGCCGTGCACGGCTACACCGGCGAACAGCTGCGTGCCGCCTACGGCGCCGGCAAGTACACCGGCAAGGGCGTGACCGTCGCCATCACCGACGCGTACGCCTCGCCCACCATGGCGAAGGACGCCGCGCAGTACGCCAAGCGCAACGGTGACAAGGCCTACAAGAAGGGCCAGTACACCGAAGTCCTTCCGGCCGAGTTCAACAGCACCGAGGCGTGTGACGCGTCCGGCTGGTACGGCGAGGAATCCCTCGACGTCGAGGCCGTGCACGCCGTCGCGCCCGACGCGAACATCGTGTACGTCGGTGGCGCGTCCTGCAACGACCCGGACCTGCTCGACGCCCTCAACAAGGTCGTCGACAACCGTCTCGCCGACATGGTCTCCAACTCGTGGGGCGACATCGAGGCGAACGAGACCCCGGACGTCCAGGCCGCCTACGACCAGACGTTCAAGCTCGGCGCCATCGAGGGCATCGGCTTCTACTTCTCCTCCGGTGACAACGGCGACGAGGCCGCCCACACCGGCAAGAAGCAGGTCGACACCCCGGCCAACTCCGCCTGGGTGACCTCCGTCGGCGGCACCTCGCTGGCGGTCGGCAAGCACGACACGTACCAGTTCGAGACCGGCTGGGGCACCGAGAAGGCCGCCCTCGCCGCGGACGGCAAGAGCTGGGTGAACTTCCCGGGCGCCTACACCGGCGGCGCGGGCGGCGGCACCAGCTCGACCGTGAAGCAGCCGTTCTACCAGCGCGGCATCGTGCCGGACTCGCTGGCCAAGGCCAACGGCGCGACCGCGATGCGCACGGTTCCGGACATCGCGGCCGTGGCCGACCCCAACACCGGTTTCCTGGTGGGCCAGACGCAGTCGTGGCCCGACGGAACGGTGAAGTACGACGAGTACCGCATCGGTGGCACCTCGCTGGCCGCTCCGGTCACCACGGGTATCCAGGCGCTGGCCCAGCAGGCCAAGCGCTCCCCGATCGGGTTCGCGAACCCGTCGATCTACGAGCGCTTCGACTCGCGGCTCTACCACGACGTGACGGACCACCCGCTGGGTGCGCACCGTGACCTCGCGGTCGCCCGCGTCGACTTCGCCAACAGCGTGGACGCGTCCGGTGGTGTGCTGACCTCCGTGCGCTCGCTCGGCAAGGACAGCTCGCTGGCCGCGACGCGCGGCTACGACGTCGTGACGGGTGTGGGCTCGCCCGCCCCCGGCTACGTCGCCTCGTACGCCAACCCGTTCCGCCGCTAGTCCCTCCGGGGGCGTGCCCCGTTCTTCGGTCGTCCTTGGCCGAGGGGCGGGGCTCCCCCATTTCCTGGGGCTCTGCCCCAGACCCCGTTCGCGCCTGAAGGGCGCTCGTCCTCAATCTCCCCCAAGGCCTCAAGGGCCAGGGGGGACCCCCATGACGGGCTGGGGATGTGCAAGCTGCCCGGCACCGAGTAGTCAGCAGCGCGGGGTTGTGACGGTCTCCCCCTGGCAGCCGCCGTCACCGGTGGTCCGGGTGCACCCAGCCGGGCTTGCGGAACGTCAGGAACGCGAGCGGGGCGAGGATGCCGAGGACGAGGAGACCGCCGCCGACGATCAGCAGATAGCGCCAGAGCGGCTGGCCGCCGAACTGGTCCGGCGGTACGAACCCGATGAACAGGGCGGCCACCGACGCCACGAACCCGGTGCCCGCGACCCAGGCGACGGCGGGCACCCGGAAGCCGCGCTCCACCTCGGGCCGCGTCCTGCGCAGCTTGACCACCGCCACGAACATCAGCAGGTAGGCGATGAGGTAGATCTGCACGGTGATGACGGAGAACATCCAGTAGGCGCTCGACACGTCGCCGCTGAACGCGTACAGGATGCCGATGAGGGTGGTGATGACGCCCTGCGCGACCATGATGTTCCGCGGGGTGCCGTAGGCGTTCAACCGCTGGAGGAACGGCGGGAGATAGCCCTCCTGGCGCGACAGCAGCACCAGGCCCTTGGCGGGTCCCGCGAGCCAGGTGAGCATCCCGCCGAGCGCGGCCGCCACCAGCATCACGCCGACGACCTTGGTCATCCAGCCGATGTGGAAGTGGTCGAAGAAGGCCTGGAAGGCCTGCATCAGACCGGCCGTCAGGCTCAGCTCCTTGGACGGCATCACCCAGGAGATGGCCAGGGCCGGAAGGACGAAGATCAGCAGGACGAGACCGGTCGCAAGGAACATCGACTTCGGGTACTCGCGCTTGGGGTCGCGCAGCGAGGACACATGGACGCCGTTCATCTCCATGCCCGCGTACGACAGGAAGTTGTTGACGATCAGGACCAGGCTGGCGAGCCCGGTCCACGGCGGCAGCCAGTGCGAGCTGTTCATGGGCGCCGCCGACGGGTTGCCCTGGCCGAGGAAGACGAAGCCGAGCACGACCAGGACCACGCCGGGGATGAGGGTGCCGATCACGAGCCCCAGCGAGCTGAGTCCGGCGACGGTCTTCGTGCCGCGGGAGGAGATCCAGACGCCGGTCCAGTAGATGACCACGATGACGACGGCGACGTAGAGCCCGTTCTCGGCCAGGCTCGGGTTGATGACGTACGCGAAGGTCGAGGCGACGTAGGCCAGCAGGCTCGGGTAGTACGCGATCGTCATGGCGAACTGGCACCAGACGGCGAGGAAGCCGAGCGGCTTGCCCAGTGCCTCGCTCACCCAGCGATAAATGCCGCCGGTCCAGCCGGAGGCCAGTTCCGCGCCGACCAGAGCGGTGGGGAGCAGGAAGACGATGGCCGGCAGGAGGTAGAGGAAGATCGCGGCGAGGCCGTAGATCGCCATGGAGGGTGAGGGGCGCAGGCTCGCGACGGATGCCGTCGTCATCAGGCCGAGCGTCACCCAGGAGATGAACCGCCGTGTGGTCCCTTCGTCGGCGACGAGTTCTTCATCGGAGGCGTCCGTGGTCGTCATGGGCCCATGATCGGTGCGGTGGCCGGGTCCCGCATGTCGGGCGACGGGCGGCCACCCACGATCGGTGCGGTGGCCGGGTCCGCGGGCCGGGCGGCGCGGCAACCCGGAACGCGCCACCTCGAACTCGCGGGCGGGGGGCGGCGCGCGGCGCCGTCGGACCACCGGCACGCGGGCGGCGCGCGGCGTCGCTCCACCCCATCGCGTCGCTCTGACGATTAAAGTGGCGGGGTGCCTCAACTACGTCTCGCCCTGAATCAGATCGACTCGACGGTCGGAGACCTCGCCGCCAACGCCGAGGCGATCGTGCACTGGACCCGGCACTCCGCCGAGCAGGGGGCGCACCTCGTGGCGTTCCCCGAGATGGTGCTGACCGGCTATCCGGTGGAGGACCTGGCCCTGAGATCGTCCTTCGTCGAGGCGTCCCGGCAGGCGCTGGGCGCCCTCGCGGAGCGCTTGGCCGCGGAGGGCTTCGGGGAGCTCCCGGTGGTGGTGGGCCATCTCGACCGCTCCCCCGTCGCGAGCCCCCGCCTGGGGCAGCCCGCCGGCGCCCCGCAGAACGCGGCGGCGGTGCTGCACGGCGGCCGGGTGGTGCTCAGCTTCGCCAAGCACCATCTGCCCAACTACGGCGTCTTCGACGAGTTCCGCTACTTCGTGCCCGGCGACACGCTGCCCGTGGTGCGGGTGCGCGGCGTCGACGTGGCGCTCGCCATCTGCGAGGACCTGTGGCAGGACGGCGGCCGCGTCCCGGCGACCCGCTCGGCCGGTGCCGGCCTGCTGATCTCCATCAACGCCTCGCCGTACGAGCAGAACAAGGACGACACCCGGCTCGAACTGGTCCGCAGGCGGGCCCGCGAGGCGGGCTGCACGCTCGCCTATGTGGCCACCATCGGCGGGCAGGACGAGCTGGTCTTCGACGGCGACTCGATCGTCGTCGACGGGCGGGGCGACGTCGTGGCGCGGGCGCCGCAGTTCTCCGAGGGTTCGGTGATCCTCGACCTGGAGCTGCCGGCCGCGGGCGCCGCGCCGTCCGGGGTGCTCGACGACGGGCTGCGCGTCGACCACGTGGTGATCTCGTCCGAGCCGGTCCCGGCGTACGAGCCGGAGCTCGACGGCGGGTACGCCGAGCGCCTGGACGACGACGAGGAGGTGTACTCGGCGCTCGTGGTGGGCCTGCGCGCGTACGTCGCGAAGAACGGCTTCCGGTCCGTCCTGATCGGTCTGTCCGGCGGCATCGACTCGGCGCTCGTCGCGGCGATCGCCTGCGACGCGCTGGGCGCGGCCCATGTGTACGGCGTGTCCATGCCGTCGAAGTACTCCTCGGACCACTCCAGGACGGACGCGGCCGAGCTCGCCCGCCGTACGGGTCTGAACTTCCGTACCGTCGCCATCGAGCCGATGTTCGACGCGTACATGGGCTCGCTCGATCTGACCGGGCTCGCCGAGGAGAATCTTCAGTCGCGGCTGCGCGGCACGATGCTGATGGCGCTGTCCAACCAGGAGGGCCACCTCGTGCTCGCTCCGGGCAACAAGTCCGAGCTCGCGGTGGGCTATTCGACGCTGTACGGCGACTCGGTGGGGGCGTACGGGCCGATCAAGGACGTCTACAAGTCCGTGGTGTTCCGGCTCGCCAGGTGGCGCAACCGGGCGGCCGCCGAGCGCGGCCAGACCCCGCCGATCCCGGAGAACTCCATCTCCAAGCCGCCCAGCGCCGAGCTGAGCCCGGGCCAGGTCGACACGGACTCGCTGCCCGACTACCCGGTCCTCGACGCGATCCTGGCGATGTACGTCGACCGGGACCAGGGGGCGGACGCGATCGTGGCCGCCGGGTACGACCCGGAACTCGTGGGCAGGACGCTGCGGATGGTGGACACCGCGGAGTACAAGCGGCGGCAGTACCCGCCGGGTACGAAGATCTCCCCCAAGGGCTTCGGCAAGGACCGCCGCCTGCCCATCACCAACCGGTGGCGCGAGTCGGGCTGAGCGGGGCGCCCCGGGCGCTCACACCTGGAGTCGCGCCGCGATCGGCAAGTGGTCGCTGCCGGTTCGGGGGAGGGTCCAGGACGACTTCGGCTGCACGCCCTTGACCATGATCTGGTCGATGCGGGCCATCGGGAACCCGGCGGGCCAAGTGAAGCCGTAGCCGTGGCCCGCGGCGCCCTGGGTGGAGCGCATCTGGGCGGTGATGTTGTTCAGGGAGCGGTCGTTCATCGTGCCGTTGAGGTCGCCGAGCAGGATCACCTTCTTGTTCGGCTCGGCGGAGATCGCCTCGCCCAGCGTGTAGGCGCTGTTGTCACGCTGGTTGGCGGTGAACCCGGCGTTCAGCTTGACCCGTACCGACGGCATGTGGGCCACGTACACGGCGACGTCGCCGGTCGGCGTCTTCACGGTGGAGCGCATCGCGCGCGTCCAGCCCATCTTGATGTCGACGGGCCTGCTGTCGCTCAGCTCGTACTTGGACCACAGGCCGACCGTGCCCTGCACCGAGTGGTACGGGTAGAGGTCCGCCAGCGCCTTCTTGTACGTGCTCACCTGGTCGCCCGGGATCTCCTCAAGGGCCAGGACCTGCGCGCCGGAGGCCGCGACCTGGCGGGCGGTGGCGGCCGGGTCGGGGTTCTCGGCGTTGACGTTGTGGGTGGCCACGACCAGGTTGCCGCCCGCGCTCTGCTTGTCCGTGAACAGGCCGCCGAACATGTTGAGCCAGACGATCGTCGGGAGCAGCAGCGCGATCAGCGCGGTCGCCGAGCGGCGCCACAGGGCGAAGCCGAGCAGGACCGGCACGAACACGCCGAGCCAGGGCAGGAAGGTCTCGGAGAGCGAACCGAGGTTGCCGATCGAGTTGGGGATGTGCGAGTGCAGGATCATCACGAGGGTGATCACGACGGCGATGGCCGTGAGCACCAGGCCCCGCCGCCAGATGCCCCGATCGCCGCGCCAGCCGTCGAGCAGGCGCCGGAACCGGGACCGGGTGCGCTCGTCCTCCGCGCTGCCGTCGCCCGTCTCCGTCATGTACGCCCGCGCCATACCGCTGTCCTCACTGCTGTTCTCGCACACCGTTCCCCGCTGTTCGACCCTAGGCGAAAACGGGGCGGCCTTCCCTGCCGTCGCGCCTCTCGCACGACATCTCCACGGCCAGCAGGACGAGCGGGCGCGGCGACAGGTTCCAGGTCAGGGCCCGGTGCGGGGCCCTGTGACACAACGCGCATATTCAGCGGGCCGGGCGCAGCCCTTCGAGAACGGCGTCGACGATGCGCTCGGCGAGGTCGGGTCCCGGCAACTCGGTACCGGGCCTCATCATGGTGCGGACCAGCATGGGGGCGACGAAGAGGTCCCCTGCCATCTCCAGGTCGATGCCGGCGCGGATCTCGCCGTTCTCGATGCCCCGCCGCAGCAGCTCGTCGACGAGCCGGCGGCGGGGGGCGATGACCAGGCTGTGGTACTTGGACCAGAGCCTGGGGTAACTCTGCATCTGGGCGAAGACGTTGTGCAGCAGGGCCGAGGACTGCTTGGCCGCGCTGCGCACCCGTACGTGGTCGACCATGGTGACGAGGTCGTCACGCAGGGAGCGGCCGGGCAGCGGTGGGCTCGGCGACTCCATGGACTGGACGACCTCGACGTACAGCTCCTCCTTGCCGGCCCAGCGCCGGTAGATGGTGGCCTTGCCGACGCCTGCGGTGCGGGCGATGCGCTCGATGGAGAGGCCGGCGAGTGACACGCCCTCCTCCAGCAGCTCGACCACGGCTTCCAGGATCTGCCGCTCCGCGGCTTCGGAGCGGGGCCGCCCGCGCCGTGGTCCGTCGTCCTTGTGCTGTGTGTCCATGTGCTGTGTGTCCATCAGGGTCACGCCCGCTCCGCTTCTTCTCGACCGTCCCGATGATTGTCCAGGTCACTACACCTAGACGAGTCATTCCGATGTGATCAGTGGTCGTAAGCGATCAGTGACCGCGTGATGGGCTGGCGGGTCTTGTGGTTGTGCCAGATCGCGGCGG
>NZ_JBICXU010000014.1:0-167255 GCF_043200435.1 Streptomyces sp. NPDC048416
GCCCGGTTACATTCCGAACCCGGAAGCTAAGCCTTTCAGCGCCGATGGTACTGCAGGGGGGACCCTGTGGGAGAGTAGGACGCCGCCGAACAAATTGTGGGAAAAGCCCTGCACCAGACCGTAGAAATACGGTCATGGTGCGGGGCTTTTTCGCGTTCCGTTGCGCAGGGGAGTGCCGGTGAGCTCCTGCCCGTACCCCTGTGCATCCATTGGCCCTCGCTGACGGTAGGGTCGGGGGGTATCGTCGGCACATTTCCCACAGGAGGCCCCCGGGTGGAGGTCCAGGAGACTCGCGTTCAGACGGACCGGGTGCTCACCATCCCCAATATCCTCAGCATGGCGCGCCTCGTCGGCGTACCGGTCTTCCTGTGGCTGATCCTTCGCCCCGTTTTCGGCGGGCCGAACGGCGATGGCTGGGCGCTGCTGGTGTTGGCGCTGAGCGGCATCAGCGACTACCTGGACGGGAAGCTCGCCCGTCGCTGGAACCAGATCAGCAGCCTGGGGCGGTTGCTCGACCCGGCAGCCGACCGCCTGTACATCCTTTCCACACTCGTGGGCCTCACCTGGCGCGAGATCCTGCCGCTCTGGTTGACCGCTGCCCTTTTGGCCCGCGAGTTGATGCTTCTGGTGATGGTGGGAATCCTTCGCCGGCACGGCTATCCGCCGCCCCAGGTGAACTTCCTGGGCAAGGCCGCCACGTTCAACCTGATGTATGCCTTCCCGTTGCTGCTGCTCAGCGACGGAAGCGGCTGGCTGCCCTCCCTCGCGACGATTTTCGGATGGGCGTTCGCCGGATGGGGTACAACTCTGTATTGGTGGGCAGGAATCTTGTATGTGGTTCAGGTCCGCCGACTGGTGAAGGCGGACGTAGCGGCCGACTGAGCTCGGCGCCCGCGGATCCCGGTGTAGAGCCGGCAGCATCGCACGGCGCCATACGGACTGCCCGCAGGGCGAAGTCGGCAAGACTGTTGTCTCTTCAAGGAGGACGCTTCCGACATGAAGGCCGTCGTGATGGCTGGTGGCGAGGGCACACGTCTTCGCCCCATGACCTCAAGCATGCCCAAGCCGCTTCTGCCGGTCGTCAACCGGCCGATCATGGAGCACGTGCTGCGGCTGCTCAAGCGGCATGGGCTCAATGAGACCGTCGTGACCGTGCAGTTCCTGGCGTCGCTCGTCAGGAACTACTTCGGTGACGGGGAAGAGCTCGGCATGGAGCTCACCTATGCCAACGAGGAGAAGCCCCTCGGTACCGCGGGCAGTGTCAAGAACGCCGAGGAAGCCCTCAAGGACGATGCCTTCCTGGTCATCTCGGGTGATGCCCTCACCGACTTCGATCTGACCGACCTCATCAATTTCCACAAGGAAAAGGGCGCACTCGTCACGGTGTGCCTGACGCGTGTGCCCAATCCGCTGGAATTCGGCATCACCATTGTTGACGAAGAGGGAAAGGTCGAGCGCTTCCTGGAGAAGCCCACGTGGGGGCAGGTCTTCTCCGACACCGTGAACACGGGCATCTACGTGATGGAGCCCGAGGTCTTCAACTACGTGGAGGCCGACAAGTCCGTCGACTGGTCGGGCGATGTCTTCCCGCAGCTCATGAAGGAAGGCAAGCCGATCTACGGCTATGTCGCCGAGGGCTACTGGGAGGACGTCGGCACGCACGAGAGCTACGTCAAGGCGCAGGCCGACGTGCTCGAAGGCAAGGTCGACGTCGACATCGACGGTTTCGAGATCTCCCCGGGCGTATGGGTCGCGGAAGGCGCCGAGGTCCACCCCGACGCCGTCCTCAAGGGCCCCCTCTACATCGGCGACTACGCGAAGGTCGAGGCGGACGCGGAGATCCGCGAGCACACCGTCGTGGGGTCGAACGTGGTCGTCAAGAGCGGCGCCTTCCTGCACAAGGCCGTGGTGCACGACAACGTCTACATCGGCCAGCAGAGCAATCTGCGCGGCTGTGTGATCGGCAAGAACACCGACATCATGCGGGCCGCCCGGATCGAGGACGGCGCCGTCATCGGAGACGAGTGTCTGGTCGGTGAGGAATCGATTGTCCAGGGGAACGTCAGGGTCTACCCCTTCAAGACGGTCGAGGCCGGTGCGTTCGTCAACACCTCGGTGATCTGGGAGTCGAGAGGCCAGGCCCATCTCTTCGGCGCCCGAGGGGTCTCCGGCATCCTCAACGTGGAGATCACACCGGAGCTCGCGGTACGTCTCGCCGGTGCGTACGCCACGACCCTCAAGAAGGGGTCGACCGTCACCACGGCGCGTGACCACTCACGCGGCGCGCGTGCCCTGAAGCGGGCCGTCATCTCGGCGCTGCAGGCCAGCGCCATAGACGTACGCGACCTGGAGAACGTGCCGCTGCCGGTCGCGCGTCAGCAGACCGCGCGGGGCACGGCGGGCGGGATCATGATCCGTACGTCGCCGGGTGTGCCCGATTCCGTGGACATCATGTTCTTCGACGAGCGGGGCGCGGACCTCTCCCAGGCCGGGCAGCGCAAGCTCGACCGGGTCTACGCGCGCCAGGAGTACCGGCGGGCCTTCCCGGGGGAGATCGGCGATCTGCAGTTCCCCTCCAGCGTCTTCGACTCGTACACCGGGTCGCTGCTGCGCAAGGCCGACACCGCCGGGATCGCCGAGGCCGGCCTGAAGGTCGTGGTCGACGCGTCGAACGGAAGCGCCGGTCTCGTGCTGCCCAGCCTGCTGGGCCGGCTCAAGGTCGACTCCCTGGTGATCAACCCCGGTCTTGACGAGTCGCGGCCCACGGAGTCCGCGGAGAGCCGACGGGCCGGGCTCGTGCGGCTCGGGGAGATCGTCGCGTCGGCGCGTGCCGCGTTCGGCGTGCGGTTCGACCCGGTCGGTGAGCGGCTTTCGCTGGTGGATGAGCGCGGCCGGATCGTCGAGGACGACCGGGCGCTCCTGGTCATGCTGGACCTGGTGGCGGCCGAGCGGCGCAGTGGCCGCGTGGCGCTGCCCGTCACGACCACCAGGATCGCCGAGCAGGTCGCGGCGTACCACGGCACGCAGGTCGACTGGACGACGACGTCGCCGGACGATCTGACGCGCGTGGGCCGCGAGGAGTCCACGATCTTCGGCGGTGACGGTCGCGGCGGGTTCATCGTGCCCGAGTTCAGCAGCGTCTTCGACGGAGCGGCGGCCTTCGTGCGCCTCCTCGGCCTGGTCGCGCGCACCCAGCTCACGCTGAGCCAGATCGACGCGCGGATCCCGCAGGCGCACGTGCTGCGGCGGGACATCCCGACGCCGTGGGCGGTCAAGGGCATGGTGATGCGCCGGGTCGTCGAGGCGGCGGGCGGCCGGTCCGTCGACACGACCGATGGCGTACGCGTCGTCGAGGCCGACGGGCGCTGGGTCATGGTGCTGCCCGACCCGGCCGAGGCCGTCACCCATCTGTGGGCCGAGGGGCCGGACGACGTATCGGCCCAGGCGCTGCTCGACGAGTGGGCCGCGGTGGTGGAGAGCGCAGGTCACTGACGTTCTGCGGGTGTGCCGGGCCGGACGGGGAGGTCCGGCCCGGCACACCGGTGGGGCCATTCGGTGGTAGCGGGGCCGACGTGCGACGATGTGCGGCATGCCGCAGCAGCCCCCCGTTCGGAGCACGCCGTCTCCGCCTCCGCGTCCCGACGCGTCGATGTCGCTGCTGACCAATGTCATGGACCACGCGCTCGACGACGGATACGCCGAGGCGACCGCGCGCCGCGAGGCCGAGGGCGGGGCCGGGATGCCGCGCACCCTGCGCGCCAAGCTCGCGCTCGCGGCCGGGCTCGTGCTCGCCGCCCTGGTGGTGACGGTCGGGGCCGCGCAGGCCCGCATCACCGCCCCCGTGGTGGCCAAGGAGCGCCAGGAGCTGATCAACCGCGTCGAGTCGGAGACCAAGGCGGCCGACAAGCTCCAGAGCGATGTGGACGCCCTGCGGACCGACGTGGGGGACCGTCAGCGCAAGGCACTTGAGAAGCACGGCGGTGACCAGGGCGAGCTCGTGGCGCTCCTGTCGGGAGCGACCGAGGTGCACGGTCCGGGGGTGAAGCTGGTCGTCGACGACGCCAAGGACACCGCGCAGGGCGACGGAAGCAGGCCGCGCGAGAGCACGACGTTCGCGGACACCGGCCGGGTGCGCGACCGCGACATGCAGCGCGTGGTCAACGGGCTGTGGCAGTCCGGCGCGGAGGCCATCGCCATCAACGGGCAGCGCCTGACATCGTTTTCGGCGATCAGGGCCGCGGGCGACGCCATACTGGTCGACAACAGGCCGCTGGTGCCGCCGTACACGGTGCTCGCGGTGGGGGACGGCAAGAAGCTCAGCACGGCCTTCCAGGACAGCGCGGACGGCCAGTATCTGCATGTGCTGCAGCAGAACTACGGGATCAGGGCGAGCATTTCGGCCGAGTCCGACGTCCGTCTCCCGGCGGCTCCGAGCCTGACCGTACGTACAGCACAGCCAATGGCCACGGGCGCCGCTCCGGGCGCGGCCGCCACAGGGAAGGGCACATCGTGATCGCCGTACTTGGCCTCGTCGTGGGCGTCGTGGTCGGACTTCTGGTCCGGCCCGAGGTGCCCGCGGTGGTCGAGCCGTATCTGCCGATCGCCGTGGTCGCGGCACTGGACGCGGTCTTCGGCGGGCTTCGCGCCATGCTCGACGGCATCTTCGTCGACAAGGTCTTCGTCGTCTCCTTCCTGTCGAACGTGGTGGTCGCCGCGCTCATCGTCTTCCTCGGCGACAAGTTGGGCGTCGGAGCGCAGCTCTCGACCGGTGTGGTCGTGGTGCTCGGCATCCGGATCTTCTCCAATGCGGCCGCCATCCGTCGTCACGTCTTCAGGGCGTGAGGCCGATGAGCGACGTGGAGAACACCGGTCAGGGTGACGGCGACGAGGAACGGCCCGTCACCACCTCGGGTGAACCGGGCGCCACGAAACCGGCGCTGACGGGGCGCCAACGGCTCGCCGCGGGGTTGTGGCCGCCGCGGGTCAGCCGTGCGCAGCTCATCGTGGCGCTGCTGCTGTTCGTTCTCGGCCTGGGCCTTGCCATCCAGGTCCGTTCCAACAGCGACAACAGTGCGCTGCGGGGCGCCCGCCAGGAGGATCTGGTGCGCATCCTGGATGAACTGGATTCCCGCACCAAGCGTCTTGAGGATGAGAAGCAGCGTCTGGACGGTCAGCGCACCGAGCTGGAGACGAGCTCCAACCAGGCGGAGGAGGCGCGCAAGCAGACCGTGGAGAAGGAACGGCAGCTCGGTATTCTCGCCGGCACGGTCGCCGCGCAGGGCCCCGGCATCACGTTGACGATCGGCGACCCGCGGGGCGCGGTCGAGTCCGACAAGGTGCTTGACACCGTGCAGGAACTGCGGGCAGCGGGGGCGGAGGCGATCCAGATCAACGACGTCCGCGTGGTGGCGAGTACGTACTTCTCGGACGAGACCGGGGGCATCGGGGTGGACGGCAAGAAGGTGAGCGCGCCCTACGTCTTCAAGGTGATCGGCAGGCCGCAGGATCTGGAGCCGGCGCTGAACATCCCCGGCGGAGTGGTGCAGACTCTGGAGAAGGAGCAGGCCACCGCCACAGTGGTCCGCTCGGAGAAGATCGTCGTGAACGCCTTGCGGGTGGCGAAGCGGCCTGACTACGCTCAGTCGTCCTCGCACTGATGGAGGCGGGCGTGAGAGTCGCCGGACAACGGCAGGGGGTTGCGGGGGGTCGCCGCTCCGTAACAGTGGTGCGTGGTGGAAACTGTTTGGCGGATACGGACGTTGTGAGGATGTCCGGTTCGGCAGGTGTGTTGATTCTGGGTTCGTCCTGCCCCACGGGCGGGTCTATTTCGGTCAAGGGGAATCGCCCGTGAAGTTGTTTGCGAAGTTGTTCGGCAAGAGCGCACGCCAGGAGGGCGGCAGCGCCGCCAGGCACCGTGCTCAGCGCCCCGAAGGGACGGAGGAGCGGGGCGGCGAGCGTCCGCTGTTCCGCGACGAGGTGGCCGGTTCCGGGGGTGACATTCCGGGCGCGTCGTCTGTTGACCCTGCCGGTGCAGGGCGCATAGGTTCCGACCCGTATGCCACCAGTGCCCATGCGGTACCGCCGCGGCAGGAGGATCCGTCGATGTCGGGCTTGCCTGTTTGTACGAGGTGTGGGCACAGCAACCCCGCAGCCAGCCGTTTCTGTTCCAACTGCGGTGCCCCGCTGCGCCCCGGTGTCGTGCCGGAGCGCGCCTCCGAGACCACCTCGACCATCTCGATCTCGGGTCTTGAGGCGTACGACGCCGAGGTGACCGGTCAGACGCAGCTGCCGTCGCTCTCCCCGGAGGCACAGGCCGCTGTCGACGCCCTGCCGCTGGGCTCGGCGCTCCTGGTGGTGCGCCGCGGGCCGAACTCGGGAAGCCGCTTCCTCCTGGACGGCGAGCTGACCACGGCCGGCCGTCACCCGCAGAGCGACATCTTCCTGGACGACGTGACGGTCTCGCGCCGCCATGTGGAGTTCCGGCGGGGTGCCGACGGGCGTTTCACGGTCTCCGACGTCGGCAGCCTCAACGGCACCTATGTGAACCGTGAGCGGATCGACGCCGTCGACCTGGCCAATGGCGACGAGGTCCAGATCGGCAAGTACCGGCTGGTCTTCTACGCGAGCCAGCGCGCTCTCTGAGAATCCAGCCAGGGAAGGTCCATGCTGCAGACACCGACGGGCGGTGCCGGATCCGGCACCGCCCCCGCGGGCGGCCGGCTGATGAGCATCGGCGGCGTGCTCAACCAGTTGCGGGACGAATTTCCCGAAGTGACCATCTCGAAGATCCGCTTCCTGGAGTCCGAGGGCCTGGTGGAACCGCGGCGTACGCCGTCGGGGTACCGCAAATTCACCGCCGGGGACGTCGAGCGGCTGGCCCAGGTCCTGAGGATGCAGCGGGACCACTATCTGCCGCTCAGGGTCATCCGCGAGCACCTGGACGCGCTCAGCCGCGGCGAGCAGCCCTCGCTGCCGGCGCCGGGGGGATCCCGGGAGCCGTTCGACGCGCTGGGCGAGCCGGATCCCGACCGGCCCACGGCCGCCCGGGTGGGCCGGGCGGAGCTGATGGCGGCCGCCGAGGTCACCGAGGCGGAGCTGGCCGAATGGGAGTCGTACGGGCTGCTCACGCCGGGGCCGGAGGGCGGTTTCGAGGCCGAGTCGGTGAACGTGGCACGCCTTGTGGCGGATCTGGGGCGATTTGGTCTGGAACCGCGCCATCTGCGGGCCATGAAGGCCGCCGCGGACCGTGAGGCGGGCCTGATCGAGCAGGTCGTGGCACCCCTGCGTTTGCACCGCAATCCGCAGACCAGGGCCCATGCGGAGGCCACCACCAAGGAGCTCGCGGCGCTCTCCGTGCGGCTGCACGCGGCGCTCGTGCAGACCGCCCTGGGTGTCCGGCTTCACTGATCTTGTAGGTGCCCGACTACCCAAACCTGCCGAGCACGTCCTAGGGTTGCTGTGTGAACGAGCTCGACGTCGTGGGTGTCCGGGTGGAAATGCCCTCCAACCAACCGATCGTGCTCCTGCGTGAAGTGGGAGGCGATCGGTACCTCCCCATCTGGATCGGTCCAGGGGAGGCGACCGCGATTGCCTTCGCCCAGCAGGGGATGGCTCCGGCGCGGCCGCTGACGCACGACCTTTTCAAGGACGTGCTGGAGGCCGTGGGCCAGGAGCTGACCGAGGTCCGCATCACGGACCTGCGCGAAGGCGTCTTCTACGCGGAGCTGGTCTTTGCCAGTGGGGTGGAGGTGAGCGCCCGGCCGTCCGACGCCATAGCGCTGGCACTGCGCACCGGCACGCCGATCTACGGCAGTGACGGGGTCCTGGACGACGCCGGCATCGCCATCCCGGACGAGCAGGAGGACGAGGTGGAGAAGTTCCGCGAATTCCTCGACCAGATCTCGCCCGAGGACTTCGGAACCAACAGCCAGTGAGGGCCACCGGCCGCTGAGATCCAGCAGCCGGCCGGATCACGGCGAATCCCGTCGGGTCCCGGCGAATCCCGTCGGTTGCCGTCGGGTCCCGTTGGATCCGGCCGGATCCGACAGCCGGTGAGCACCGCAAACGCGTGATCCGGCGGCCCTGGGAGCGGTGCCGCGCGCGGCAAGTGCGCTGGTGACGTTTCGGCACATTCGAGTAGCTTTTCCCGCAAGAGAGTCACGGGAAACCACCCTCAGGGTGATTATCACTCGGCGTGCCGAGTGTGGCGATCGTTGACGCACCCCGAGTGACTGCCTACCGTCGAGTGGGCAGGTCAAGGACGGAGGGTCGGCGTGAAAATGAGCGGCGACGGTACGGCAGGGGGCGCTCCCGGACGACGTCCGGGAGAAAACGGGCCGTACCCGCTTCACGGCGGTGCGGACGATCCGGCCACCGAGACCATCGGATACCGGGGGCCGACCGCGTGCGCGGCGGCGGGCATCACCTACCGACAGCTCGACTACTGGGCGCGTACCGGCCTGGTGGAGCCCAGTGTGCGTCCGGCCTACGGCTCGGGCACCCAGCGTCTCTACAGTTTCCGGGACGTCGTCGTCCTGAAGATCGTCAAGCGTTTCCTCGACACCGGTGTGGCCCTGCAGAACATCCGCGCCGCCGTACAGCACCTGCGCGAGCGCGGATTTCGTGATCTGGAGCGGATGACGCTGATGAGCGACGGGGCCACGGTCTACGAGTGTTCGTCGCCGGACGAGGTCGTGAACCTGCTCCAGGGCGGCCAGGGCGTCTTCGGGATCGCCGTGGGTGTGGTGTGGCGGGACGTCGAGGCGGCCCTTTCGCAGCTGCACGGCGAGCGCGTCGACACGGGGGAGACCCTGGTCGGGCACAATCCCGCCGATGAGCTGGCCAGGCGCCGCAACCGGGCGGTCTGACGCCCTGACGGCGGCGCCGCGCCCGATCGGCAGTGGCGTGATTGTCAGTGGCGTACGGCAGCATCGAAGATGTGAGAGCCGCGCCGACCATCCTGCATCTGGACATGGATGCCTTCTTCGCCGCCGCAGAGCAGGCGTCGAAGCCGAGCCTGCGCGGAAAGCCGGTCGTCGTGGGCGGTCTCGGGCCGCGCGGCGTCGTCTCGACGGCGTCGTACGAGGCGAGACGGTTCGGGGTGCGCTCCGCGATGCCGATGGCCCAGGCCAGGCGCCTGTGTCCCAATGCCGCGTATCTCGTGCCGCGCTTCCAGCTGTACCGCACGATCAGCGAGCAGGTGATGGAGCTGCTACGAGGCCTGTCGCCGCTGGTCGAACCGCTGAGCCTGGACGAGGCCTTCGTGGACCTGGAGGCCGGCGGGGTGGCCTTCGGGGCGTCGGCGGCGCGGGAGGCCGGTGAGCGGCTGCGCAGGGACATCAGAGCGGTCACCGGGCTCAGCGGCTCGGTCGGCCTCGCCGGATCCAAGATGCTGGCCAAGATCGCCTCGGAGGGGGCCAAGCCGGACGGGCTGCTCTTGATACAGCCCGGCACCGAGCGTGAGCTCCTGGCCCCGATGCCGGTGCGCACCCTGCCGGGCGTGGGCCCCGCCACCGGGGAGCACCTGCGGCGGGCCGGGATGACGACCGTGGCCGACCTCGCGGAGGCGGGTGAGGACGAGCTCGTACGGCTGCTGGGGAAGTCGCACGGGGCGTCGCTGTACCGCATGGCCTCCGGGTTCGACGACCGGCCCGTGGTGGCCGAGCGCGACGCCAAGTCGGTGTCCGTGGAGGACACCTTCGATGTCGACCTGCACGACCGGGTGCGGATCACGACCGAGGTCGGGCGGCTCGCGGAGCGCTGTGTGCGGCGGCTGCGGGACTCGGGGCACTCCGGCCGCACCATCGTGCTCAAGGTCAGGCGCTACGACTTCTCGACACTGACCCGGTCCGAGACGCTGCGCGGGCCCACGGACGACGTGGCGGTGGTGCGCGAAGCGGCCGGGCGGCTGCTCGACTCCGTGGACACCACGGGCGGCGTGCGTCTGCTCGGTGTGGGGGTCACCGGGCTCGCGGACTTCACGCAGGAGGACCTGTTCGCCCAGGCGGCGGGGGAGCGGGCGGCGCACGAGGAGCCGCAGGACGAGGAGGCGGCCGTGGCCGCGCAGACCGAGGCCGTGGAGGACCCGGCTCAGCGGCGCTGGCTGGCCGGGCACGACGTGCGGCACAGCGAGTACGGCCCGGGGTGGGTGCAGGGCAGCGGCGTCGGGCGCGTCACCGTGCGCTTCGAGACCCCGACGGCGTCGGCGCCGGGGCGGGTGCGGACATTCAGGGTGGACGATCCCGGCCTTACGCCATCGGAGCCGCTGGCCCTGGTGGAGAGCACGGAGGCGGATGCGGGGGCGGACACCGAGGCGGATACGGGCGCGGACACCGGCGCGGGCACCGGGGAGGACACGGCGGCGTGCCCGGGGGCCGGCACCGGGGAGGCGGAACGGTGCGGCCGGGCGGCGGCCGCCCGTGAGGGCGACGCGGGAGAGGCGAGCGTGGGCAGGGACGAAAGGGGTCAGGAGTCGCCGCCCGCGAGCCGGCCGAAGTCACGGTCGGACGGCGGCGGGCCGGGATCGGGGGCCGCGATGTCCAGGCCGTAGTGGTGATAGAGCTGAAGCTCCTGGTCGGGGGAGAGGTGGCGGCCCACGCCGAAGTCCGGCGCGTCCTTGATCAGGCCGCGCTCGAAGGGGACGTGAAGCGCCTCGCCGATGACGGTGCTCGGGTCCAGGGGGACGAAGGCGTCGCGGCTGAAAAGACCGGTGCGCACGGCGGCCCACTCCGGTGCGCCCGTCGCATCGTCGAGGTAGACCTCGTCCACCGTTCCGATCTTGCGTCCATTGCGGTCGTATGCCTTGCGGCCGATCAGGCTGCGCGGATCGATATCGGTCTGCACGGTCCCTCCAATTGGTCGCAACTGGTTACAACTGCTCCATAAGCACTACAAAAGTGCACATCCGGGGTGTTGGCCACTTGAGCAGTTGAACAAAGAATCGGCTCGGAGCGCGCTGGTAGGCTGGCAAACGGCTGCTGACCCCGTGCGGGAGAGCCCTCCGGCGTACTCCTTGAGTGCACTGGCGGGCGCCGAAGGAGCAAATCCTCCCCGGAATCTCTCAGGCCCACGGACCGCACGGACGAGGTCACTCTGGAAAGCAGGACGGGGTACGTACGGGCATCGCTGCCCGGACGGAACCTTTCCTCACCGACGGTGAAAGCCGGGTCGCCATCATGCGCCCGGTGAAGCTCTCAGGTTGAGATGACAGAGGGGGAGGCCGTCCGGGCACCCGCGCCGTGGTGCCCCTCGCAGGTCGTGCGACCAGGAGGCCTCCGTCATGACCGCCAACCGCATTCCGCTCAGTCAGCTGGAGCGTGGCATTCCCTTCGAGCAGCGCCACATCGGGCCCGATGCCGAGGCCCAGGCGAAGATGCTCGCGCAGGTCGGATACGGCTCGCTCGACGAGCTGACCGCCGCTGCCGTTCCCGACGTCATCAAGAGCGCCGGGGCGCTGGGGCTGCCCGATGCGCGGACCGAGGCCGAGGTGCTGGCCGAGCTGCGACAGCTCGCCGACCGCAACCAGGTGCTCGCCCCCATGATCGGCCTGGGCTACTACGGCACGTTCACGCCGCCGGTGATCCTGCGCAACGTCATGGAGAACCCGGCCTGGTACACGGCGTACACGCCCTACCAGCCGGAGATCTCGCAGGGCCGCCTTGAGGCACTGCTCAACTTCCAGACGATGGTCGCCGAGCTGACCGGCCTGCCGACCTCGGGCGCCTCGCTGCTCGACGAGGGCACCGCCGCCGCCGAGGCCCTTGCGCTCTCGCGGCGCGTCGGCAAGGTCAAGGGCGGGGTCTACCTCATCGACGCCGACACCCTGCCGCAGACCGTCGCCGTGATCCAGACACGCGCCGAGCCGACCGGTGTCGAGGTCGTCGTCGCCGACCTGAGCGAGGGCATCCCGGCCGAGGTCGCCGAGCGCGGCGTCTTCGGCGTGCTGCTCCAGTACCCCGGTGCCTCCGGCCAGGTCCGCGACCTCAAGCCGGTCATCGACGCCGCGCACGAGCTGGGCGCGATCGTCACCGTCGCCGCCGACCTCCTCGCCCTCACCCTCCTCGCCTCGCCGGGCTCGCTCGGCGCGGACATCGCCGTCGGCACCACCCAGCGCTTCGGCGTCCCGATGGGCTTCGGCGGCCCGCACGCCGGCTTCATGGCCGTCCAGGAGAAGTTCGCCCGCAGCCTGCCCGGCCGCCTGGTCGGCGTCTCCGTCGACGCCGACGGCAACAAGGCCTACCGTCTGGCCCTTCAGACCCGCGAGCAGCACATCCGCCGCGAGAAGGCCACCAGCAACATCTGCACCGCCCAGGTGCTGCTCGCCGTCATGGCCGGGATGTACGCCGTCTACCACGGCCCGGACGGCCTGAAGCAGATCGCGCAGCGCACCCACCGGTACGCCGTGCTGCTCGCCGACGGCCTGAAGGCCGCCGGTGTCGACGTCGCCCACGAGGCCTTCTTCGACACGCTGACCGTCCGCGTGCCGGGCAGGGCAGCCCAGGCCGTCGCCGCCGCCCGCGAAGGCGGGGTCAACCTCCACCTGGTCGACGCCGACACCGTCACCATCGCCTGCGACGAGACCACCACGCGGGCCCAACTGGGCGCCGTGTGGGCCGCGTTCGGCGCCGACGCCGATGTGGAGGCGCTGGACACCACGGCCGCCGACACCCTGCCGGCCGCCCTGCTGCGCAGCGACGACTTCCTGACCCATCCGGTCTTCCACCAGCACCGCTCCGAGACGGCGATGCTGCGTTATCTGCGCAAGCTGGCCGACCGTGACTACGCGCTGGACCGCGGCATGATCCCGCTCGGCTCCTGCACCATGAAGCTGAACGCGACGACCGAGATGGAGCCGGTGACCTGGCCCGAGTTCGGGCAGATCCACCCCTTCGCGCCCGTCGACCAGGCCGCCGGTTACCTCACGCTCATCCGCGAGCTGGAGGAGCGCCTTGCCGAGGTCACCGGGTACGACGCCGTGTCGATCCAGCCCAACGCCGGCTCCCAGGGCGAACTCGCGGGCCTGCTCGCGGTCCGCGCCTATCACCGCGCCAACGGCGACACCCAGCGCACCATCTGCCTCATCCCGTCCTCCGCGCACGGCACCAACGCCGCGAGCGCCGTGATGGCGGGCATGAAGGTCGTCGTCGTCAAGACCGCCGACGACGGCGAGGTAGACGCCGCCGACCTGCGCGCCAAGATCGAGCAGTACCGCGACGAGCTCTCGGTCCTGATGATCACCTACCCGTCCACGCACGGTGTGTTCGAGGAGCACGTCGCCGAGATCTGCGGCCTGGTCCACGAGGCCGGCGGCCAGGTGTACGTCGACGGCGCCAACCTCAACGCGCTGGTCGGGCTCGCCAAGCCGGGCAAGTTCGGCGGCGATGTCTCGCACCTCAACCTGCACAAGACGTTCTGCATCCCGCACGGCGGCGGCGGCCCCGGCGTCGGCCCGGTCGGCGTGCGCGCCCACCTCGCGCCGTACCTGCCCAACCACCCCCTCCAGCCGTCCGCCGGCCCGGCCACCGGCGTCGGTCCGATCTCGGCCGCCCCGTGGGGCTCGGCGGGCATCCTGCCCATCTCGTGGGCGTACGTACGTCTCATGGGCGGTGAAGGCCTCAAGCGGGCGACCCAGGTCGCCGTGCTCGCCGCCAACTACATTGCCAAGCGTCTGGAGCCGCACTACCCGGTGCTGTACACGGGCCCCAACGGACTCGTCGCGCACGAGTGCATCGTGGACCTGCGGCCGCTGTCGAAGTCGACCGGCGTCAGCGTCGACGACATCGCCAAGCGCCTGATCGACTACGGCTTCCACGCGCCGACCATGTCGTTCCCGGTGGCCGGCACGCTGATGATCGAGCCCACCGAGTCCGAGGACCTGGGCGAGATCGACCGGTTCTGCGACACGATGATCGCGATCCGCGGCGAGATCGAGAAGGTCGCATCCGGCGCCTGGCCGGCCGACGACAACCCGCTCGCGAACGCCCCGCACACCGCGGCCGCGCTCGGCGGCGAGTGGAACCACGCCTACAGCCGTGAGGACGCCGTCTTCCCGGCCGGTGTGTCGGCCGCCGACAAGTACTGGCCGCCGGTGCGCCGCATCGACGGTGCCTTCGGCGACCGCAACCTGGTCTGCTCCTGCCCGCCGCTGGACGAGTACGACCACTGATCCGCACATGCGTGAGGGCCGGTTCGGGGTGCGTTCCCCCGGGCCGGCCCTTGTGTGTCCGTACCGGACGAGTCCGCCGCGGACCCCTCGGTACGGGAACTGCTGCCCGTACGAGGCCGCCTAGGCGGCGGTCGCCACCTGCTCCGCGGTGAGCGACCGGTGCGGGGCGATGATCTGCCCGTCCGGAAGGAGCTCACCGGTGTCCTCGAAGAGCAGGACGCCGTTGCACAGCAGGCTCCAGCCCTGCTCCGGGTGGCGTGCCACGGGCCTCGCGGCTTCCCGGTCGGCGGAGAAGGCTGTCGGACAGGCTGGCTTGTGCTGGCACATGGATGCGTTCTTTCGCTGCGTCGTGGTGAGTGTGCTGCGGCTTGATGCGTTGTTCATGGCCGCCCCCCGTAGTCAGTCGGTCGGTCGATCCCAGTGTTGCCCCACGGGAGTCAATCCGCAGGGATTTCGCGGCAGCGCTTCCTACTGCTTACTGACGTATCACCCGTGCGGACGGTTCAGTTCAACTGCCCTGTCTTTTCGGGTGGTTCTGGCGTGGCCCGACGGGACTAGCCCGGATGGCGCAGGAGCGCGTACGCAGCATAGACACACCAGGCCCCGCGACCACACCGGTCGCGGGGCACATTTTTTCGGGCGGCGTCGGGCGTCGGCTCAGACGGCCTGCCCGAGCAGCGGAGCCGGGGTGAGACGCAGAGTCAGTACGGGCAGGAGCTCGCTGACGCGCAGCGGGCGATGGGAGCAGATGCCGGGCGGGGCGGGGGCGAGCGGCACCAGGAGGTCGTGGGGCGCGGGCGCGCCCGACGCGCCGTCCGCGGTGGTGTCCTCGTGCAGCCACAGCGTGAGCATGTACAGCTCGGGGACCGAGAGGAGCCGGGGCTGGTAGTGGGTGGCGAGGAGTTCGGCCTGGCGCAGGGCGCGCCCGGTCGAGGCGATGTAGGGGCCTTCGAAGAAGTGCGAGAAGGCCCAGCCGTCCGGGGTCAGCCGGGTGTCGGCGGCGGCGACCGGATGGTCGCGGTCGCTGATCAGGAAGCGCCATCCGGCCAGGCGGGTGCGCGCGGCCCGGCCGCCCGAGGTGATTCCGTCCAGCACATGGAGCGGGAGCGGGAGTTCGGGGGTGAGGGGGCCTGGGGCGGAGCGGAGGGCCGGGGTGCGGGCCTCGCGGACGGCGGTGGGGGAACCGAGTGCCGCGAGGACGCTGCGCAGGGCGGGCGCGGGGGCCGGGGGGACATGCAGCGGCATGGTGGGTCGCCTCTCACTTCGGAGACACGGTGATGCGTGGGCAGTGCGGACGGCGCTGTCTGCGGTGCGGGGTCAGAGGGGGGCCGACGAAGGATGGCCGGGGGCGCCAACTCTCTGCCTCGTTTGCAGAGTTTATACGACACGTGTTCACACAGTGTTTCGCCTAGCTGTCGTCGATATTGCCCGCAAGGCGGTATCGAGTCCTTCTGTACGGGTGATTGACCCGGGGGAATGTCCGGCCCGGGGCTTCGACCTGGAAAGGTTCCCCGGCGGTGGTCGGCCGAAACGCGTCCGTGTTTTTCACCATTGCCGAGAAGGCGGTAACTGCACGTTGCTGTATGCCCGATGAATGTGCCGGAGGCCGTGGCACCAGACGGTACTCCTCCGGTGCTCCTCGCGCAGGCGTTATGGATCAGTCAGCGTGGGCATTATCGACCCTGACGCGAGCGGCCGGTGTTGCCGGCCGCCCATTCGAGGAGGGACCCTTCGATGGGGGAGAAGGTCGTGGCAGGCGGATTCGACCTGTCCGATCGGCACCGCTACCGGGAGAAGCTGCGGCAGTGCCTGGAGGGACTTGGGACACTGCTGGCGCAGAAACGGTTCGACCGGCCCAGGAACCTGATGGGGCTGGAGCTGGAACTGAATCTCGCGGGTCCCGACGGTATGCCGCGCATGATGAATGCCGAGGTGCTGGAGCGCATCGCGAGCAGGGATTTCCAGACCGAGCTCGGAATGTTCAATCTGGAAGTGAACATTGCGCCGCACCGGCTCGGCGGCCGCGTATTCGATCAGCTGGCAGAGGAGCTGCGCACGGGTCTCGGGTATGCCGACCGCAAGGCCGCCGAGGTCGACGCGGGCATCATCATGATCGGAATTCTGCCGACGCTGTCGCAGCGCGATCTGGTGTCCGCGAACCTGTCCGACGTCGACCGCTACGCCCTGCTCAACGATCAAATAGTGGCGGCCCGCGGCGAGGATTTCACGCTCGACATCCAAGGAGTCGAGCGACTCGTCTGCACATCCGCCTCGATCACTCCGGAAGCGGCCTGCACCTCCGTGCAGTTGCATCTGCAGGTGACACCGGCGCGGTTCGCCGCGGTGTGGAACGCGGCGCAGGCGGTCACGGCCGTGCAGATCGCGGTGGGGGCCAACGCGCCGTTCCTTTTCGGCCGGGAGCTGTGGCGCGAGTCGCGTCCGCCGCTCTTCGAGCAGGCCACCGACACCAGGCCGGCCGAGCTGCGCGCCCAGGGCGTGCGTCCGCGCACCTGGTTCGGGGAGCGCTGGGTGACGTCCGCGTACGAACTCTTCGAGGAGAACCTGCGGTTCTTCCCGCCGCTGCTGCCCATCTGCGACGAGGAGGAGCCGCTGCGGGTCATCGCGGACGGCGGCGTGCCGCAGCTCAAGGAACTGGTGCTGCACAACGGCACGATCTACCGCTGGAACCGGCCGGTGTACGGGATCGCCGACGGCGTGCCGCACCTCAGGGTGGAGAACCGCGTGCTCCCGGCCGGGCCCACCGTCAGCGACGTCCTGGCCAACGCGGCCTTCTACTACGGCCTGGTACGAGCCCTCGCGGAGGACAGCCGGCCGGTGTGGACGCGGCTGCCGTTCGCGTCAGCGGCCTCCAACTTCGACGCGGCGTGCCGATACGGCATCGAAGCCGAGCTGCTGTGGCCGGTGCCGAGGCGCGGCGGCGGTGTCGCCCGGGTGCCCGCGGTCAAGCTCTTGCGGGAGGAGCTGCTGCCGCTCGCGGCGGCCGGTCTCGACGCGTGGGGAGTGGCGCCCGCCGACCGGGACCACTATCTGGGCATCATCGAGGAGCGGTGCCGACGGCGCGTCAACGGGGCGTCCTGGCAGGTCGACACCTACCACCGGGCGCTGGCGGCCGGGCTCGGCCGGGAGGCGGCGCTGGCCGCCACCACCCGGCGCTACCGGGAGCTGATGCTCGCGGGCGAACCGGTGCACACCTGGCCGACGGGCTTCCCGGGCCCGCAGGCCCGGGAGGGCTGACCGCGTGCGGCCCGCAGGCCCGGCAGCGCTGACTGTGTGCGGTCGGCTTGCCCGCGTGGGGCCCATGCGGGGCCGGTCCTGGTCTACGGGTCTTCGCGGCCCGCAGGCCCGGCAGCAGCGCTGACTGTGTGCGGTCGGCTTGCCCGCGTGGGGCCGCCGGGGGGCTGGTCTGGGCCAGCGGGGGTCTTCGCGGCCCGCGGGCCCCGCAGCGCCGGCCTTGCGCGGCCGACTGGCCCAGTGGTGGCCGACGCGGGGCCGGTCCTGGTCGACGGGTCTTCGCGGTCGGGGCCGACCCTCGGCGCGCGGTCCTTCAACGTCCTTCGCGGCTCTGTGCCCGGCCGAGCTCCATGATCGCCTCAAGGATCACGGCCTGGACGCCGGCCGGGTCGTTCACCCGGTACGCCGCGCCGCCGGTCGCCTTCGCGATCCCCCGCACCTCGTCCGCATCGGCCTGCGGGCCGACGGCGACGGCGATCAGCGGCACCGGTCTCGCGGGGTCTCTCAGCTTGCGCAGCCGCGAGACGAGGTCGGCCCGCGACATGCTTCCCGGGTCCTCGTTGGCGCCGTCGGTGAGCAGCACCACCGCGTTGAACTTGCCCGGCGCATACGTCGAGGTCGCCTCCTGGTATGCGGCCAGCGTCGTGTCGAAGAGGCCGGTCCCGCCGTCGGGCACCGGCTGGAGGGCGGCGAAAGCCTGGGTGAGCCGGTCGCGCTGGGTACGGCCCCCGCCCGCCGGATCGCCGAGCCGGGCGGTCGGCACCAGCCGACGGTAGTCGTGCGAGCCGTCGAGGTGGGTGGCGAAGTCCCACAGACCGATCTCGTCGTCGGGCGTGAACTGTGAAAGCGCCCGCGTCAGCGAGGACTTGGTGACGTCCATGCGGGAACGCCCGCCCGCGCCCGGCACCGGGGTGGCCATCGAAGCCGAGGCGTCCACCACCGTCGTCAGCCGTGCGCTCTGCACGGTGATCGTCCACATGCCGAGCGCGTCCTGGAGTTCCTGCGCCGACGGCGGCTCCGCGGTCGCACTCGCGTACGGCTGGGGGGAACGGGCGCCGGCCGCCGATGCGACCTGTTCCGCGGCAGGACCTCCGGGGGTACGGAAGCCCGCTTCGCCCAGGACACGCAGGGATTCGGGATCGCCAAGCAGGGTCATGAAGCGCATCGCGGCCCGGCTCTCGTCGGTGCTCATCCGCGCCTCGCGGACCATGGTGTACGGATAGTCGAGCTGGGGTGCGCCGTCCTCGGGGTAGAAGAGCCGCAGCCGCTGCGCCGTCCCGTGTGCGGCGTTGTACGTGAAGGCCGCCTGTTCGGACAGGACCAGTGCCTGGTTGCGCCGCGAGTCGTCAGAGCCACCCGAGCCGCCCGAGCTGCCCGATGCGAGTGTCTTCACCGCCTCCGCGTCGTCGGCGTAGACCCGCCGCGCAAGCAGCTTGGCGAGGGCGGCCGTCCGCGTGTCGCCGTCGGCTCCCGCGCTCGCCGCCGACTTCCCGACGCAGCTCAGGGCGAGCAGTCCGGAAGCACTGCGAGCGGGGTCGGCCGAACCGAGTCCCACCGTGTCGTCCTGAGCGGTGGCGGTGGCCAACTCCGCCCACGTGTACGTCTTCCTGGGCCAGCCGAGCGTCTGGGCGGCCCGGGGGAGGACCGCGAGGGCGACCGGCGAGGCGGCGACGTGGCCCGCGGTGAGCACGTTCGCGGAGGCGTCCTTGGCCCGGTCGATCCACAGCGAGGCGTCGGGTATCCACACCGAGAAGTCGGGTTTGGCGGCGGAGGCGAACGAAGCGGCGACCTCGTAGGAGTCACGGGCGCTCACCCGCACGTCCATGCACGAGCCGTCCGAGGTGATCTTGTCCCGGCGGGCCCGGTCGGCGACGGCCCTGACGGCGGGCGCCACATCGGGCGAGGCGACCAGATCGAGCCGTACGGCGGAGTCCGTGCAGGAGCGGCGGAAGGAGAGCACCCCGCGCTGGACCGCGACGGCCGTACCCCCGGCCACGGCCATCACGAGAACCGTGGCGAGGGCGACCGTGCGCCGGGAGGCGGCCACCCGGGTGGCCCCGCTGCTCGCGGACGCGGCGTCGTCGGGCAAGCTGTGACGTCCCATGGCGGTGGTGCCCCTCCTTGAATGGTGAACAAGGAAAGGGGGACCGCGCCATCGCAATGGCGCCCGTCCCCCGGCCTGTCGCGCGCGATCTTCGTAATGTCCTTCGAGACCCTAGCGGGGCGGCGGTGGGGATGGCACGGGATTCGTCAACTGGAGGCAGGTGTGCAGGTGGAGGTTGAGCGGGTGGCTGTTTCTCTTCCCGAGGAGGGGAGTTCACCGCAGATCCTGCGGTCCGAGACCCTGCTCGTCCTGGCGCTCTCGCTCGGCGCGAGCGGAGTGTCGGCGCTGATCAGCTTTGTCGGATCGCTCACCAAGCCGGGCGGTCTCAAGCACCAGGCGGCGCACCTCAACACCTCGTACGCTCCCGGGCGACCGTGGCTCGACCTCGCCTGGCAGCTCTTCGGCATCGCGACGGCGCTCGTGCCGGTCGCGCTCGTGGCGCACCTTCTGCTGCGCGAACGGGCCGGCGGTCTGCGGGCGCTCGGCTTCGACCGTACGCGGCCGTGGCCGGACATCGGCCGGGGTGTCCTGATCGCCGCCGGGATCGGCAGCGCGGGGCTCGCCTTCTACCTGGTGGCGCGCGCCGCGGGCGGCAATCTGACCGTCGTACCCGAATCGCTGCCCGGCGTCTGGTGGAAGTACCCGGTACTCGTGCTGTCGGCGCTCCAGAACGCCGTACTCGAAGAAGTGATCGTCGTCGGATATCTGCTGCGCAGGCTCGGCCAGTTGGGGTGGACGCCGATGGCCGCGCTGGTCGCGAGCTCCGTGCTGCGCGGCTCGTACCACCTCTACCAGGGCGTCGGCGGCTTCCTCGGCAACATGGTGATGGGCGTGGTCTTCGTGCTGCTCTACCGGCGCTGGCGGCGGGTCGGCCCGCTCGTGGTGGCGCATGCGCTCCTCGACATCGGCGCCTTCGTCGGGTACGCGCTGCTCGCGGGCAGGGTGAGCTGGCTGCCCACCATGTGAGGCGGGGGAGCGGGGCACGGTAAGGGGCGTTCGGCCATTGCCGGCGCCCCTTACACGTCGGCGGCGTGCTTGCGGGGTGCGGTCAGGAGTTCGCCGTCGATGACGGTCACCGCGCGTCCGGTGAGCAGGGTGCGCTCACCACACAGTTCGGTGCGGACGAGGCCGGAGCGGGCCGAGGCCTGAAGGCCGGTCAGTTCGGCACGGCCCAGGCGCGCCGACCAGAACGGAGCGAGCGCGGTATGGGCGCTGCCCGTGACCGGATCCTCGTCGATGCCGACGTTGGGGAAGAAGCAACGGGACACGAAGTCGTACCCGGCGCCGGGATCCGCCGCCGCGGCCGTGGCGATGATGCCGCGCCGCGAGTGCCGTCCCAGGGTGCGGGCGTCGGGCGCGAGGGCGCGTACGGACCGCTCGTCGGCGAGTTCCACCAGCAGGTCGCCGATGTCCGGCGAGGTGTCGTGGACCGACACGACCTCCGCGCCCAGCGCCTTCGCGAGGCCGTCCGGTACGGCTTCCTCCGTCAGGGACGAGGTGGGGAAGTCCAGGACGATCGCGCCGTCGTCCTGGGCCCTCGCGGTGAGGATGCCGCAGCGCGCGGCGAACCGTACCGTCCCTGTGGCGGCCCCGGTGGAATGCAGGACGTGCGCCGTGGCCAGCGTGGCGTGGCCGCACATGTCGACCTCGGTCGCCGGAGTGAACCAGCGCAGCGCCCAGTCCGCGTCACTGCCGGGCGGCAGGGGGTGGGCGAAGGCGGTCTCGGCGTGATTGACCTCCCGGGCCACGTCCTGAAGCCAGCTGTCGGCCGGGAAGCCGTCGAGCAGGAGGACCCCGGCCGGATTGCCGGCGAAGGGACGGTCGGTGAAGGCGTCGACGATTCGGATGCGCATGGCGACACCGTACGGGGTGGAAGACACCGGGAACCAAGGCCAATTCGGGACGGCCGGCTTGATGTGCGGGACCGTCCTTGCGTACGGAGGTTGGCGGACGCGGCGGACGCGGCGGGTGTCACGGGTGTCACGGGTGTCACGGACGCCGCGCCGTCTGCCGAGCCCGTGGCCATGCCATCTCGTCCCGCGGCTGACCCGCCGGGGCCGGCCGCGGCCCGGGCAGACGCGACCGAGCCGAGGACGACGGCCCGGGCCCCGGCGGGTCGGCGGTCCTTCGCCGCGGAGGCGGGAGACCGCCCGGCCGCTCACGAACCCCGGGACCGGGTTACGCGCTCACGAACCCCGGGCCGGCCTGCGCGCTCACGAGCCCGAGGCCCGAGGCCCGAGGCCCCAGGCCCGCCTACTGGCCGAGCTCACTGGCGAACAGATCGCGTACGCGGCTCCAGGAATCCCGTGAGGCGGCCTCGTCATAGGGCTCACGTCCTGGAAAGAAGAAGGCGTGCTGGGCGCCCGGGTAGACGATTTCCTCGTGCCGCGCCCCGGCCGACGTGAGCGCTTCGCCGATCTGGCGACGCTGGTTCTCGTCGATCACGTGGTCGAGTTCGGCGAAGAACATGAGCATGTTGACGTCATGGTCGGCGATGCCCTTGGTCGCCACCTCCAGGAGCGGTTCAGGCCGGCTGAGCGCGGTGCCCGTGGTGGGCAGCCACCCCGGGTAGAAGATCGCGGCCGCGGCGAGGTCGAGCCGGCTCGCCGCGAAGTAGGCGATGTGGCCACCGAGGCTGAATCCCAGGACGCCGGTCCTGTGGGCGGCGTGCGCGTGGTCGCGGACGAAATCGAGGGCGGCCCGCAGATCTGTCTCCACGCCGTCCCGGGTCAGCCGGCCGAGCAGCCCGAAGGCACGCTCGCGATTGGCCGCGCTCTCCGCCAAACCCGTGGCGGTCTCCGGGCCGGAGCGGTGGTACAGGTTCGGAGCTATCGCGACGTAGCCGAGCGCCGCGACCTGCCTGACCACGTCACGTACGTCATCGGTGACGCCCCATAGTTCGGCGCACACGAGCACGGCCGGGTGCTCACCGCTCCCGGCCGGACGCGCCAGGTACGCGGACATCGGCAGGGCGCCGCCCACCTCGATGTCGACCTCTTCGGAAACGATCTCGTACGTCATCGCTGTCACTCCCACCCTGGTGATCGAGCTCCGTATCGTGGCAGAACGTTCACCGTGCGCTGTCACCCGGGGCCTTCGTACGCGGCCAAGTGCGGTGGGAACAGGGTTGGTTCGGGCGGCGGGAACGAGCGGGACGCACCATCCGGACGCAAGCGCCGGGACGCAGGGAAGCGCATCGGCACACACCGGTGGTGCGCCGACGTCGCGTACGCGGCTGTGCCGTCCGGCGGGTCCTCGGCTTCAGGCGGTCAGCGGGACGGGGTGGACCTCGTCGGCGGGGTGACCGGCCCGCTCGTGGGGCGTTGTACGGCTTCGGCCGACGGGGCTTCGGACAGGCAGTACACCGTCCCCGACTCCGGGTCGGCCCAGGCGCTCTCGAAGTGGACGCCCTCTTCCTTCTCGATGGCGAGGTCCGCCTGGTGGGCTTGTTTCAGCTGGTCGGCCGTGATGCCGGCCATTCCGTGGTGGACGTCCATGAACCGGGACATGACGGCACCCCCTTCCGGGTTCCTGGAGCATTCAGAGCCGCCACGTCCGTTCGGCGGCTCCAGCTCCGCTCACTCCAGCCTGCGCCCGAACGGCTGCCCGAGCGACCGGACCACCGAGGCGGGTGCGGCCCGGCGGCGGCGCGGGTCGATCACGGTGGCCTGTGCCAGTGATCGCTGATCGAATGCCACTGAAGGATGATCAACCAGCTGGGATATGCCGGTTGGGGCCACGGATCCGGTGCGGGAGTCCAGCCGGCACAAGCACAGCCCCGGGTTCGCCGACTGGCGTCGCACCCGGCCTGGGCCACCGCGCCGGACATGCTCTCAGTGCTGTCGCCGGAAGACATAGCGGCGACGGAAGGTGACGCTGTCCCATCCCAAGGGAGAAGTAGGGAAGGCAGAACGACGGTTCAAAGATCGCGAGACCTATCGGCGGCGGCAGCAGCCATGGAGCATCACGGACTCCCCGTAAGTCCCCGAAGCTCGTCGCCGGTTACCGAAAGTCATATGCGGTGCGGCCCGGCCCCGTCCCGCCAGCGGTAGAGGTCGCGCAGCAGGGAGATCTCGGCGCCATGATGGATCAGCTCCCTGTTGACGTGCAGGACCCTGTTCTCCATGGGAAACCGCTCGGGACCCACCGTGGGCGGATTGTCCAGGTCAGCGTCCGAGAGCTCGCGGACCCCAACGTTCCATCTCCCATACATCTCATCGAGCTGTTTCAGCGCCTCGTCAGCGGTCCCCGCGTAGGCGAACGTCTCAGAGTCGACAGCCTGGCCGCCGAAATACCATCCGGCCCGATAGCCCAGGCAGGAGACGATGATGTGCGCCAGCCGCCAGGCAATCGTGGTCACCGGCGCGGGCGTCGGGACCAGGTCAGGGGACGCGTAGTCCAACGTCCATTCCCCCGGACCTTCCGACATCGGTGCGGCCGACGTGCCACGCGGGCGGATGCTCCAGCAGTCGCGCACCGGCTCCCAGAAGTACTCCTCGTCAGTAAGACCGTCCAGCCGTGGCCGCAGATTCTTGCGCCAGTACCAGTCCAACTGCTCCGCAAGCCGCTCGCTTCTTGTCATTGCCGCACACTACAGACCCGTCGAGCAGGGTGATCGTCGCCGTCTGCGGTCATCCGCTCGTTAGTCTCACCGAAGGTTGAGGGCCTGCTCGGCATGCCGGAGAGAGATGAGCCCGGCAGAGCCTTTCGATGGTGCTCATGGAGCTGCCGGGAGAAGGCCCAGCGGTGCCGCCGCAAGGCCACTGCCAGCAGTAGCTAGTCCGGGCGACGCTGTTTCATCAGGCCGTCCATGGGCTCGGATCAGGCGTCATCGCTGGTGGAGTGGAGAACAGCTTCGGCGATTTCGCGAACGCGATCCAGAGTGATGCCGTTGCGTTGTTCCACGGCGAGGGGATGGTGGGTGGGCTCCAGCTCGATGAAGGGGCGCTGACCGACGGGACGTGTGTGGACGTGGGTCTTCAGGTTGATGGTGCTGGGCGAGTACGGGGACAGTTCAGTGGTCAGCCATCCGAAGTACGAGCTCTCGGCTTCGCGGCCGGGGGTCTCCCACATGTCTGCCGCGCGGGAGAAGTTTTCCCTGCTCAGAGACACCCAGGCGGCCCACGAGAACACGTCGTCGCTGCCGATGACCGGTATCTCGACCAGCCCCTTGACGAAGTAGTGCTCAGCCTTGATGACGCACTGGTCGGAGGAGAGCAGGCTGTCGTCGCTGTCGGCGAAGCTCGGGTCCCAGGAGTAGGGGGCCGTGGCCGAGTAGTTCATCGGCAGTTCCGCGTGGAACTGGCCGCAGCACGAGCAGGTGAATCCGGGGACGCTGGTCATGGACGAAAGCCTAATGATCGGATCCCGCCCCCTGGTGCCTGCACCCAAGCCCTCCGTCGGCACGACAGTCGTCAGAGGATGCGACACACCTTGCTGAGAGCCCCCGCCTGAGCCTGCAGAGAGATCGGGGGAAAGTGCGTCATTCCGCTGGTCAACGGCGGTGGCACGTCTGCGGATTGCGTAACCCGGAACCAGTGCTGGATGCCGATTCGCTGAGTCACATCGTCGCGACGTGCAGAGGCGCTGAGACGAAGTTGGATCAGAGCAGCTTCGATGAGATCCGTGCCAGATTCGTTGAGGCAGGTCACCGGCTCACCACAGTCGTCAAGGAAGAGGGTTGCCAAGCGTAAGTCGGCGATATATCGTTGACGCATCGCGACAGATCAACGATGGAAGGAAATGAACTATGCGTTCACATGGACACGGACAGCACGGGCCCGGCCATCGCGGTCGGGGTGACTTCGAGGGGCGGCGTGCCGCCTTCGGGCCCTTCGGTCCCGGCTTCGGCGGGGGACCTTGGGGCGGCGGCCCGTTCGGGCCCGGCCGTGGTGGCCGGGGCGGCCCGCGGGGCAGGGCGCGGCGCGGCGATGTCCGCGCGTCGATCCTGGCCCTCCTGAAGGACCGGTCGATGCACGGCTACGAGATGATCCAGGAAATCGGCGAGCGCAGCGGCGGGGCCTGGAAGCCCAGCCCGGGCTCCGTCTACCCGACCCTTCAGCTCCTGGAGGACGAGGGCCTGATCACCAGTGAGAGCGAGGGCGGCAAGAAGCTGTTCACGCTCACCGACACCGGGCGTACGGAGGCCGAATCGGGAGCCGACGCTCCCTGGGAGGACGCCGGGCGCGGAGTCGACTGGGAGGCCATGCAGGAGATCCGGCAGGCCGGCTTCGGCCTGATGGAGGCGTTCGGCCAGGTCTGGAAGACGGGCTCGGCCGCTCAGCGCGACAAGGCGCTCGCCGTCATCAACGACGCCCGCAAGAAGCTGTATCTGATCCTCGCCGACGAGGACTGAACCTCGGGCAGAGCGAAGCCCCGCGGCCACCCGCCGCGGGGCTTTCGTGTGTCACGCGCACAGGCCCCCGAGCTTGCGCAGCGATTCGTTGAGCGCGGCCGTCGCCGAGTCCTTCAACTTGCCCGCCATGAGGGAGACGGCCGCGCCGGTGAACTCCCCCTCGATACGGACCGTGCTCGCCGCACCGTCGGGGACCACGGTGTACCGGTTGGCGACGTTCACGCCCATCGGGCCCTTGCCCTTGACCGCGAACACCCGCCCGGCCTCGAACTCGTCCACCGTCCAGGCCACTTCGGCCGGGAAGCCCATCAGTTTCATGTTCTCCGCGTAGGTCGCCCCCAGCTCCAGCTTCTCCGGGCCACCCGTGGGGAAACTGGTGTGTGTGGCGTTCCACTCGCCGTACGAGGAGAAGTCGGTGAGCTGCGCCCAGACCTTCTCGGCCGGGGCCTCGATACGTGCCTCCGCGCTGACCTCGGCCATGCGACCACTCCTTCGTGGGACGGTGTCGGGGACCTGGCGCGGAACGTAGCGGGGCGTCGCACAACATTCAATACTGATGAACCGTCAGGTTTCAGATGGTGAACTCGCGTACCCCGTAAGGCTTTCAGATCCGCTGCGTCTCCAGCGCCCAGATCTCGGCGGAGTCGAACAGGTCCGACGCGCGCGGCCGGTCCGACTCGTCGTGGCAGTGGAACGCGGCCCAGAACAGATCGCCCGGCAACGCGTCGCGCGGCGCGTACACGCGGTACACGTACTGCAGTCCGTCCTTGGCCAGGAGGGCGATCATCCAGCACATCAACGCTCCCTCGGCGGGCTGCGGGGACGGGTGTGTCACCCGGGAAGGACGAGCCCGAACGTCGGCGCGGTTGCGCCGGGAGCGGGGGAGGGGTGGCGTGCGCTTTCGGCCGGCCCCCACGCGGGGTCGTGCTTGCCGGGGTGTGCCTTCGACCGGCTCCCGCGCGGCGGCATGGTTGCCGACGTGTGTGCTCCACCGGCTCCCACGCGGGGTCATGGCTGCCGACGTGTGCCCTCGGCCGGGTCCCACGCGGGGTCATGGTTGCCCCCGTGGGGGAAAATCCCGCGATCTCCTCCGTAAGGAGGAGAACCCGGTCATCCGTGCCCACCTTCTGTCGGAGGCGCAAATGCTCCCGGACGGGGATGTGTCCCGGGTCGGCGGCTGATGGGGTAGAGGGGTGCACAGTGCTACCTCCCGAGCGCCCGACCAGGCCTCTTCCCCCGCAGACGACCGGGCCTCTTCCGCCGCAGACATCGAAGCCAGGCTCACCGCGGAGCTCGCCTCGGTGGTCGCCGGCGCCCGCAGAAGGGCGCTGCGGGACGGAGACCGGCAGCTGGACACCGCGCATCTGCTGCACTCGCTGATGGAGAGCGACCCGGAAGTGCGGGCCGCCTTCGAGAGCACACCGCAGATCGCGCGCGTGCTCGGGTATTTGGTGCAGCGCAGCATCGGATACGGGCTGCGGTGGCAGGGATCCGTGGAGGACTCGGGGGAGGTGCCGGTGATGACCCAGCCCGGCTGGTCGCCGAGCGCGCTCACGGCGATGGACCACGCGCTGCGGCGCGCCGCGGCGAGGGGCCGTGACCGGGCCGGAGGATGCGACCTCCTCGCGGCCCTCGCCGCCGATGCCGAGTGCCGCGCCGTCGAGGTGCTCCACCACGCGGCCGTGGACCCGGCCTCGCTCACCCGTCGCCTGGACGAGTCGTCCCGCCAGGGGTGAGTGGCGCCCACGGGGGGTGGACCGCCGTGGGATGGACGCGCCCAGCTCCGCCACCCGCCCGCCTGAACGGCCGTCCCGCCAGGGTCGAACGGCATCGCCCGACGTGAACGGCCGTCCCGCCACGGTTGAACGGCATCGCCCGGCGCGTGAACGGCATCGCCCAGGTCGAACGGCATCGCCCGACGTGAACGGCATCGGCCAGGGCGAAGGCGCCGGGGCCCCGCGGACCGAGCGCGGGGACAAGTCGTCCCGCCCGGCCTGAACGGCATCGAGGGCAGCCCACCACCCCCACCGAACCGCTTCGTTGCCCGGCGCACGCCGTGTCACGGTCGGCCCCCGTCTCGACAGGTGTCACCCGGATGACGGTCCTGACCCGGCCTGTCATCATGTGCCGATGCACGCGTCTCAGGGAAGAAGCGTCGGCCTGGGACTGGCCCTGGCGTCGGCGTTCGCATTCGGCGGTTCAGGTGTGGCGGCCAAGCCGCTCATCGAAGCGGGGCTCGACCCGCTGCACGTGGTGTGGCTCCGGGTCACCGGGGCCGCGCTCGTCATGCTCCCGGTGGCCTGGCGCCACCGCCGCCTGGTGCTGCGCAAACCCGCGCTGCTCGCCGGGTTCGGCCTCCTTGCCGTGGCCGGCGTCCAGGCCTGCTACTTCGCCTCGCTCTCCCGCATACCCGTGGGCGTGGCCCTGCTCGTCGAATACCTCGCGCCCGCGCTCGTCCTCGGCTGGGTCCGCTTCGTCCAGCGCAGGCCCGTGACCCGGGCCGCCGCGGCCGGAGTGGTCCTCGCCGCCGGTGGACTCGCCTGCGTCGTGGAGATCTGGTCCGGGCTGAGCTTCGACGCGCTCGGCCTGCTCCTCGCCCTCGGCGCCGCCTGCTGCCAGGTCGGCTACTTCGTCCTGTCCGACCATGGCGGCGACAGTGACGACGCGGCCGACCCCATCGGCGTCATCGCGTACGGACTGCTCATCGGCTCCCTCGTCCTGACGGTCCTCGCCCGGCCCTGGGGCATGAAGTGGTCGGTGCTCGGCGGCAGCGCCGACATGAACGGAACGCCGGTTCCCGCGGCGCTGCTGCTGTGCTGGATCGTGCTGATCGCCACCGTCGTCGCGTACATCACCGGCGTCGTCTCGGTGCGCAAGCTCTCCCCGCAGGTCGCCGGAGTCGTCGCCTGCCTCGAAGCCGTGCTGGCCACGGTCTTCGCCTGGGTCCTGCTCGGCGAGCACCTGGCCGCTCCGCAGATCATCGGCGGCGCGGTGGTCCTGTGCGGCGCTTTCATCGCCCAGTCCTCGACGCCGCGAGCCCCCTCGGGACCGGTCGCAGCGGGCGGACCCGCCTCCGCCGAAGGGGAGTTGTCGGCCGGGCACTCCGCCGCCTAGGGTGGCGATCATGCACGCGACCGTACTGCCGCCTCCCGCCGCGTAACGCGGGCGGCCGCACTCCCTGACGAAGATCCGGCTCGGGCACTCCCCGAGCGGCTCGTCGCTGCCCGCGCATCCCACGCCAGCGACCAGCCAGCAGTCTTCCTCCTCGGAGTACGCACGTGTCGAACGCTTCAACGGGCCTTGCCATGGCCACCCCCACCCCGCTGTCCGTCGGGCGCGGTCTGCTCTACCTCGCCTTCGCCGGCGCCGCCTGGGGTACGGCGGGCGCTGCCGCGGCTCTCGTCTTCGGCGCGAGCGACCTCGGACCGCTCGCCCTGTCCTTCTGGCGTTGCGCGGGCGGACTCGTCCTGCTGCTCGGCGCGATGGCGTTGCGCCGCCGGCCCGGGCCCGCCGCGTCGGTCGTGCCCGAGGCGCGCGGCCGCCGGCTCCTTCGCATCCTCGGTACCGGCGTCGGCCTGATGGTGTTCCAGAGCGCGTACTTCGCGGCCGTCGAGGCGACCGGCCTCGCGGTCGCGACCGTGGTGACGCTCGGCGCCGGCCCCGTGCTGATCGCGCTCGGCGCCCGGCTCGCCCTGGGGGAGCGGATCGGCCTGTGGGGTACGGCGGCCGTCGCCGGGGCGCTCGCCGGGCTCGCCGTGCTGTGGACCGGCAACGGCGCAGGCACCGTCCGGCCCTCGGGGGTCGCTCTCGCGTTGCTGTCGGCTGCCGGGTACGCGGCCATCACGCTGCTCACCCGATGGCTCGGCCGGAGCGGCGGCGCCGCCGACCCCTCGACGACCACGGCCTGGGCCTTCGGTGTGGCGGCGCTGTGCCTGGCGCCGTTCGCGTGCTCCGAGGGCCTGCTGCCGCACACCGGGGATCCGGTGCGGGTGGTCGTCCTGCTGCTGTACGTGGCGGCCGTGCCGACGGCGCTCGCGTATGCCCTCTACTTCGCCGGGGCGGCGGTCGTGCGCTCTGCGACCGTCTCCGTGATCATGCTGCTCGAACCGGTGAGTGCGGCCGTGATCGCCGTGTCGGTGCTCGGCGAACGCATCACCGTGGCCACCGCGGCGGGCACCGCGCTGCTGCTGCTCGCGGTGCTCGGGCTCGCGGCGACCGAGACCAGGGACGCGGCGAGGGCCCGCCGGGAGGCGGTGGCGTTGTAGCGAGCGACAGGCCCCGGCCGCGGGCTCGGCAAGCCCGGGCCCGGGCCCGCGGCGTCCTTCGCGCCGTGCGAGGCGGCCCAGCCGCGTCGGGCCGGTGCCGTGCGGCATTCGATGCGGGGCGGCATTCGATACCGGGCGGCGGCCCCTGGCCGGCCGGTCTCAGCGTGCGGTGAGGTACGCGGGTACGGCCACCGCCGGGTCGAGGTCGTCCGACGGGATGGGCGCGCCGTAGCTTGCGGCGAGCGGCAGTACGCCGGCCCAGTGCGGCAGCGCAAGGTCCTCGGCGTCGTCGTTGGGGCCTCCGGTGCGGACCTTCGCCGAGACCTCGTTGAGGTCGAGGCTGATCACCGCGGTCGCGGCCAGTTCCTTCGCCACCGGCGGGCGCGAGTCGAGGGAGCGACCCGGGACGACGTGGTCCACCAGCGCGTTCAGCGCGGTGCGCTTCTCCTGCGGGTCGGTGACCTCGTGCGCGACGCCGTGCACCACGACGGAGCGGAAGTTGATCGAGTGGTGGAAGGCGGAGCGGGCGAGCACGAGCCCGTCGACGTGGGTGACGGTCAGGCAGACCGGCAGCCCCGGGTCGGCCTGGCCCGCCGCGCGCAGGGGGCGGGAGCCGGTGGAGCCGTGTATGTAGAGCCGTTCGCCGACGCGGCCGAACAGCGTCGGCAGCACCACGGGTGCGCCGTCGCGGACGAACCCCAGGTGACACACGTACGCCGCGTCGAGGATGCCGTGCACCAACGCGCGGTCGTACGAGGTCCGGTCGCGGTAGCGAGCGGGGACGGTCCGGTCGGTCTCCTGGTAGGCCGCCGAGGTCGAGGTGTCCGGCATTGCGATCTCCATTGCACTAGTGCATAATCGTGTTTGTGCTAGGAGAATATCGGATCGTAGGGCGTCGCGCATCGGAGATTGCCGGGAGCGTGGAGCGCGCCGTGGGTACGGGCGAGCTCGAACCGGGTCAACTGCTGCCCCCGCTACGGGAGTTGGCGACCGAGCTCGGGGTCAATGCCAATACCGTCGCGGCCGCCTACCGGCTGCTGCGGGATCGCGGGGTGATCGAGACGGCGGGCCGGCGCGGCAGTCGCGTACGGCCGAGGCCGGCGAGCAGCGCCCGCGACCTCATCCGTGTGCACGTGCCCGAAGGTGTGCGCGACGTCGCCGACGGCAATCCGGACTCCGCGCTGCTGCCGCCGCTCGGTGACGCACTGGCCGCCGCCGTCCGGCAGCAGGAGCGCGATCCCGGCCGTTACCTGTACGGACAGGAGCCCGTGGACGAGGAACTGGGCCGCCTGGCCCGCACCGCCTTCGACGAGGGCGGGGTGCCCGACGGTCCGGTCGGCGTGCTGTCGGGTTCGCTGGACGCGGTCGAGCGGGTGCTGGGCGCCCATCTCAAGCCGGGTGACGCCGTGGCGATCGAGGACCCCGGCTGGGGCGCGCTGCTCGACCTCGTACCGGCGCTCGGACTGCGGCCCGAACCCATGGCCCTCGACGAGGAAGGACCGCGGCCCGAAGGGCTCGAACGCGCCCTTGCGGCCGGCGCGAGAGCCGTCGTGATCACGTGCCGCGCGCAGAACCCGACGGGCGCCGCCGTGACCGCGGCCCGCGCCCGGGCCCTGCGCGAGGTGCTGTCCGCCCACCCCGAGGTACTGCTCATCGAGGACGACCACGGCCACGGCATGGTCGATCTGCCGCTGCACCCGGTCGCCCCGGCGACCCGGCACTGGGCCTTCGTGCGCTCGGTGGCCAAGGCGTACGGGCCGGACCTGCGGCTGGCGCTGCTCACCGGCGACCCCGTCACCCTGGACCGGGTGCGCGGCCGTCAGCGGCTCGGGCCCGGCTGGGTCAGCCGCCTGCTTCAGCGCGCCGTGGTCGACCTGTGGACGTCCGGCGCCGTCGACCCGGCGCAGGTGGCCTCCTCCTACCGCGAGCGCCGCGAGGCTCTGCTGTGGGCGCTGCGTGCGCGCGGGGTCGCGGCGCAGGGGCGGAGCGGGTTCGTGGTGTGGGTGCCGGTGCCCGACGAGACGGGAGCGGTGGCGCGGCTGCTGCACGCGGGCTGGGCGGTCGCGCCCGGCGCCCGCTTCCGCATGGCGTCGGAGCCCGGGGTGCGGCTCACCGTGTCGCGGCTGACGCAGGGCGACATCGAGCCGCTCGCCGACGCCGTCGCCGCCGCGATCCGCCCCGGCTCCGCGGTCCGCTCCGTCTACTGAGACCGCCGTCGCCGGCGCGGCCGGCTCTGGGTGAGGGCGGCGCCCGCCAGGACGACGGCCGCGCCGACGGGGGTGTTCCAGCTCAGGCTCTCGCCGAGTACCGCGACGCCGGCGGCCGTGGCGATCACCGGAATGAAGTAGGTGACCATCTCCGCGGTCGTCGGGCCCACCTCGTTGACGAGCCCGTACTGGACGAGCACCGCGAGACCCGTGCCGAGCGCGCCCAGCGCCGCGACGGCCAGCAGCGGCACGAGCGGGAAGGACCTCGGAAGGCCCGCGAACAGCGGGGTCACCAGGGCCAGTTGGAGGGTGGCGAGGCCGAGCTGGGGGCCGATGAGGGACAGGCTGGAGTGCCCGCTGCCCGCCAGGGTCCGGCGTACGTAGATCCAGCCGATCGGGTAGCAGAGCGAGGCCAGCAGGGCCATCGCGGTGCCCCGGGCGTCCAGGCCGTGGAAGCCCTGCCAGGCGCCGAGCACCGTGAGCACACCGAGGAATCCGAGGCCGAGCCCCGCGACGCGGCGCCGCGTCGGCCGGTCCTCGGAGAGCGCCACCATGGACAGAGCCATGCCCCACAGCGGCGAGGTCGCGTTGCAGATGCCGGCCAGCGTCGAGGGGATCGTCAGCTCCGCGTACGCGAACAGCGAGAACGGCGCGGCGTTGAGGAGCAGCGCCGCCACGGTGAGGTGCGACCAGGTGCGGAGCCCGCGCGGCAGCCGCTCGCGCTTGACCGCCATCGCCACGGCAAGCACCAGGGTGCCGAAGAGCAGCCGCCCGAGGGTCACCTGGAACGGCGCGAATCCCTCCGTGCCGACCTTGATCAGCAGAAAGCTGAAGCCCCAGATCAGCGAGAGCCCCACGAACCGGGCACGCCAGTCCAGGGCGGCGCGGCCCCCGGGGACGGAGGCCGCGTCGGGCAGCGGGGTGGCGTTCGGCGAGGGGGCGGACGGCGAGGCGGCGGTGGGCGAGGCGGCCGTCGGTGAGGTCGCGGGGGAGGGTGTGGCGCAAGGCGGCCGGGGCGGGGTGGCGGTGCTCATGACGACCACGATGGCGGCCATAACCACGTAGTACAAGCGAGACTTCATCCGAGTGTTCGGTTAGCATCGCTTACATGTTGAATCTGGAGCGCCTGCGCACCCTCGACGCGGTGGCACGGCACGGCTCGGTGGGCGGCGCCGCCGACGCCCTGCACGTGACGACCTCCGCCGTCTCCCAGCAGCTCGCCAAGCTGGAGCGCGAGGCCGGCCAGCCGCTGCTCGCCAAGAGCGGACGCGGGGTGCGGCTCACTGACGCCGGCCGGCTGCTCGCCGAGCACGCCGCGCGCATCCTCTCGCAAGTGCAGGTGGCCCAGGCCGAGTTGGAGGCGCAGCGGGACCGCGTCGTCGGGGAGCTCAACATCGCGGCCTTCGCCACCGCTGCCCGCGGCCTCTTCCCCGCCGCCCTCGCCCGGCTGCGTACCGACCACCCCCAGCTCTCCGTATGCTCGCAGGAGCTGGAGGTCGACGAGTCGGTGCGGGGCGTGCTGCTCGGCGACCTCGACCTCGCGCTCGTGCTCGACTGGTACAACAAACCGCTTCCGCTCCCGGCCGGGCTCGCCAAGCGGGCCGTCCTCGACGACCTCGCGGATGTCGCGCTGGCCGCGGGTCACCCGCTGGCGGGCCGCGACGCGGTGGACCTGGAGGAGTTCGCCGAGGACGAGTGGATCACCTGGCCCGAGGGTGAGTTCTGCACCGAATGGCTACTGTTCACCCTGCGCGGCAGGGGTATCGAGCCGAAAATCTCCCATGTGGCCCGCGAGCACGCCACCCAACTCGCCCTGGTGGAGGCCGGGTTGGGCGTCAGCGTCGCGCCGCGTCTGGGCCGGGGGCCGGTCCCGGACGGGATTCGGGTGGTCCCGGTGCGCCACGCGATGAGCCGCCATGTGTACGCCGTGTGGCGCGCGGACGCCGACCGCAGGCCCTCGATCAGGGCCGCCGTCGACGCCCTGACGGCTGCGGGGGACCGGCTCACCTAGGGTCTTTCGTCCGGGTCGGGCCGGATCGGGGGGCGGTGCCAGGCCCCCCCGCGAGCCGAGCCCGGCATGGTCCCGAGGGGAGGCCCCGGGGCGGCACCCGCTTGCGCCCGCCCCGGGTGTCCGGGCCGGCCGCCCGCCCCGCGCGTGCTGCGGGACCGGGGTGTCGGGACCGGCCGTCCGGCCCGCGCGCCCGGCGTCAGTGTCCGAACTGGCCCCCCAGCTTGCGGAAGTCCCACGACACGACGGTGTCCGGTGTGAGCCGCAGCCACGCGTGCCGCCCGTCGTGGACCATGTCGTCGAGGCCGAAGTGCTTGGCGGCGAACAGCCGCTCCACGTCGGCGAGTTCGGGGCAGTCCAGACCGGTGCGTGGTGCTTCGCCGACGGGGACGGCGCGGCCGCTCAGCTCCACCCCGCGCAGCTCCCCGTACTGCGTACCGTCGTCCACCACCACCGCGACGCGCGGATCCTTGCCGAGCTGGGTCCAACGGCGGCTGCGCGTGATCGAGTACAGCCAGAGCGAGCCGCCGTCCCAGACGTACCAGAGCGGGGCGACGTGCGGACTGCCGTCCGCGGAGACGGTGGCGACCCGGCAGGTGCGCTGCGCGCCGAGGAAGGCGTCGCGCTCCTCGTCGCTCATCATGATCCGGCGGCCCCTGCGCTGTGTGGCGGTCATGGCGCCTCCCCTTCCGTGCGTCCACGGTGCCGCGCCGAAAGGAGTTCTGACGGCACGTCAGGAATCATGGCGCGCTCTTCCCCCGTCGCGCAATGGCGGTTAACCTCCCGCGCCATGGCGACGAAGGAACTCCTCGCTCAGCAACTCGTCCCCGCCTTCACGGTGTTGATGACCGTCGAGTGCCAGCAAGGCGTGGTGGGAGCGGACAGCGCGCTGCCCGAACTCGCCGCGCAGGCGCGGGAGACGGGGGTGCTGCACAACGTGGCGCGACTCGTGGCGGGCGCACACGAGGCGGGCGTCCAGGTGCTGCACGCGGTGGCGGAGCGGCGCCCCGACGGCCGCGGGGCCAGCCGCAACGCGCGGCTCTTCCGGGCCGCCGAGCGGCTGCCCGTGCAGCAGTACTCGGGCTCGCGGGCCGTACGCGTCGCCGAGCCGATCGAGGTGGCCGACGCGGACATCGTCGTACGCCGGCTGCACGGCCTGTCGCCCGTGTCCGGCACGGACGTGGACCCGATCCTGCGCAATCTCGGCTGCCGCACCCTGATCGTCACGGGCGTGTCGGCCAACGTGGCGATCCCCAACGCGGTCTTCGACGCCGTCAACCTCGGCTATACGGCCGTGGTCGCCGCCGACGCGATCGCGGGGGTGCCGGCCGACTACACCCCCGCGATGATCCGCCACACCCTCGCCCTGGTCGCCACGGTGACCACCACCGACGACATCCTGGGCTGCTTCCGGGCGGCGGGCCGGGTCAGGCCAGCTTGATCGAGTCTCCCTCGACGGAGATCGCGGCGGCGGGCAGCGGAGACGGTGCGGGACCGGCCTTCACGCTGCCGTCCGTCACGTCGAACTTGCTGCCGTGGCACGGGCAGTTGATGGTTCCGGCGGAGACGGACGACACGGCGCACCCCTGGTGGGTGCACTTCGCGGAGAACGCCTTGAACTGGCCCGCCGTGGGCTGGGTCACCACGACGCCCTCCTTGGCGAAGATCTTCCCGCCGCCCTGCGGGATGTCGGCCGTCCTGCCCAGTACGCTCCCGCCGCCCTTGGCGCCGCCGTCCCCGGCCGGCGTGACGGTGTCGGACCCCGCCGCGCCGTCCGAGCCGCCCCCGCACGCCGTGAGCGCGGCAGCGAGCCCGGCCGCGCCGACGCAGGCGATGACGGTACGGCGCGCCGGTACCTGTCCTTGAACCTGCACGGGCGCGGGCGTAGGCGCGGATGCGGGTACGGGTACGGGCTGCGATGCGGTGCTCATCCTGAGGGTCCTCTCGACGTACGACGCGTAGCTGCGCCCGGGAGTACGGGAGAGCGGGGCGGGGCGTTCAGCGACAGGGTGACTTCCTGGGACGCCGGTTGGCGCCCGCCCGACGGCGGCCCGCCGCAGGACCGCACCGGGCCGCCGCAGGACCGCACCGGGCCGCCGTCGGCCCAGGGGGCTTGGGCTCAGGGAACTATGCGCCAGCGTTGTTGGTCGGTGGGGAGGGCGCCGCAGGGTCGCACCTCGGCGACCTGGAGCAGCTTGTCGTTGGGCGACAGGTCCGACAGACACCATCCATCGTCCTTGCTGACCAGCTTCACAAACCCCTCCGCCCCGTCGATGGGCTGGATCGACCACTTCTGGTTGCTGGTCATCTGCCCGTTGGTGAGGCTGGCCTCCCTGCCCACGGCCCCCCACATCTGGATCTTGTCGCCCTCCCGCGTGTTGTCCACGACCGCCCATGGCTCGGAGGACGAGGTGAACGCGAACTCGTCGCGCGGCAGCGGCCGGACGTACCAGTACTGGTCCCACGTGGGATCGTCCTTGATCTCGCGCCAGGTGGTGACGTACCGGCCCTCCGGCTTGTCGGACGTTTTCGTCGTCAGGTACATCCCGAGCCCGGACTGGATGCGGACCAGCTTCGTCGGGTCGTACTGCGGCTTCTTCGGGCCGCTGTCACCGCCGCCCCCACTGTCGCCACCGGATCCCCCTGCGGCCGGCTTCGACTTTGCCGGCGCGGACGGGGGCCCGGACGGCGGCGGGCTCGGCTCCTTGGACGGGGCGGCCGGGGCGGACGGCAGCGCGCTCGGGGAACCCTGCGGGAGCGGGATCTGCCTGGCGGGCGCCTGCTCTGCGGTCTGGCTCTTGACCCCGGTGTCGTGCCGCAGCCAGATCATCACGAAGGCCACGGTCAGCGCGAGCAGGATCGAGCCGACCGCGAGGACCCAGCGCGGGAGCACGGACGGCTGGAGGTAGGTGCCGCGCAGCTCCTGCGGGGCCGCTTCGCCTGAACGTAACACCGTGACGGTGAAGGGGTGTTGGCGTGTCCCGCCGAACCAGCTGACGTTCACCGCGGTGAGTTCCACCTCCGCGAAGCCGGCCCGGCCGGGGTCGACCCGCACCGCGGTGGGGTTGGCCTCCACGTTCGCGGCGTCGCCGTTGTCACGGGTGGAGAAGGACGCGGTCAGGGGCTGGTTGCCGAGGTTGTCGACGGCCAGCCGGCCGCGCGCGCGGCGCCGGCCCCGCAGGGAGCGCGGCACGAGTTCGGCACGCATCTCGGCGAACGGACCAATGGTGAGCCGGCCCTCGACGACGTCGGCGTCCTGGGGGTGCTCGCGCGGCTCGACCCGGACGCCGAACGGGCTCGGGCCCGCCACGGCGTCCGAGGTCCTTGGCGGCGTGAAGGCGATGTCGGCGGTGCCCTCCGCCCCGGGGTAGAGCCGCAGCGTGGCCGGCTCGACGCGCGCCCATCCGGCCGCGTCACCGACCGGCGTGAGCCGGTACTCCTCGACGGTGTCCCCGGTGTTGCGCACCCGCAGCCGGACGACGGCGCTGTCACCGGGGGCGACGGTGGTGGCGGGGGGCTCCAGGGCAGTCCACATGGTCATCCAATGGGGTGAGGGCCTTCTTCGGGGTGCCTGCCCTGCTGGTCGCTGAACCACTGTCAGAGGGCGGACAGAGAACACCAATTGTGCGATAAACATTTCACAAGGTGGCACGCGGGGCATGGACCGGCCGCGGCGGCCGAGCGCGCGGCCCGTACCGGCCGCAGCCGAGCATGGCGTGGTGGCCGCCATCGCCTCCGCGACGTCGGCCACGGAGGAACGTTGAGGCCTTCACGCGGGCGAGGACGTGCCCGACGCGTCGCGCACGGACCTCTTTCCCCCTCCCCGCGCCGGCTCCGCCTCCCCACCGGCGCCGCAGGCGGCGTCGTCCCGACACGGGTCGAGGGGACGAAAGCCCGGCCGGGGCGGCGGTCCCGGAGGACGGTTTACGCACGCACTTCGGCACTCCCCGCCGCGATCACCCCCGGTTACTATGCTCACCTCATGCCGGAAGGCGGCAGCAAGGGGCGCGACACCACCGACGGTCTGCTTCGGGAGCGGGCAGCCCGGAGCGGGTGGCCGGGAGACCGGGACCGGGCCGCCGGCTGCAACTCCCTCGATCTCCCCAGGAGCCGTCGACCGGCGATCCCTGCCCTTGCGCCGCAGAGAGCAGCCCGTGGAGGGCCGAGGCTTTCCGTGGATGGTAAGGCTGAAGAGATGGGTGGCCTGGGAAAGTGTTGAAAGAGGTCGTAGCGACCCGCTACGTCACGCCGTTGCGTGAGGGCGGATCGCTTCCGGGCATCGTCGAGGCCGACGATCTCGGAACCTACGTCATGAAGTTCACCGGCGCGGGACAGGGCCGCAAGACGCTCGTCGCGGAAATCATCTGCGGGGAACTCGCCAGGCGGCTCGGGCTGCGCGTGCCGGAACTGGTCACGATCCAACTCGATCCCGTCATCGGCCTGTCCGAGCCCGACCAGGAGGTGCAGGAGCTCCTGAAGGCCAGCGGTGGCCTCAACCTCGGCATGGACTACCTGCCGGGCTCGCTGGGCTTCGACCCGCTCGCCTACCAGGTGGACGCGGCCGAGGCCGGCCGGGTCGTCTGGTTCGACGCGCTGATCAACAACGTGGACCGGTCGTGGCGCAACCCCAACATGCTGGTCTGGCACGGTGATCTGTGGCTCATCGACCACGGCGCCACCATGATCTGGCACCACAACTGGCCGGCGGCCGCCGCCTCCGCCGCCAAGCCCTACAACGCATCCGACCACGCACTCGCGCCCTTCGGCCCCGACATCGCATCGGCGGCCGCCGAGCTCGCGCCCCTGGTGACCGAGGAGCTGCTGAGTGAGGTCACGGCCCTGGTGCCCGACGCGTGGCTGGCCGGCGAGCCCGGCTTCGAGACCACGGGCGAACTGCGCCGCGCCTACGCCGAGCCGCTGCTCGCCCGCGCCGCGACGATCCATGAGCGCATCACGCTGGACGCCCCCACGGCCACCAAGCCCTCCCGGGCCCCCGGCTGGCTGACCGAGCACAGCAGGCCCTGGCCGCACCCCACCAAGAACGCCGAGAACAGCCAGTACGTCCAGAAGGATGCCGACCGTTGAGCAAGCGCGATGTCTTCGAGTACGCGCTGCTGCGCGTGGTGCCGCGCGTGGAGCGCGGTGAGTGTTTCAACGCGGGCGTGCTGGTCTATTGCCGCGCCCACTCCTACGTCGCGGCCCGCACCCATCTGGACGAGGCGAAGCTGAGGGCGCTCGACCCGGCCGCCGACGTCGTGGGCGTACGGGCCGCGCTGCGCGCCGTCGAGGGTGTCTGCGGTGGCGGCGAGGGGGCCGGGCAGGCGGCGGGCGACGACGCCGGGCGCCGGTTCCGCTGGCTGATCGCGCCCCGCTCCACGGTCGTCCAGCCGGGCCCCGTGCACACCGGCCTGACCATGGACCCGGTGGCCGAGACCGAGCGGCTGCTCGACCTGCTGGTGCGCTGATCACGGCCCCGGCGGGGGTGTGACATGCGCCCGGGGATCCGTGGGCCGTTGACACCGCGTGCCAGGGCTTCTAGCGTCACGTCTGCTGAAGCTACTAAGCGGTTGCTCAGTGACTGAGAGCCGCGGATCCCAGGGCGAGGAGAACAGCATGTCCACCACCGAGCAGCGTGTCGCCATCGTGACCGGGGCGGCGCGGGGCATTGGCGCCGCGACCGCCGTCCGGCTTGCGGCCGAGGGCCGGGCCGTCGCCGTACTGGACCTCGACGAGGCGGCCTGCAAGGACACCGTCGACACCATCACCGCGGCGGGCGGCCGGGCCATCGCCGTGGGCTGCGACGTCTCCGACAGCGCGCAGGTGGAGGCCGCCGTCGAGCGTGTCGCCGCCGAGCTCGGCGCGCCCACGATCCTCGTCAACAACGCCGGCGTGCTGCGCGACAACCTCCTCTTCAAGATGAGCGAGTCGGACTGGGACCTGGTCATGAACGTGCACCTCAAGGGCGCGTTCCTGATGGCCAAGGCCTGCCAGAAGCACATGGTGGACGCCAAGTGGGGCCGTATCGTCTCGCTGTCGTCGTCCTCCGCGCTCGGCAACCGCGGCCAGGCCAACTACTCGGCCGTCAAGGCCGGCCTCCAGGGCTTCACCAAGACCCTGGCCAAGGAGCTCGGCAAGTTCGGCATCACCGCCAACGCGGTCGCCCCCGGCTTCATCGTCACCGAGATGACCGCGCAGACCGCGGCCCGCGTCGGCATGGGCTTCGAGGACTTCCAGGCCGCCGCCGCCACCCAGATCCCCGTCCAGCGCGTCGGTCACCCGGCGGACATCGCCAACGCCATCGCCTTCTTCACGGGTGACGACGCAGGCTTCGTCTCCGGCCAGGTCATGTACGTGGCCGGCGGACCGCTCAACTAACGCCAGGGGCAAGGGACATGACTGCATTTCCTGAACTGTCCGGCAAGGTGGCCCTGATCACCGGGGCCAGCCGCGGCATCGGCTACGGCATCGCAGAGGCACTGGTGGCCCGCGGTGACCGCGTCTGCATCACCGGACGCGGAGAGGACGCCCTCAAGGAGGCCGTCGACAGGCTCGGTTCCGACCGGGTCATCGCGGTCGCGGGCAAGGCCGCCGACGAAGCCCACCAGGCCACGGCCGTCGCACGCACCATGGACGCCTTCGGCCGGGTCGACTTCCTGATCAACAACGCCGGTACCAACCCGGTGTTCGGCCCCATCGCCGAGCTCGACCTCAACGTGGCGCGCAAGGTGTACGAGACGAACGTGATCTCCGCGCTCGGCTTCGCGCAGCAGACCTGGAAGGCGTGGCAGAAGGAGAACGGCGGCGCGATCGTCAACATCGCCTCCATCGCCGGTGTCTCCGCCTCGCCCTTCATCGGTGCGTACGGCATGAGCAAGGCGGCCATGGTCAATCTGACCCTCCAGCTGGCGCACGAATTCGCGCCGTCCGTACGGGTCAACGCGGTCGCCCCGGCCGTGGTCAAGACGAAGTTCGCGCAGGCGCTCTACGAGGGCCGCGAGGCGGAGGCCGCCGCCGTCTACCCCATGGGCCGGCTCGGCGTGCCGTCCGACATCGGCGGGGCCGCCGCGTTCCTCACCTCCGACCAGTCGGCCTGGGTCACCGGACAGACCCTGGTGGTCGACGGCGGGCTGTTCCTGAACGCCGGAGTGCACTGAGGAACGGGCCGAAAGCGACGCTCGCCGCCCCTGAGCGGTTTCGCTCCCGAATGCGCCAAGTGCCCTGCCGGAAAGGTCAGTTGACCCGGCAGGGCACTGCGGTATGGTCTGCCGACCCCTGGCCGATCGAGGAGCGTGCACGTGTTCGAACGGACCATCCGCCGGCGTACTTTCACGGCCCTTGCGTCCATGGCCCTGCTCGGCGGCTGCGGGCTGATACCCGGCAGTGGCGGGCAGGCACAGCAGGAGATCACGGTGGGGACGACGAGCGAACCCAGCACGCTCGACCCCGCCGCCTCCTGGGACGGATCGTGGGAGCTGTACCGCAACGTCTTCCAGACCCTGCTGGCCTTCCCGACCGGCAGCACATCGCCGCAGCCCGACGCCGCGCGGTCCTGCGGCTTCCAGGACAAGTCGATCCGCACGTACACCTGCACGCTGCGCAAGGGAATGACCTTCTCCGACGGTTCCGTGCTCGACGCGAACGCCGTCAAATACTCCATCGACCGGATCGTGAAGATCAACGTGAAGGCCGGTCCCAGCGGACTGCTCAGCAGCCTGGACAAGGTCACCGTCGACAACGCCCTCACGGTCACCTTCCACCTCAACAAGCCCGACGCGACCTTCCCCTACGTGCTCGGCGCGCCCGCCATGTCGATCGTGGACCCCAAGACGTACCCGGCCGGCAAACTCCGCGCGGACGGCGGCCTCACGGGCTCGGGCCCGTACACACTGGCGTCCTACGCGGCCGGCGACCGCGCCGTCCTGAAGAAGAACGACAGCTACCAGGGCTTCGCGCAGCGTGCGAACGACGGTGTCACCATCCGCTACTTCCGTGATTCCACCGCCATGGTGGACGCGCTCAAGGACAAACGGATCGACGTCACCTATCGCGGCATCACCGCCGACGAGGTCGAGGACATCCGCGCCGAGAAGGCCGCGGGCAAGCCGCTCGACCTCGTGGAGAACACCGGCACCGAAATCCGCTTCCTGGTGTTCAACCCCAAGGACCCACAGGCCGCGAACCCCGCGGTGCGCCGCGCCGTCGCCCAGCTGATCGACCGCGACGCGCTGGTCGCCAAGGTCTACAAAGGCACCGCCGAGCCGCTCTACTCCATGGTCCCCACGGGGGTGAACGGGCACACCACCAGCTTCTTCGACACCTTCGGATCGCCCAGCGTCCCCAAGGCGAAGGACATCCTGCGCAAGGCCGGCATCACCGGCCCGGTCCCGCTCAGCCTCTGGTACACCACCGACCGGTACGGCTCGTCCATGGCCGCGGAGTTCAAGGAGCTCAAGCGGCAGCTCGACACGTCCGGGCTGTTCCAGGTCACCCTCAACAGCCGCCCCTGGAAGACCTACACCGAAGGCGTCCAGGCCGGAGACCTCCCCGTCTTCGGACGCGGCTGGTTCCCCGACTTCCCCGACCCGGACAACTTCATCGCGCCGTTCGTCGGCAAGGAGAACGCGGTCGGCACGCCCTATGAGCCGCTGGAGATCACCACACAGCTGATCCCGCGATCCCGTGAGATCTCCGACCGGGGCGCGGCGAGCCGGCAGTTCGAACGCGCCCAGGACATCCTCGTCGACGACGTACGCCTGCTGCCGTTGTGGCAGGGCAAGCTCTTCATCGCGGTGAGCGACGACATCGCGGGCGGCGAACGGGCCATGGACCCGCAGACGGTCATGCAGATGTGGGAGCTGCACCGCAAGACCAGCTGGTAGGGACGGGTGCGAACGGCGTTGTCAGTGGCGGCGGGTAGGTTCTGAACTCCGCACCGAGGGTGTGGAACCGAATGTCCCACGGAGGTTGTTGACGTGACCGATATCGCCATGCTGCCCGAGTCCTGGCAGGGCGTCCTCGGCGAGGAGCTCGATAAGCCGTACTTCAAGGAGCTCACCGCGTTCGTCGAGGAGGAGCGGGCGAAGGGTCCCGTCTTCCCGCCCCGCGACGAGGTCTTCGCCGCCCTGGACGCGACGCCGTACGACAAGGTCAAGGTGCTCGTCCTCGGTCAGGATCCGTACCACGGCGAGGGCCAGGGGCACGGCCTGTGCTTCTCGGTGCGGCCCGGCGTCAAGACGCCGCCGTCGCTGCGCAACATCTACAAGGAGATGCGCGACGAGCTGGGCCACGACGTCCCGGACAACGGCTATCTGATGCCCTGGGCCGAACAGGGCGTGCTGTTGCTGAACGCCGTCCTCACCGTGCGTTCGGGCGAGGCCAACTCGCACAAGGGCAAGGGCTGGGAGAAGTTCACCGACGCGGTGATCCGGGCGGTCGCCTCGCGGCCCGACCCGGCGGTCTTCGTGCTGTGGGGCAACTACGCGCAGAAAAAGCTCCCGCTGATCGACGAGGAGCGTCACATCGTGGTCAAGGGCGCCCACCCCTCGCCGCTTTCGGCCAAGAAGTTCTTCGGCTCGCACCCCTTCACGCAGATCAACGAGGCCGTCGCGGCGCAGGGGCACGACCCCATCGACTGGCGTATTCCGAACCTGGGCTGAGGCGTCCGGCAGAGGGGGCCGGGGGCGGAGGGCCGGCCGGGCGTGTGACGGCGTCCGGCAGAGGGGGCCGGGGGCGGTGGCCCGGCCGGGCGTGTGACGGCGTCCGGCTGACAGGCCGGTGCCCCCGCCCGAGCCTGAGGCCGATTGTCAGTGGCGGGGGCTAGCGTCGACGTCGTTCGACTTTCGTGACGACCGGTCGGAGACAGCGGTGACGGACATGCGGGAAGCCCCGGGGGACATCGTGATGACCCGGATCGGGCAGGCGATGATGCTGCTGCACGGCGGGGACCGCGAGGAGGCCCGCAACCGCTTCGCCACCCTGTGGTCGGAGATCGGCGAAGGCGGCGACGCGCTGCACCGCTGCACCCTGGCCCACTACATGGCAGACGCCCAGGACGACGCCGGGGACGAACTCGCCTGGGATCTCAGGGCGTTGGCAGCCGCCGACGGTCTGAGCCAGGACCGTCTCGCGCAACACCACGCCTCACTCGCGGTGCGCGCCTTCTACCCTTCACTGCACCTCAACCTCGCCGCCGACTATGTGAAGCTGCGCCGCCCCGAAGAGGCCCGCCTGCACCTGGACCGCGCCCACACCGCCCTGGACGCGCTGTCCGGCGACGCCTACGGCAACGACATCCGCGAGGCGCTGCGCCGGCTCGAACGAGAGCTCGACACCGTGTGACGAGGCGCGTCGTCACGGGGGTCACGGGCCGTACGTCGCACGGCAGATGCGCGCCTCGGGGCTGTCGGGCCGCCAGCCGCCGTAGTCCTGGCCGAGCGCGCAGAGGCCGCCGAGCGCGGGCGGCGCGGGGGCTGGCCGATGGCGAGGCCTGTCCGGGGCGGCGGGCAGGTGCCGGTGGCCGGGCTGCTCGACCCGATGGCGATGGTCATGACGGGCCACCGCCGGGTGATCGGCCGTCGGTCGATCGGCCGTCGGGCGGCCGGCCGAGGGCGGTGGGGCCGGCGCGGGTGCCGAAGAGTCCGTGGGGGCGACCGCTTCCAGTGCCTCGCGGGCGGGCGCCTGCACGACCTGCGGGGCGACCAGACCCTGCCGGCGGGCGGGCGGTACGGCAGACCGGGACGGTGCGGGGCCCGCATCCACGGAGACACAGCCCGCGGCGCATCCGCAGACGGCGAGCGCCGCCACGGCCGTCAGCAGGTTCAGCGCGTTCCTGGTTCGGTGCATCCGACAACTCTGCTGACCACCACGGGGGTTGGGCCAGGGCGCGGGACCACAATGGCCCACACGAGTGACACCCCGCGGGAATGGCCCGCACGAGTGACACCCCGAGGGCGCTGCCCCGGGCCTCCTGCGGCCCGGGCTCAAGGCGCAAGGCTCAAGGCGGCTGCCTCAGGTCCCGGTCGAACCGTCGATCGCCTCGCGAAGCAGATCGGCGTGACCGTTGTGGCGGGCGTACTCCTCGATCATGTGGGTGTAGATCCAGCGCAGGTTGAAGTGCTGCCCCTCGCGCGCGGTGCCGACGCTGAGCTCGTCGAGGTCGTGCCCGGCCGCCTGCTTCCGTGCGACGGCGACCTCGCTCCGCCAGGTGGCAAGCGCCTCGGCGTAGGTGTCGTCAGGGCCGAAGTGGAAGTCGCCGTCCGGGTCCTCGCCGTACACGCCTTGCTCGGGCTCGCCCGCGAACACCGTGACGAACCACCAGCGCTCGACCTCGGACATGTGCCGCAGAAGTCCGAGCAGGGTGAGCGCGGAGGGTGCCACGGCGGTCAGCTTGAGCTGTTCGTCGGTGAGCCCGGAACATTTGTGAACCAGCGTCTCGCGGTGGTAATCCAGCCAGCCGTCGAGCATGGCCCGCTCGCCGGCGTCCAGGGCGGGCTCATCGCGTTCGGCCGTCGCGGCCGGCGGTACTTCGGAGGTCGTCATGCCGCCATCCTTACCGCCTGCCCCGTCCATGGCCAGCGGTTATCGCGTCATGGCCGGCGGTTGTCGCGGCGTCGGCGCCGTCGGGACCGCGCGCGGCACTCGGCGGGGCGGGGGCTCCGCGGCCCCAGCCACCGACCGGATTCGGCCCGCGGCCCGGCCGCTTTCCGGCCGCTTTCCGGCCGCACGTATGCTGACCGGGCGACGGAGCAGGACACCACTCGGCGACAGGGAGATCCCGTGAAGGTCGGATGCATCGGGCTCGGGGACATCGCGCAGAAGGCCTATCTGCCGGTTCTGACCCAGCTGGCGGACACGGAACTGCACCTCCAGACCCGCACCCCGGCCACCCTGGCCGCGGTGGCCGGCACCCACCGCATTCCCGCCGCGCAATGCCACACCGACCTCGACTCGCTGCTCGCGCAGGACCTCGACGCGGCGTTCGTGCACGCGCCGACCGCCGTGCACCCGGCGATCGTGACGCGGCTGCTCGAAGCCGGCGTACCGACCTACGTGGACAAGCCGCTTGCGTACGAACTCGCCGAGTCCGAGCGGCTGGTGGCGCTCGCCGAAAAGCGCGGCGTCAGCCTCGCCGTGGGCTTCAACCGGCGTCTGGCGCCCGGCTACGCCCAGTGCGCCGACCATCCGCGCGAGTTGATCCTGATGCAGAAGAACCGCGTGGGACTGCCCGAGGACCCGCGCACCCTGGTCCTCGACGACTTCATCCACGTCGTGGACACCCTGCGTTTCCTGGCGCCCGGCCCGATCGAGCACACCGTCGTACGCGCCCGGATCCGCGAAGGCCTCATGGAGCACGTCGTCCTCCAGCTCTCCGGCGACGGATTCACCGCGATCGGCACCATGAACCGGATGAGCGGCTCCACCGAGGAGATCCTCGAAGTCTCCGGGCAGGACAGCAAGCGCCAGGTCCTCAACCTCGCCGAGGTCGTGGACCACAAGGGCCAGCCGACGCTGCGCCGCCGCGGTGACTGGGTGCCGGTCGCCCGCCAGCGCGGCATCGAACAGGCCGTGCTGTCCTTCCTCGACGCCGTACGGGCCGAAAAGCTGCTCAGCGCCCAGGACGCGCTGGCGACCCATGCCCTGTGCGAGCGGGTGGTGCGGGAGTCCTTGGAGCAGGCCTCCTGAACGCACGCGCCGCCTCGGCCGCGCAGAACACGGCGAGCGTCGCGAGCGCCGTGTACACCGCCCAGTCGCCGAAACGCACATAGGGCGTGGTGCCGGTGGCGAGCGGAATGTCGTACACCGTGGCGGTGCTGGCGGACGTGCCGGTCCACTTGCCGATCCGGCCGCCGTCCGCACCGTAGACCGCGCTGATGCCGGTCAGCGTCGCATGGACCATCGGGCGGCCCGTCTCGGCGGCGCGCAGTGCGGCCAGCGAGGCATGCTGGGCCGGGGCCCAGGTGTCCTGGAACGACGAGGTCGATGACTGCGCGATGAGCAACTGCGCGCCGCTGCGCACCAGATGACGGCTCATGTCGGGGAACGCCGACTCGAAGCACACCAGCGGTCCCACCCGCACGGCGTTCGGCAGCGTCATCACCACGGGCGTCGTACCGCGCCTGCGGTCCTCGTCGGCCGCTTTGCCGACCGAGGTGGCCCAGCCCAGCAGCGAGCGCGCCGGAATGTACTCACCGAACGGCACGAGCCGCATCTTGTCGTAGCGCTGCCCGGTCGGGCCGTGCGGCCCCACGAGCACCGAGCTCTTGAAGATCCCCGGCTTGTCGGACCTGTGCGCGTCCACGTTCACGAGGATGTCCGCATCCAGCTCCTGCGAGAGCTTCGCGATCCGCGCGGCCAGATCGGGGCGGGCCGCCAGGTCCTGCCCCACGCTGCTCTCACCCCACACGACGAGGTCCACGCGCTGCCCCGCGAGGGAGCGGGTCAGCGCCTCGCCGCGGGCGAACCGCGCGTCCTCGTTCTCGATCACGCCCGGCTGTACGACGGCGACCCTGAGGTGCCCCTCCCGCTCCATGTGCGGAGCCCACATCCACACCGCGCCGGTGGTGAGCGCACACATTACGAGGGCGGCCACCATGGCGGTCCGCACCGGGGGGAGCGCCACGATGAGCGTGACGGCGGTGTTCACCGCCACCACCAGCAGGCTCACCAGCCAGACCCCGCCCACCGACATCAGCCGGAGCGCGGGAGCGACCTCCCACTGACTCGCGCCGAGCAGCCCCCATGGGCCGCCGAGCCCCTGCCACGACCGGACGAGCTCGACCATCAGCCAGCCCGATGGCACCACCGCCACCGCGGTCAGGGCGCGCAGGGCCGAGGGCCTGCCGCCGAGCGTCGAGCGCACCAGGACGCCCCACGGCGCCCACAGCAGGCCGAGCAGCCCGGCCAGCACCACGATGAAGACATTGAGGCTCGGCAGCAGCCAGTGGTGCACGGCGAGCATGAACCCGGTGCCGCCGAGCCAGCCGTCGAGCGCGGCCCGCCGGACACTGTCGGCGGAACGGACCAGGAGCAGCAGGGGCACGAGCGCGACATAGGCGAGCCACCACAGCGCGGGCGCCGGGAAGGCGAGCGCCGGCAGCGCCCCGGCCAGCAGCGCGGCGGCTCCCCGCCACCAGGCCGAGGCAAGACTCCGTCCATGACGGCCGACCCACATCCGCATACCGCGCCTCCTTGCCCACCCCCCCCGGTGATCAGTTGTGTCGTCCCCCCGTCAGTGTGCCCACAACCGGCGTGTCCACAGCCCACGTGTGACAGCAGTGTCGGGCGGAGCCACGGCCGGGGGCCGGCGGACCCGACGTCCCGGCGCGTACCGTCGCCACTCACCCCTCGGCGAGCGCCCCCGACATCCGCCGCCACTCAGCCCCTGGCGGGGGCCCCGCCACCCGCCGTCACTCACCCCTCGGCGAGCGCCCCCGACATCCGCCGCCACTTCTCGTGCACGGTGACCGATCGCAGCCGCCACCCCTCCTCGGTGCGCACCAGCGAGAACGCGTACCGCCCGCCGGACTCGAAGTCGGGCGCGGACGGTGTGCCGCCGTCGGCGCCGAAGCACATCGGGTTGACGTAGTCGGCGCGCAGCTCGGCCCGGTCGCCCGGGTAGCCGCCGAGGTCCTGGAGGGTCAGCATCCGGTTGGTGATCAGGTGCTGGCGGACCGGGAAGAGCCGCAGGCTTTCGGTGAGCCATTGGGCCACCTCCTCGGCCCCGCCCTCGATGCCGCCCGCCGCGCGGTAGTCGGCGCGGCCGTCGGCGGCGAACAGGGCGCGGTAGGCGGTCCAGTCCCCGTCGTCGACGGCCGCGGCATATCCGGTGATGAGTTCGTCGATGGCCAGGCGGTCCAAGAGGGTCCCGAGATCCACACGCTGCGTCATCGGGTCAGTCTCCGCCCACTGGCCCGTAAGTCCAAGAGCCCTGCACTTGTGGGTGGTTGGCGCGCCGTGTTAGCGCTGGCGCCATGACTGACGACACCATCCCGGCGGTACGCAGCGAACGGCACGGCCCGGTCACGACCGTCATCCTCTCGCGCCCCGGCGTGCGCAACGCGGTGGACGGCCCCACCGCACGGGCGCTCGCCGACGCGTTCCGCGCCTTCGATGCCGACGAGCGGGCAGCGGTCGCGGTGCTCTGGGGCGAGGGTGGCACGTTCTGCTCGGGCGCCGACCTCAAGGCGCTGGGCACCGGACGCGGCAACACGGTGACCGAGGACGGCGACGGACCGATGGGCCCCACCCGGTTGCGGCTCTCCAAGCCGGTCATCGCCGCCGTCGCCGGGCACGCGGTGGCGGGCGGGCTCGAACTCGCCCTCTGGTGCGACCTGAGGGTGGTGGAGCGGGACGCTGTGTTCGGCGTCTTCGGCCGCCGCTGGGGCGTGCCGCTGGTCGACGGCGGCACGGTCCGGCTGCCGCGGCTCATCGGGGCGGGCCGTGCCATGGACCTCGTCCTCACCGGGCGGCCGGTGGATTCCGCGGAGGCCCACGCCATCGGCCTCGCGGACCGGGTCGTACCCAACGGGGCCGCCCGCACGGCGGCGGAACGGCTCGCCGCGGAGATCGCCGCCTTCCCGGGGACCTGCCTGCGCCACGACCGGATGTCCCTGCTCGAACAGGAAGGCCTTGGCGAGGAGGAGGCGCTGCGGGGTGAGGTGCGGCACGGCCTCCACGCGCTGGGCGAAGCGGCCGAGGGAGCGGCGAGGTTCACCTCGGGAGCCGGCCGGCACGGAGCCTTCGAGGACCCGATCTGATGTGCCCTGACCTGATCCGACCTGATCCGACCTGATGCGACCTGACGGGGCCGGGCCGGTCCTGACCTGACGGGGCCGGGCCGGTCCTGACCTGACGGGGCCGGGCCTGACCTGACCGGGCCTGACCGCGGCCTGACCTGAGCGAGTCGGGGCCGAGCCGACACCGACGCCGGCCACGAACCCGGCGTACGGCCGCAGCCGGATCGCGGGCCGCGTCCGGCCCGGGCCCGGACGCCTACGGCCGGCGGATGTACGGCGTCGTCACCGTCAGCGGTACGAAGCCGAGGCGCCGCAGGATGGGGCGGCTCTGGGCGGAGGCGTCGACCTGGAGGTAGCGGTAGCCGCGTCGGGCGGCGATGCGGGCGCGATGGGCGACCAGCGCCCGGTAGATGCCCCTGCCGCGCCACTCGGGCAGGGTGCCCCCGCCCCACAGACTGGCGAACTCCGTGCCGGGATGGAAGTCCATGCGGGCCGCGCTCACCGGCTGGTCCCCGGCCATGGCGACGACCCCGATGACGGTGTCGGGAGCCTCGGCGAACTGGGCGAGCAGCCGCTCCCCGAGGCGCGAGGAGTCGCTGCCGAACGCCCCCGTGTGGACCTCCGTCATCAGACGCACCCCCGCGGCGTCCGTCACGGGACGCAGGGTGCCCGGGATCTGCTCGACGCCGAGAGGCAGCTCCGCGACGCGGGCCACCATGACGGTCTCCTCGGGCTCGGCCGAAAAACCTGCGGCCAGCAGGCGCCGGCCGAGGTCGGCGGGGCAGTCGTGGGCGTACAGCTTCCACTCCCACTCGGTGCCGCAAGAGGCGAAGTGGCTTACCTGCGAGGCTATGTGGGCATCCGCGTTCGCCGCGGTCAGGTCCGACCAGAGCACGCCGTTCCAGACGGGGGCGGGCCCCACCTGGCGTACGACGTCGCCGCTCCGCTCGACCCGGGCGCCGGCCCCGTCGGGCTGGGCGTTCTCGCGCATCTGCCGGTCGAAGACGGCGAGCAGCGCGTCATCGGTCCCGCTGTCCAAGGGGTCGGTGTCCATCGGGCCACTCCAACACCCGTGTGCGGGCGGCGGCAAGCGGAATAGGGTGGCTCAGGCCTGCGGCCGGGCCGCTGCCGTTGCGAGCGGAACTCCCTCGCCCACGGCCGCCGCCCATTCGGCGAGCAGCCGCTCGTATTCCTCCGCGGGCCACTGCCCGTCCGCGCCGTCGACGAGCGCACGGATGGCGTCGTTGGCGGCATCCGCGTCGGACGGCTCGGGGCCGGACCGTTCGGGGGAGTAGGACATGTGACCAGGCTACGGGTCCGGCCGTGCGCCCACACGCGTTTATGCGAGGAAGCCCAGGTGGGAGCCGTGCGGGGTGGCCAAGATCACAGGCCGTGGGAGGTTTGGAAGGGTCTGGTTCAGGCCGCTTGCGCGGTGTCGGTGCGCACTGCGGCGGCCCACTCGATCAGGAGCCGGCGGTAGCGCTCCTCCTCGTCGGGCGAGAGGCGTCCGTCGGACCGCTCCCACAGGGAGCGGATCTCCGCGTTCACCACGTCGGCAGGGCGAAGGCAGCGGCGGTCGAAAGTCGGGGGCATGAGGACAAGCCTACGGCCATGATGTGACCCACCGCCACGGAGTGGGAACTCTCAGCCAACTCGGGCCGGTTGAGTGCGGTGGCGGAACCGGTGCCGGCGGCCCCCGGGAAGCTGCATCCGGGCAGGTGCGAGGCGCGGCGGGTCAACTGCGCGGCGTGGGCAAGGCGTTGTCGGGTGCCGTCGCGGGCGGCGCCGCCTATCCTCGCGGCATGGAGCAGAGCGAAGTTCTCAAGCGTGTGATCGGCATCCTCACCGAGGCAGGGGACTACCGCCGCCGTATCGAGGAAGAGGGCGAACGCACCGGCCGGGACACCGAGATCGGCATCGTCACCGCTCTGCTCAACGAGACGATGCCGCACATCGAGATCCCCGCGGACGCCACGCCGCAGGAGATGGCGACGCTCGTGGCCAGGGAGGTCGGCGGCGCCATCCGGCAGCTCGTGGCCGCCTTCAGCCTGGCCTTCGTGGCTCTCGCGCAGGTCCACGACGCCGGCGAACAGGACGTGTCGTCGGCCGATGTGCTCCAGGACCTGGCGCTGCGCGCGGAGGAGATCAAGGGGGGCGGCCCCGGCCCCGCGGCGGACTGAGCGGCCAACCGGAGCCCGCGCGGCCCGAGTCAGAGTCCGCCACCGGCGTCCGGATCGAGGGAGCCCGCGCCGATGAGGACGAACAGGACGACGCCCAGCACGATGCGGTAGACCACGAAGGGCATGAAACTCCTGCTGGAGATGAAGGACATGAACCAGGCGATGACCGCGTAGCCCACGCCGAAGGCGATGACCGCGGCGAACAGCGTCGCGAGCAAGGGGGCCTGGCCCGGGCCGCCCGCGTCCTTCAGCTCGAAGACCCCGGACGCCAGCACGGCGGGCACGGCCAGCAGGAAGGAGTAGCGGGCCGCCGCCTCGCGGGTGTACCCCATGAGCAGGCCGCCGCTGATGGTGGCGCCGGACCGCGAGACCCCCGGGATGAGCGCCATGGCCTGGCACATTCCGTAGACCAGGCCGTCCCTGGTGCTCAGTTCGGCCAACGACTTGCGTTCCCTGGCCGCGCGGTGCCGGCCGCCCGACTCGTCACGGGCCGCCAGCCGGTCCGCGACGCCGAGTACGACGCCCATCACCACCAGGGTGGTCGCGATCACCCGCAGATCGCGGAAGGAGGTGTCGATCTGGTCCTTCAGGACGATGCCCAGCACCCCGATCGGGATCGAGCCGACGATGACCAGCCACCCCATGCGCGCATCGCTCTCGCCGCGCACCGAACGGTCGCCGAGCGAGCGGAACCACGCCGACACGATGCGCGCGATGTCCGCCCGGAAGTAGATGAGAACGGCCGTCTCCGTGCCGATCTGGGTGATGGCGGTGAACGCGGCCCCCGGATCGTGCCAGCCCGCGAACGCCGCGGTCAGCCGCAGGTGCGCGCTGGAGGAGACGGGCAGGAACTCGGTGAGCCCCTGGACGAGCCCGAGTATGAACGATTCGAACCAAGACATGGGGTGCTGCGCCATCCAAGGGGGTCGGGGCGAGAGCCGGCCGGCACGACGGGACCGGCCGGCACACCGGGCCGCACGGCTGCCTGGCCGCACGGCGCGCAGGTGACCGTGCGCGGAACGAGGGGCACGCTAGCGACGGCGGGTGAACGGACGGTGGCCGCGCGGCCGCATCCCGGTGGCAACAGGCATCGGACACCGCCCGGCCCCTCTGACCGGTGGGGTCAGGCCGCAGGCCCGCGGCCCGCCCGGCGTCGGCGCAACCGGCTCCGCCTGCACCAGGCCACCACGGCGGCCGCCACCCCGCTCAGCACGATGAAGCCCATCGCGACCAGAAAGGCGGGCGACGTCGGCGACGACGCGCTGCTGCCCGCGACGACGTACGCGAGGGTGTTGGGCACCGATCCGAGTCCCGTCGCCAGCAGGAACGGCGCCCACCCCATGCGCGAGACCGCCGCACAGTAGTTGGCGGCGGCGAACGGCACCCCCGGGAACAGCCGGATCGCCATCATCGAACGGAACCCGTGCCGCGACAGCTGACCGTCCGCCGCCTTGAGCCAGCGCCCGCGCACCAGGGGGCGCAGCGCGTCCTGCCCGAGCACCCGGCCGAGCCCGAACGAGATGCCGGCGCCCAGCACCGTGCCGGCGAGCGCGGACAACAGCCCCGCCTGGGTGGCGAAGAGGGCCCCGGCGGCCAGATTGAGGATCGGGCGCGGCACGAAAGCCGCCGTGCACAGCCCGTACGCCACCGCGAAGAGCGCCACCGCCCCGGCCCCGCCCACCTGCGGCGGCAGGCCGTCGGCGAGCAGCCGCTGCGGCTGGAGGACCAGCACGGCGGCCCCGGCGCCGGCCAGCACCACCACGAGCAGCGACAGCCGCGACCACGGCGAGAGCAGGGCTCTGCCGCACCGTGCGGTGAGACCGGACATGGGTCGGGCAGCGGGCTCGAACATCTCGGGAGACTAACCGACCGGGGCACCCGCCCGCCGTGAGTGCAGTCCCACACGATCGCGGCGCGCGATGCGTACGGTGACCCCATGACCGCCCGTGTGCCGCACAGCCCGCTCGCCGACGACGTCCTCGCGCGCCTGGTGCGGGTCTACCCGGGCGGCGGGAATCCGCACCGGGCCGCCGAGATGGTCGCGTACATGAAAGGCGTCGCGCCCTTCCTCGGCGTACGCACCCCCGAACGCCGCGCGCTGTCGCGGACCGTGCTCGCCGGACTCCCGCGGCCCACCGAGGCGGACTGCACGGCCGTCGCCCTGCGGTGCTGGGCCCTGGAGGAGCGCGAGTACCACTACTTCGCGGTCGACTACCTGCGGCGCCACGTCCGGGTCTGCTCGTCCGCCTTCCTGCCCATCGCCCGCCACCTCGTCGTCACCACCTCCTGGTGGGACACCGTCGACCACCTCGCCGCCCACGTCGTCGGCCCGCTTGTCGCCGCCGACGGGCAACTGGCCACGGTGATGGACGCGTGGATCGACGACGACGACCTCTGGCTCGCCCGCACCGCACTGCTGCACCAGCTCACCTACAAGGACCGCACCGACGCCGACCGCCTCTTCGGCCACTGTCTGCGCCGCGCAGGACACCCGGACTTCTTCATCCGCAAGGCCATCGGCTGGAGCCTGCGCGAGTACGCCAAAACCGACCCGGGCGCGGTCCGCTCCTTCGTCGCGGCCGAGCAGGAGAGCCTGTCGCCGCTGTCCGTGCGCGAGGCCCTGAAGAACCTCTGAGCGGGGCTCCACCGCCCCAAATCCGGCCCGCCGAAAACCATTCGACGCGCCACCGCCCACCAGGGATGATCGGCGGCATGTCCAGGTACGCCTTCCTCGCAGCGCCGTCCGCAGCAGCGGACGCGCCGAAGGCTGCCGTCGTCACAGCGGCCGACGTGATCGTGACCGCGGCGCCCCTCGGCGGCGCCCGAAGCTGACCCTTCCCGGAGATTCCGGCGGACCCCGCACGGGGAGGGTCGGCCGGACCCAGGGGTCCCAGCTCAGCTCCGCGACCACGCGAGGGACACTCAGCCATGCCCAAGACGGCATACGTACGCACCAAGCCCCACCTCAACATCGGCACCATGGGCCATGTCGACCACGGCAAGACCACCCTGACCGCCGCCATCACCAAAGTGCTCGCCGAGCGCGACGGCGGCCCCACCCAATACGTCTCGTTCGACCGGATCGACCGTGCCCCGGAGGAGGCCGCGCGCGGCATCACCATCAACATCGCGCACGTCGAGTACGAGACCGACACCCGCCACTACGCGCACGTCGACATGCCGGGCCACGCCGACTACGTCAAGAACATGGTCACGGGCGCCGCCCAGCTGGACGGGGCGATCCTCGTGGTCTCGGCGCTCGACGGGATCATGCCGCAGACCGCCGAACACGTCCTGCTCGCCCGCCAGGTGGGCGTCGACCACATCGTGGTGGCACTCAACAAGGCGGACGCCGGGGACGAGGAGCTGAGCGACCTGGTCGAGCTGGAGGTCCGCGAGCTGCTTTCCGCGCACGGGTACGGGGGAGACTCCGTTCCCGTCGTGCGGGTCTCGGGCCTCAAGGCCCTCGCGGGCGAGCCGCGTTGGACCGAGGCGATCGGCGCGCTCCTCGACGCCGTGGACACCTATGTGCCGTTGCCCGAGCGCTATGTCGACGCGCCGTTCCTGCTGCCCGTCGAGAACGTGCTCACCATCACGGGGCGCGGCACCGTGGTGACCGGAGCCGTCGAGCGGGGCACCGTGCGCGTCGGTGACCGGGTGCAGGTCCTGGGCGCGGACGTCGAGTCCGTGGTCACGGGCCTTGAGACGTTCGGCAAGCCGATGGAGTCGGCGCAGGCGGGCGACAACGTGGCGCTGCTGCTGCGCGGGGTGCCAGGTGACGCGGTGCGCCGCGGGCACGTGGTCGCCGAGCCCCACAGCGTCACACCGAGCCGGAGGTTCACCGCCCAGGTGTACGTCCTGTCGACGCGTGAGGGCGGCCGCTCCACGCCGATCGTCACCGGCTACCGGCCGCAGTTCTACATCCGCACCGCGGACGTGGTCGGCGACGTCGACCTCGGCGGGCTGGCGCTCGCGCGGCCCGGCGAGACGGTCACCATGACCGTCGAGCTCGGCCGTGACACGCCCCTGGAGGCCGGGCTCGGCTTCGCCATCCGCGAGGGTGGCCGCACGGTCGGCGCCGGAACGGTCGGCGCGCTCCTGTGACCCGGCGGCCCGCCTCCCCCAACCGGGGCGGGGGAGGCGGGCCCCCGGCCGCCGGCCGGGCCGGGTGACCGCGTCGCCGGACGCCCGGCGGCGCGGGCCGGGGCGCCGGGCGCACAATGGGACGGTGAACGACGACCCGCACGCCGAACCGATACCCGTCATCAGGGAGGTCGACTGGGGCACCGCCAAGCTGATCCCCGACGTCGACCGCGCGCGGGCCTGGCTGCTGACGGTGGACGGCGCACCGCAGTCGTACGTGGACCTCGACGACCCCACGTACATCGAGTTCGAATACCTGCGCCGGCTCGCCCATGTCGTGGACTGCGCGGCCGGTGAGGGCGATCCGCTGGACGTGCTGCACCTCGGCGGCGGCGCCCTCACCCTGCCCCGTTACATCGCGGCGACCAGGCCCGGCTCACGTCAGGACGTGGTGGACGCCGACCGGGCGCTCGTCCAGCTCGTCCGCGAACGTCTGCCGCTGCCTCCGGACGCCGGGATCACCCTGCACGCCGCGGACGCCAGGGCCTGGGCCGAAGCGGCTCCCGCCGCATCGGCCGACCTGCTGGTCGCCGATGTCTTCGGCGGCTCGCGGGTGCCCGCCCACCTCACCTCGATCGCGTACGCACGCGTCGCCGAGCGCGTTCTGAGGCCCGGCGGGATCTACGCGGCCAACCTCGCCGACGGTACGCCCTTCGCCTTCCTCCGCTCCCAACTCGCCACGTTCCGCGCGGTGTTCGCGGACGTCGCCCTGATCGCCGAGCCGTCGGTGCTGCGCGGGCGGCGCTTCGGCAACGCGGTGCTGCTGGCCTCGGCGCGCCCCCTGGACGTCGCCCCGCTGGCCCGGCGCACGGCGAGCGACGCCTTTCCGGCACGGGTCGAACACGGCGACTCCCTGCGCCGCTTCGTCGCGGACGCCCAGCCCGTCACGGACGCGGACGCGCGGCCCTCACCCGAGCCGCCCGAGGGCGCCTTCAGTATCGGCTGAGTCCGCGGGGGCGGACGCAGCCACCGGTCCGGTGCGCCGGGTCAGGCGGCGTACGTCGGGCACGCACAGGACCGCCGCGGTCAGCAGGACGATCAGCGCCGAGCAGCCCCACAACGCGGACGTGCGGCCCACCGCGCTCTGGACGGGCCCGGCGAGCGCGGTGGCCAGCGGCACCATGGCGATCGAGCCGAGCCAGTCGTAGGCGGAGACGCGGGACAGTTTCTCCTCCGGGATCTCCTGGCTGAGCGCGGTCATCCAGGAGACGCCGAAGACCTCGATCGAGACGCCCGTCAGGAGCATGACGGCCGCGAGTGCCATCACGGGCAGCGGCACCGCGAGCGCGGCGGAGGGAAGGGCCAGCGGGAAGATGCTGAGGCTGCCCGCGAGCAGGAGGCGGCGTGGTTTCCAGCGCATCATCAGGAGCGCGCCGCAGAACGTGCCGGCGCCGAACGCGGCGAGCGCGAACCCCCAGGGGCCCGGCCCGCCCAGATCGTCACGCGCCACCAGCGGTCCGTACACCGCCTCGGCGGCCGCCACCACGGCGTTGACGACCGCGAACTGCACCACGACCGACCACAGCCAGGGCCGCGACACGAACTCACGCCAGCCCTCGCGGAGATCGGAGAGCATGCCGCCGCCCGCCTCGCGGGGCGGTATGTGGCTCACGTCGAGGAAGGCCCGCAGCGCGCCGGCCACCGCGAAGGCGGCGGCGTCGATCGCGAGCACCCAGCCCGGGCCGACGACCGCGATGAGGGCGCCGCCGAGCGCGGCGCCGCCGATGCCCGCACCGTGCATCGCCATCCGGTAGAACGCGAAGGCCCGTCCGGCCTGCTCACCGCTCACGGTGGACATCAGCATGCCCTCGGACGCCGGGCCGAAGAACGCCTGGCCCGTGCCGCCGAGCGCGGACAGCGCCATCATCTGCCACAGCCGGGGATCGCCATTGAGGACGAGGAGCGCGAAGGCGCCCTGCGAAAGGAAGTTGAGGACGTTGGCGGCGACCATCACCCGGTGCCGCGGCAGCCGGTCCGCCAGTGCGCCGCCGACCAGCAGGAACAGGACGAGCGGCACGGTGCGGGCCGCCGCGACCAGGCCCACGTCACCGCCACTGCCGCCAACCTGGAGGACGGCGAACGCCGCCGCGATCAGCGCGCCCTGGCTGCCCAGGTTCGTGACGACGGCGGCGGCGGTCAGCAGGGTGTAGTTGCGGCCGGCCCACGCGGGGCGCCGGGAAGGGGGAGGGGTGGCGGAGGCGATGGTCACCCAGGGACTATGGCCTCCGCCACCCTTCGTGGCCAAACGGTTTGTGACCGGTCGCCTCAGGAACCGGAGCCGGAGGCGGGCACGAGACGGATGGTGCTGAGGATCTTCTGGATGGTGTCCTCGGTGACCGCGTCGGGCACGCCGGTGTTGGCGAGGAGGCTCCAGGCGGCGAGATCGCCGTTGGCGGTCTTGAAGCCGAAGAGCACGGACTGGCCCTCGGTGGAGCACTTGCTGGTCTTCTTCACGCCCGTCGTCTTGGCCCGCACCACGCTGCCCTGCAAACCGGACTTGGTCGTGTAGGGGACCGCCTTCTCCGCGGTGATGTGGTCCTTGTCCGGCTGGGTGTAGGCGAAGTACAGCCAGTCGTCGGCCTGCTCCGCCGCTTCGGCGGTCGACTTGGCGCCGCTCGCGCCCTTGGTGCCGACGTCGGCAAGGGAGGAGCTCTCGTCGCGGCCGCTGTCGCCCTTGGTGGTGCACCACTTGGACTTGTAATGGGCGGGGCCGGACATCATCATGCCGCCGAACCCGTTGGGATCGGCCTTGTCGGACCAGCCCACGCTCATGGTGGGGCTGTCGACCTCCCAGTCCGGCGGCACGTCGAAGGCGTCGCCACGGGCGGGGTTCACGACGACCTTCCAGCCCGCGATCACCGGCTTGACGTCGTTGCCCGCGCCGCGAGGGTTGGCAGCGGGGGACGACGGGGCCGCCGAGCCGGAGGCCGAAGGCGACTTCGTGCCCTTGCCGTCCGCCTGCGGGGTGCTCTTGCCGTCGTCCTTGAGGACCACCACGCCGGTCACGACGGCGGCCACGACCACGGCGGCGGCCGCGATGATGGCGACGAGGGTGGTCTTCTTCCTGCCGTTGCCCGGCGGCGGTTGCGACGGCCCGGGCGGGCCGCCCACCGGATACTGGGGCGCCGTCGGCTGCTGGTACGGATTGGGCGTCTGGTACCCCTGCGGCGGGTAGCCGGGCTGCGCGGGCTGCTGTCCCGGCTGCTGATAGGGATTCGGCTGCTGGTACCCCGGTTGCTGGTACGGGTTCTGATTCGGATCCTGCGGGTTCTGCTCGCCCCCGGGCGGCTGCTGTCCTGGCCACATGGCCAGTAACCATAGAGGTGCCCCGACCCCGCTGCTACGACGGCCCCCGCCGGGGGATGGCCAACGGTGGCTACCCATGGGTAACATCGGGCCCCATGAGCGCTGATCAGATGTCCGTGGGCGAAATGCTCGCCGCCACCGTCCCCATGGCGAGGACCCTCAACCTGGAATTCCTCGAAACCACCCCCGAGCGGGCCGTCGTGCGGCTGCCGGACCAGCCCGACTACCACAACCACGTGGGCGGACCGCATGCCGGAGCGATGTTCACGCTCGCCGAGTCCGCCAGTGGCGCGATCGTCATCGCCGCCTTCGGCGACCAGATGAGCCGAGCCGTGCCGCTCGCCGTCAAGGCGGAAATCGGCTACAAGAAGCTCGCCATGGGCGTCGTCACCGCGACCGCGACGCTTGGTCGCCCCATCGCCGACGTGGTGGCCGAACTGGACGCGGGGCAGCGCCCCGAGTTCCCCGTCGTCATCGAGATCCAGCGCGCGGACGGCGCGGTGACCGGAGAAATGACCGTCGTGTGGACGCTGCGACCCCACTCCTGATCACCGCGGCACCTCCGCGTCACTGAGTGCGCGCTTCGCCAACTCACAGGCGTCCCGGCCGAGGCCGGGACGCCTTTCGCGTTCCTCCGCGTCCTCGCGGGCCGCTTCTCGCGCGTTCGCGGCCCCGCCCACGTGTGTCTTGCGCCGGACGGTCCTAGCTTGCGCGGCGCCCGTTGTGCCTGACGGTCGGTCAACTCCCTCGTGACGCATAGTGCGTTCACACGTGGAACGCAGACCGCCGCTCGTGCCGCGGTCCACCACGGCGTGCCCGCACACAAAGGAGCGACGGCCCATGTCCGACACGGTTTCCCGAAGGTCAGCACTGCGTCTGCTCGGCGGCGCCGTCACGGTCGCGGCGGCCGCGACCGGCACCCTGGCCGCTCCCGCCGCACTCGCCCGGCCCCGGACCGGGCCACCGGCCTCCCCCCGGGTCGACACGCTGATCTCCCGCCTCACCCTGGACGAGAAGATCTCCCTGCTGCACGGCGCGGCCGACCCGCACGGCCTGGGCCAGGCCGGCTACCTCCCCGGCGTGCCCCGCCTCGGCATCCCCCCGCTCAGGCTCGCCGACGGACCCGCGGGCGTGCGGGTCAGGGAACACGCGACCGCCCTGCCGGCCCCCGTGATGCTCGCCGCCGCGTTCGACCCCGCACTGGCCCGCGCGTACGGCGAGGTCCTGGGCCGCGAAGGGCGCGCGCTCGGCCAGGACGTCGTCCTCGCCCCGATGGTCAACCTGATCAGGACGCCGTACGCCGGACGGAACTTCGAGACCTTCTCCGAGGACCCGCTGCTCAGCGCCGATCTGGTCGCCGAGGAGATCCTCGGCATCCAGAGCCAGGGGCTCATCGCCACCGTCAAGCACTTCGCCCTGAACAACCAGGAGCAGGACCGCACGTCCATCGACGTAAAGATCGCCGAACAGCCGCTCCACGAAATGGAACTCCGCGCCTTCGAGGCGGCCGTCACCGCGAGGACGGGCGCCGTGATGGGGGCGTACAACAAGGTCAACGGGGCCTACGCCTGCGAGAACAAGACAATCCTCAGCGACATCCTGCGCGACGAGTGGCACTTCGACGGCTGGGTGATGACCGACTGGTTCGCCGCGCACAGCACCGTCGCCTCCCTCACCGCCGGGCTCGACATGGAGATGCCGAGCGGCACCTTCTTCGGTGGCGCGCTGCAACGGGCGGTGGGCGACGGCAGTGTCACCGCGGCGCTCGTCGACCGCTCAGTGCGGCGCGTCCTGAGCGTCATGGAGCGCTTCTCGCTGCTCGACGGCGGCGGCCCGGCCCGGCCCGACCGCGACCCGGCGGCCGGGGCGCGCGTGGCGCTCCAGGTGGCCAAGGCGGGCGCCACCCTGCTCCTCAACCGGTCCGCCACCCTGCCCCTCACCGGCGCCGCCGCCCGCAGCATCGCCGTGATCGGACCCACCGGGTCCCTGCCCTTCATCGGCGGCGGAGGCAGCGCGCACGTCGTGCCCGACCGCGCGCAGAGCCCCCTTGACGCCCTCAGGGCCCGGGCCGGGGACGACGCCGAGATCGGCTACGCGCTGGGCGAGGACCTGTACGGGAAGCCGCTGCCCGGCACCTCGGCCGGCGCCGACTTCGAGGGGCAGCCCGTCGCTGCCGGCGCGAGCTGGACCTATGACGGCACGCTCACCGTCACCGAACCGGACGAGTGGACCTTCCACATCCACTACTCGGGCGACCGCCCCAAGGTGCTGCTCGACGGCACCGACCTCTTCCCGCCCGCGCCCGGACTCCTCGAACTCTTCGGCGGCGGACTCGTCGGCGCCGCACCCGACGGCCTCCAGGTCCGCCGCAGCACCGTGCGGCTCACCGCGGGCACGCACCGGCTCGCCGTCACCGCGAAGGGCGGCGGCAAGGGCCAGCTCTTCCGGTTGCGCCGCACCACGGGGGCCACCCGCGCCGCCGACGTCGCCGAGGCCGTGCGCGCCGCACGGGCGGCCCGTAGCGTCGTGCTGTTCGCGTACGAGGACGCCACCGAGGGAGCCGACCGCACCGGTCTCGCGCTGCCCGGCCACCAGAACGAGCTGATCGAGGCGGTCGCCGCCGCCAACGCGCGCACCACGGTGGTGCTCAACACCTCATCCAGCACCACCATGCCGTGGCTGGAGCACACCGGCGCCGTCCTGCAGATGTACTACCCGGGCCAGGAGGGCGCCGAGGCAACTGCGGCCGTCCTGTTCGGGGACTGCGACCCCGGAGGCCGGCTCACCCAGACCTTCCCCCCTTCCGACGACCGCCACCCCGTGGCCGGCGACCCGCTGCGCTACCCCGGCGTGAACGGCACCCAGGAGTACTCCGAGGGCATCCACCTCGGCTACCGCTGGTACGACGCCGAGGGCGTGACGCCGCTCTTCCCCTTCGGGTACGGGCTGTCGTACACGACGTTCGCGTACTCCGGGCTGGGCGTGCGGCCCGACGGCGACGGGCTCGCCGTCGACTTCACCGTCCGCAACACCGGCAGCCGTGCGGGCATCACGGTGGCCCAGGTCTACCTCGGTCCCTCGCCCGACCTCCGGCCGGCCCAGGCGCGCCGCGCCCTGGCCGGCTACCGCCGCCTGGAACTGGGCCCCGGCGCCGCGCAGCGCGTGACCGTACGCGTCTCGGCCCGCTCCCTGTCCTCCTGGGACCCGGAGCGGCACGGCTGGGTGCTCGGCACCGGGACGCGCGAGGTCAGTGTCGGCGTCAGCGCACGCGAGCAGCGTCTGGTCGGCCATGGCCAGGTCCGATCGGGCCCAGCGGCCCCGCGGCCCTGACCGGGTAGGCTTCCCGGCGTGCGCCAGGGGGGCGCACGCCGGGCACCGGCCCGGTGCGAGCGGGAGGAAGCGCGTTGCACATCCAGGAGTGGCTGGAGCACATCCCCGCCGTCAGTGTCTATCTCCTGGTGGCGCTCGTCATCGGGGTCGAAAGCCTCGGCATCCCGCTGCCCGGCGAGATCGTCCTGGTCAGTGCGGCGCTGCTGGCCTCGCAGCAGGGCCACATCAATCCGGTCGTACTCGGAGCCTGCGCCACGGCCGGAGCGGTGGTCGGCGACTCGATCGGCTACGCCATCGGCCGCAAGGGCGGCAGGCCGCTCATCGCCTGGCTCGGCCGCAAGTTCCCCAAGCACTTCAGCGAGGGTCACGTCGCCATGGCGGAACGGTCCTTCCAGAAGTGGGGCATGTGGGCCGTGTTCTTCGGCCGCTTCATCGCCCTGCTCCGGATCTTCGCGGGACCGCTCGCGGGCGTCCTGCACATGCCGTACTGGAAGTTCCTCATCGCCAATGTGCTGGGCGGCATCTGCTGGGCGGGCGGCACGACGGCCGTCATCTACTACCTCGGCATCGTCGCCGAGTCCTGGCTGAAGAACTTCTCCTACCTCGGTCTCGTGGCCGCCCTGCTGATCGGGGTCGCCTCCATGCTGGTGGTCAAGAACCGGGCGAAGAAGTCCATGGCCGAGGCCGAGGCGGCGCGGTCCACGCCGGAGAACGTTCCGGCCGGGGACTGAACTCCCGACTCCCGCGACCGGGCCGGCCCGACTCCCGCGACCGGGCCGGCCCGGCTCGGCCGCGGTCGGGCCGGGCCGGCCCGCCGGACCCGCGCGGCCACGCCGCACGACGCCACGGCCGCGCGCCCCGCACGAGGAGGCGACCGCACCCGACGCGGCCGTCAGGGGGCGTCCCGCAGCAGGATTTTCAGGGCCCGGCCGAACACGACGCGCCCGGCGCTCGCGGTCAACCGGTCCAACGCGCGCGGAAGTCCCCGTACGCGCAGCTCCTCCCGCCACACCAGCCGCGCCCCTTCGCCCGACTCACCCACCTCGATCTCGGCCCACCCCGTGATCGCGCGGCCCCGCTTCTCCAGCCGGCAACGGCCCGGCCGGTCCGCGGCGGGCGGCTGCCAGCGGGTGACCTCCATCGGGTCGGCGAAGCGCAGGCGGCCGAGGCCGGTGCGCGCCACGAACACCGTGCCGACGCCCGTCGGCGGCGCGGTGCGCACCGTGACCCGGGTCAACGGGACGCCGTCGCCGTGCCGTTCCCAGTCCGTGAGCCGCCGCCAGGCCTCGGCGGGGGAGAGGTCGGTGCGGCGTTCGATCCGGAAGAGTGCCATCGCGTGATCGTAAACGGGAGCGGTCCGCGCGCACCGGAGGCCGTCGGCACGGCACTCCCACCGTCGGGCACAAGCGGCCCCCGCCCGCGCCGGCCCGCGTGGCGTCGCTTAGCGTGACACCCGGCGCGATGGAATCCGTACCGCGATGGAATCCGTACAAGGAGTGGCGCATGGCAGAGCAGGCGTTGGTCATGGCAGTGGGCGGCAGGGCGCCCGAGATCGCCCCGACCGCGTTCACCGCACCCACCTCGGTGGTGGTCGGCGAGGTCACGCTGGCCGAGGGCGCGAGCGTCTGGTACCACGCGGTGCTGCGGGCGGACTGCGGACCGATCGTGATCGGCGCGGAGAGCAACATCCAGGACAACTGCACCGTGCATGTCGACCCCGGCTTCCCCGTCACTCTCGGCGAGCGGGTCACCGTGGGGCACAACGCGGTGCTGCACGGCTGCACCGTGGAGGACGACGTCCTGGTGGGCATGGGGGCCACCGTCCTGAACGGCGCCCGGATCGGCGCCGGTTCGCTCATCGCGGCGCACGCCCTGGTGCCGCAGGGCATGCGGGTGCCGCCCGGCTCTCTGGTCGCGGGCGTACCGGCGAAGGTCCGGCGCGAACTGACCGAGGAGGAGCGCGAGGGCATCAAGGTCAACGCCCTGATGTACGTCGGCCTGGCCGCGGACCATCGCACGGCCCACGGCGGCTGAGCCCGTGCTGAGCGGAAGATCACAGGCGTCGGCCGTGATCGGCCGGGCGGCGGTGAGTACCGTGAGCGGGTGCCCAAGAACAGAAACACGTTCTCATCGCTGACCGCCTGGCGGCGCCGGATCGCCTCCCGCGCGGTCCACGGCGGTTGGGCCTTGATCAAGGAGGCGGGCGCGGTCACCTCCGAGCGCCCGGGAAAGCTGCGCTTTCGCCGGATCGGACACGGGACCCGCCTCGCCTTCCCGCAGGGCACCGTGTTCGGTGAGCCCTGGATCGAACTGGGCGACCACTGCATCATCGGCGAACAGGTCACCCTGACGGCCGGGATGATGCCCGGCCTCGACCTCGGCGCCGAGCCCATCCTGACCCTGGGCGACGGAGTCGTACTCGGCCGGGGCAGCCACGTCATCGCCGACACGACGGTCACCATCGGCTCGGACACGTACTGCGGCCCCTACGTCTACATCACCTCGACCAACCACAGCTACGACGACCCCCGCCAGCCCGTGGGCAAGCAGTGGCCCCGCATGGAGCCGGTGGAGATCGGCCCCGGCTGCTGGCTCGGCACGGGCGCCGTGGTGCTGCCCGGCGCCCGGCTCGGCCGCAACGTGGTCGTGGCGGCGGGCGCGGTCGTACGCGGCGAGGTGCCCGACCACGCGGTGGTGGCCGGTGCGCCGGCGCGGATCGTGCGCACCTGGGACGAGCGGAACGGCTGGCAGCCGCCCCTTCGCACGCCGGCGCCGGTGCCCATCCCGGAGGGCGTCACGCCCGAACAGCTCCTCGCCATCGCGGAGTTGACGCCCGAAGAGGCCTGATCAGCCGGTCGCGAGCAACACGGTGCCGACCAGCGCGAGACCGGCGCCCGCCGCCTGCACCGCGCGCAGCCGCTCCTTGAGGACGCCGCGCGCGGCGAGCGCGGTGACCACCGGGTAGAGCGAGGCGAGCACCGCCGCGACGACGACCGGGCCCCGCTGCGCGGCCATCGAATACGTGCCGTTGGCGGCCACGTCGGCGAGGCCCACGAAGGCAAGCGCGGGCAGCGCGAGGCGGACGGCGCGCAGGCCGCCGTCCTCGGGCAGGGCCCGGGCGCCGCGCCGTACCGAGACGAACAGGGCGGCGCCGCCCACCGCGACATTGGTGACGCGCTGCACGAACAGCGCGAGGAACAGCCCCGTCACGGTCGTCGATGCCTCGGAGATCAACGCCATCACCGCGCCGAAGCCGAAGGCGGCGAGCAGGGTGAGCAGGACCGCCCGACGCCGCACCGCCGCGCCGCGGAACTCCGGGCCGCCCGCCAGCAGCACGCCGGCCACGGCCACCGCGATCCCGGCGAACTGCGCGATCCCCGGCCGGTCGCCGAGGACGAGCCCGACGCCCACCGGCACCACGACGCCGAGCGAGCCGAGCGGTGAGACGACGCCCATGGGGCCGAGCGCGAGGGCCTGGTAGAAACTGAGCATGGCCACCGGGCCCACGACGCCCGCCGCGACCGCGAACCACAGCTGCGGGCCCGCCTCGCTCCCGGCGCCGGTGGCGAGGACGACCGCGCCGAGGACCACCACGGCGACCGCCTGCGAGGCCACCACGACGGTCAGCGCGGGCAGGCGCCGGGTGAGCAGCCCGCCGCCGAAGTCGGCCAGCCCCCACAGAAGGCTCGTGGCCAGGGCGAACAGTGCGGTCATCGGGAGCCCTCGCAGTACAGTGGAGTGACACGGAAGATCAGTGGGTTGCACCTCACGGTAGTGCAATAAATTGAACGGTGTCATCAAAATATTGGACGGCCCCCCGGGGCCCACCTCATGGACGGAATGTGTCGGACCTCGAACTGCTGACCCAGTCACTGGCCCGCAACGTCAAGCGATGGCGCACCGAGCGCGGCTTCACCCTGGAGGGTCTTGCCGCCCGCGCAGGAGTCAGCCGCGGCATGCTCATCCAGATCGAGCAGGCGAGGACCAATCCGAGCGTGGGCACCGTCGTGAAGATCGGTGACGCGCTCGGCGTGAGCATCACCACCCTGCTCGACTACGAGAGCGGTCCCGCGGTCCGCGTCGTTCCCCCCGAGCAGGCCGTCCGGCTCTGGTCGAGCGAGCACGGGAGTCACAGCACGCTGCTCGCCGGCACCGAGGCGCCGGGCCCGCTGGAATTGTGGCACTGGCGCCTCGCCCCCGGCGACGCCAGCCCCTCCGACCCGCACCCCGCCGGTACGGTCGAGCTGATCCATGTCACCCGGGGCACGCTCAGCCTGCGCGTGGACGGCGTCAACTACCCCGTTCCGGCAGGCCATTCGGCCTCCTTCGAGGCCAACACCGCCCACGCGTACGGTAATGAGGGCGCCGAGCCGGTGGAGATGACGATGGCCGTGTCGGTTCCCTTCGCACGCTGAGACGGTCAACCTCCCCCGAAGCGCGGCGTGTTGGCGTGCGCGCGTATATGCTGTCGATGCGCGCATTCTGATCGGTTCAGCATCACGTTCTGGATGATGTGCGTCTGTATCCGGCGATCCGGCCCACGACGGGCAGGCGCTGGTTATCGTCGTCACTCTCGCGTCCGGGGCGACGCACGGGGCGGGTTCAATTCCAACGAAACCACCCGTGCGGGTGGTTTCGGCGTCCATGCCGAACCCGGGCACGGGCCCGCGCAGTTGTGGTGTCCCGGGAGGTGGCGGTGGCCGGACCCGGTCGCTCGTGGCACGGGAGCGCACAGGGCCACCGCGTGCGGCCGTCTCGCACCCCGTACCGAAAAGCCCATGCAATGTTCTCCGAGCCGCGTTGTGCGCAGCGATCAAGAAGTGCCCCGCTGCGGAAACGGTGCTCCGATCTGGAAGGCGCTCACGTGGAAGCTCTCGTCTCGGCGGCCGAACGTCCCGGCCCCGCCCCCCGCAGGGCGGGGGGCCGACGGCTGCCGCTGGTGAAGCGGGCGGCGGCGCAGAGCGCCGGCAAGGCTCCGGCGAGCCTGACCCGGGTGATGGCGGCGGGGAGCCCCGGGGTCCCCGGCACCTCCGCCTTCCAGTCGGCGCTCTGACGGGCGGAACGGCACCCCCCATGGACCGGCCGATTCAGCCTGCTCTGTCGCAGTTCGTCCTGAAGGTGCACAGCCGCTGCGACCTGGCGTGCGATCACTGTTACGTCTACGAACACGCGGACACCAGCTGGCGCGGGCGGCCGAAAGTCGTCTCCGAGCAGATCCTCGCCCAAGTGGCGGACCGCATCGCCGAGCACGCCGGGCGCCACCAACTGCCCACCGTCCACGTCGTTCTGCACGGCGGCGAGCCCCTGCTGGCCGGACCCGTCCGCCTACGACGGGCCGCCGAGGAACTGCGCAGGGCGCTGCGCGGAGTGAGCGCCCTCGATCTGCGGATGCACACCAACGGGGTGCTGCTCGACGAGAAGTTCTGCGAACTCTTCCTCGAACTCGGTGTCAAGATCGGTGTGTCGCTCGACGGAGATAAAGTTTCCAACGACCGCCACCGGCGCTACGCCGACGGCCGCAGCAGCCACGACAAGGTCATGCGCGCGGTGGAGCTGCTGAACCGCCCCCGCTACCGCCCCCTGTTCGCCGGCCTGCTCTGCACCATCGACGTCGAGAACGACCCGCTCGCCGTCTACGACGCACTCGTGGAACTCGCGCCGCCCCGCATCGACTTCCTGCTCCCGCACGCCACGTGGGACACTCCACCACCACGGCCCGGCGGCGCCGCCACCCCGTACGCGGACTGGCTCGAAGCCGTCTACCAACGGTGGGACGCGGCGGGGCGCACCGTCCCCGTCCGCATCTTCGACTCCGTGCTGCGCACCCTTCGGGGCGAGAGCAGCCTCACCGAATCGCTCGGGCTCGCCCCCGCCGACCTCGTCGTGATCGAGACGGACGGCACCTTCGAGCAGGCCGACAGCCTGAAAACCTCCTACGACCGGGCCGCCGCGACCGGGATGGACGTCTTCACGCACTCCCTCGACGACGTCCTCGAACACCCCGGCATGCTCGCCCGCCAGCAGGGCATCGAGCAGCTGTGCCCGCAGTGCCGCGCGTGCCCGGTCGTGCGGTCCTGCGGCGGAGGTCTCTACGCGCACCGCTATCGCACCGGCGGCGGCTTCGACAATCCCTCCGTGTTCTGCCCCGACCTGCTGGCGCTGGTCACCACCATCAGAGACCGGGAGGCGGCCGTGCCCGCACCAACCCCGCGAGCCGCCGAACTGCCCCTGGAACAAGGCGACTTCGATGCCCTGGCCGCCGGCTTCGGGGGAGCGGACACCATCACGCGCCTGGCCGCGGCCCAGCTGGACATCAACCAGGAACTGCTCGCCGCCGTCAGCGGCTGCATCGCGCTCTCCGACCGCGAGGGCGCGGCGGCCTGGGAACTCCTGACGCACCTGGACGCCGAAGCACCCGCGGAACTCGACGCGGTCCTCGCCCACCCGTACACCAGGCCGTGGGCGCTGAGCGTGCTGGAGGGCCGCGCAGCGCCCGCCGGCGGCCTGGCCGAGATCGCCGCGGCCACGGTGCTGCGGGCCAGGCTCGACCTGAGCCTGACCGTTCCGCTGAAGGGCGGGCTGCTGCGGCTGCCCGGCCTCGGCGGCGTCCTGCTTCCCGAGGGATGCGACCAGGCCGAAGTGACCGGCGGCGCCGAGGGGTTCACGGTGGGGGCCGGCGCCCGGCGGCTCGACATCGGCTGGCACGAGGGCCTGGAAGGACCGGCCCCCCACTGGCAGCCCGTGCGCCTCTTCGAGGGCGACGGCTGGAGCGTGGCCATCGAGGACACCGACCCGCTCAGGGACCGCCACGCCTGGCCCGTCAGCCGGCGGATCGCGGACGACGAGATCAAGCTGTGGGCCGAGGACCTGACCGGCGCCTGGTCCCTCATCCGGCGTGAACTGCCCGCGTACGCCGACGGCGTGGCCGCGGGACTGCGTCTGATCACCCCCCTGCACGCACCGCACGGCAGCAACGTCAGCGCCGCCTGCAAGGAGGCCTGGGGCGCGATCGGGGCGGCCCGGCCCTCCTCTCCCGACCAGTTGGCCCTGCTCATCGTCCACGAGTTCCAGCACGTGAAGCTCGCCGCCGTCCTCGACGCGGTCGACCTCTACGACACGGCGGACCGGGGCCTGTACTACGCCCCCTGGCGGCCCGATCCGCGCCCCATCGGCGGCCTGCTCCAGGGAACGTACGCCCACATCGCGGTGACCGACTTCTGGCGGGTGCGGCGTGAAACGGCAGCCGGGTCCGTCGAACGCGGCGTCGCCGAGACCCAGTTCGCCCGCTGGCGGCGCCAGACGGCGGAGGCCGTCGAGGAACTGCTCGGCTCCGGATCGCTGACCGACCTGGGGCGCAGCTTCGTGACGGGGATGGGTGAAACGGTGGGCGGTCGCCAGCATGAGCCCGTCTCACCGGCCGCGCTGTCCGCGGCCGACCGGTCCGCCCGGCGTCATCGCGCCGAGTGGAAGGCCCGCGCCGAAGGAGCGAGCTGAACGAATTGAGCTGTGCATTGCGCGCATTCTCCCCCCATTCGATTGATCCACCGCTCAGGGGCCGCACGATTTCGGTCATGATCTGATCGACGTTCCATGAGTGGATCAATCACTGGGTTTGTTCGTTCTGTTCCGCCGGAGAATCTTCCGTTCCTACACTGAGGACCCATCCACTTGGACCGGGGGAGACAGTGGTGCACGGATCAGTGGGGGCCGGTGAAGACGAACAGAAGCCGTACTTCTTCCTCAGCTACGCGCACACGCCGAAGAGCGACCCCAAGGACAAGGACCCCAATCTGTGGGTCCAGCGGTTCTTCCGTGACCTCTGCGCCCATGTGATGCAGCTGACGTCCCTCCCGGCCGGCAGCGCCGGCTTCATGGACCAGCAGATGCAGCCCGGTGAGGGGTGGCAGGAACGCCTCTCGGAGGCACTGGCCTTCTGCAAGGTGTTCGTGCCGCTCTATTCGCCGCGCTATTTCCTCAGTGAACAGTGCGGCCGTGAGTGGTTCGCGTTCTCCAGCCGGGCCGCCGTCCAGAACACCCGCACCAACGGCAACAGCGGCAATCCCGTCACCGGAGTGGTGCCCGCCCTGTGGGTGCCCGTGCCGCCGAGACAGCTTCCGCAGGCCGCTGAGCGGCTTCAGTTCAACCACGCCACGTTCGGCGACGAGTACGCCGACGAGGGTTTCTACGGCCTCATCAAACTCAACTATCTGCGGGACCAGTACGAGCGCGCCGTCTACCGGCTGGCCAAACGCATCGTGAGCGTGGCCCAGCAGAACGAGCTGGAACACGGCGACCCGCATCAGGACTACGCCAAGGTGCCGCCCGCCTTCGGTCCGACCGGCGGCCCGGCCCGGGACATGGAGGTCTCCGTCCTCGCCTGCTCGCGCTCCACCCTCCCCACCGGACGCAGCCCGGACTGCTACGGAAGCGAAGCCCTCAACTGGAATCCCTACCATCCGGCCTCCTCCAGACCCCTCGCCGACCACACCGTCGACGTCGTACGCAACCTGAACTACGCCGTGCACCTCAGCGACTTCGAGGCCGAACCCCAGCGGCTGCTGGCCTCGGGAGCGCCCGGGCCCGGGCTGTTGCTGCTCGACCGCTGGGCCCTGGACGCCAGGCGCCGCCGCGACCTGGTCGACCAGCTGTGCGCCACCCGCAGACCCTGGATCAGCGTCATGGTCCCCGGCAATGTGGAAGACCCCGAAAACCGCTCGCGCGGCGAGGAGTTGGCGCAGCAGACCGACGTCGTGCTCGCCGGCCGGATCGACGACAGCGACGGACACCGCACGCCGAGCGCGGGGCTGCCCACCCTGGAAGCCTTCAGCAAGGCGATTCCCGGGGCCGTGAAAGCGGCGGTCCGGCACTTCGAAGCCCATGCGCCGACCTATCCACCACCCGGCAGCGGCGGGCCGATGCCCCGCGTGCTCCCGAACGGGATCGGCTACGGCATCAGCGATTCCGGCGGCCGCGGTCACAGCACGGACCAGGACAAGAACTACGGTGATAAGGCGGAGGGCTCATCAGATGACTGAGAACCGCAACGGGACCGTCGTCACGTTCTACTCGTACAAGGGTGGCACCGGACGGACCATGGCGCTCGCCAACTGCGCGTGGATCCTGGCGGCCAACGGATACCGGGTGCTCGCGGTCGACTGGGACCTGGAGGCGCCCGGACTCCACCGGTTCTTCCACCCCTTTCTCGACCTCTCCGACCTGGAGGCGACCCCGGGCCTGATCAACCTGATCACCGACTACCAGGACGAGGCCAGGCGCCCCGCCGACCGCGACCCCGACTGGCACCGCGACTACGCACGGGTACGCCCGCACGCGACCTCCCTCAACTGGAACTTCCCCAAGGGCGGCAGCCTCGACTTCCTCTCGGCGGGACGGCGCAACCGCGACTACCCCTCCATCGTCGGAAAGATGGACTGGGACGACTTCCACGAGCGGTTCGGCGGCGGCCAGTTCTTCGACGCGATGCGCGACGACATGCAGCGCCACTACGACTACACCCTGATCGACAGCCGGACCGGCCTGAGCGACATCGCCGACATCTGCACCGTCCAGATGCCCGAAGTCCTCGTCGTCTGCTTCACGTTGAGCGACCAGAGCATCGACGGAGCATCGGCGGTCGCACGCGACATCGAGGAGCGCTACCACGAGCGGCGCATCCGCATCCTGCCCGTCCCGATGCGCATCGACGACGGCGAGAAGGAGAAGGCGGACGCCGGCCGGGCGCTGGCCCGCGAGAGCTTCCCCGGCTTCCCCAGCGGGCTCGGCACCGAAGAACTCGGCAACTACTGGGGCACGGTCGAGGTCCCCTACCGGCCCTTCTACGCCTACGAGGAGATCCTGGCGACCTTCGGCGACGCGCCCAACGTCAGCAGCTCCATGCTCAGTGCCTGCGAACGGCTCACCTCCGTGCTCACCGGCGGCCTGGTCAACTCGCTGCCCCCGATGGACGAGGCCGACCGGCTGACCCATGTCGCCGCCTACACCCGGCGCAGGCCCATGCCGCCCTCCAACATCGTGCTGACCCATGTCGCCGAGGACCAGATGTGGGTGGACTGGCTGGTCCACGTCCTGACGACGGCGGGCTTCCACGTCGTGCCCATCGATGTCCGCCTGCCCCATTCGGCCGCCGTCGAGGCCGAGTTCACTGCGGGCGTCGGATACCGGGTCATCCCCGTCGTCTCCCAGGCCTACCTCAACTCCGAGCGGGCCAGGACCTTCTGGGAGTCCGGCACGGGCCTCGACGCGGGGGGAGCGCGACGCCACATTCTGCCGGTCCGCGTCGGCGACGTACGGCTCGGCCCACCGCTCAGCAGCCGCGGCGTCATCGACCTCGTACGCCTGGACGAGCACGACGCCGGGGCCGCCGTGCTCCAGGCGCTCGACCGGGCCGACTCGGCCCCCGCGCTCGCGGCCGCGCCGGCCGGGCCGCGCTATCCCGGCAGTGTGCCCAAGGTCTGGAACGTGCGGCCCCGGCACGCCTGGTTCACCGGCCGCACCCCCGTCCTTGAGCGCCTGCGCGACCAGCTGCGCGGCGACAGCCGTTCCGCCCAGCGCTTCCCGCAGGTCCTCTACGGCCTCGGCGGCGTCGGCAAGACCCAGGTGGCCCGTGAGTACGCGCACCGCTTCCGCGCCGACTACGACCTGGTGTGGTGGATCGAGGCCGAGCAGCCCGACCGGGTCGTGTCCTCCCTGGCCGAGCTGGCCGCGGAGATGGACCTCAGGGCCGGTGACGTCGTGGCCGAGGCGGCGACGGCGGCCCTGCAAGCCCTGCGGCGCGGGGCGCCCTACTCCCGCTGGCTGCTGATCTTCGACAACGTCGAGGACCTGGACCGGGCCCTGAAACTGCTTCCGCCCGAGACCGAGCCGATCTCCGGCGAAACCTACGGCCACATCCTGGCGACCTGTCGCAACAAGCCGGCCTCGACCCAGGTGGAGGCCATCGAGGTCGAGGTCTTCACCCGTGCCGAAAGCGTCGAGCACCTGTGCCGCCGGGTCACCAGGATGCCGGCCGCCGACGCCGACCGGGTGGCCGACGCGGTCGGCGACCTGCCGCTGGCCGTGGAGGTCGCCGCGGCCTGGCTCGCCGAGACCGCGACGCCGGTCGACGCCTATGTGGAACAGCTCAAGGAACAGAGCACCAAAGTGCTCTCGCTCGGCAAGCCCGAGGACTACTCGGAGCAGATCGGCGCGACCTGGAACATCTCGATCAGCCGGCTGCGCGACGAATCCAAGGCGGCGGTACGCCTGTTGGAACTCTGTTCGTTCTTCTCCGCCGAGCCCATCTCGATGCGGCTCATCGGCAGCGACTCGATGTTCGAGTCGCTGCTGCCCTACGACCCCGACCTGCGCGAACGGTACATGCTGGGCAAGGTCATCCAGACCCTGAACCGATTCGCGCTGGCGAAGGTCGACCCGGCGGACAGCAGCATCCAGGTGCACCGGCTCGTCCAGGCCGCGGTGCGGGCGGGGCTGAGCGACGACGAGGTCGACACCGCCAAGCACGAGGTGCACCGCATCCTCGCCGAGGCCCGCCCCCTGGAGGGCGTCGACCGTGACAACCCTGTCAACGACCCCAAGAGCTGGCCCAGTTTCGAACTGATCTGGCCGCACCTGACCGCCTCCGGCATCGCCGACTGCGACGAGGAGAAGGTCCGCCAGCTCATGGTCGACCGCATCCGCTATCTGCTCAAGCGCGGCGAACTGGAGAGCGCCCGGGTGCTCGGCACCCAGCTCAACAAGGTCTGGACCCGCGAGCTGGGCGAGAACGACCTCCAGACCCTCAACATCCGCTTCGAGCTGGCCAACGCACTGCGCGCCCAGGGCAAGTACCAGGAGGCCCGGGCGATGGACGAGGACACCCTCGCCCGGCAGATCAGCGTCCTGCACAAGGACCACCCCGGCGACGACCACCCCAGCATCCTCATCACCACCGGAAGCCTCGCCGCCGACCTGCGCGCACTCGGCAGGTTCGACGAAGCACTCACCCGTGACCTGCGGATCTACCACGGCCTGCGGCAGATCTTCGGCGAGAACCACCCGCGCACCCTGATCGCCGCGAACAACCTCGCCATCGACTACCGGCTCAGCGGCGACAGTGAGGCGGCCCGCAGGCTCGACGAGGAGACCGTGGAGCGCCGCAGCGCCCTCCTGGGCGACGAGCACCCCTTCACCCTGACCACCAAGGGCCACCTCGCGCGCGATCTGCGCGAGAGCGGCGAGTACGCGGCCTCGGTGCAGCTGCTGCGCGAGGTGGTGGCGGCGTTCGAGCGCGTCCTGAACGCCGACGTGCCGGAGGCGCTGCGCACCGCCAAGAGCCTCGCGGTGTCCCTGCGCAAGGCGGGCCACCCGCACGAGGCGAAACGGCTGACCGAGGAGACGTACAACCGCTACCGCGGCCGGTACGGAACCAAGGCGCCCGACGCGCTCGCCTGCTGCCTCAACCTGGCCGCGGACTTCTCGGCGACCCGCGACAAGCAGGCCGCCCTCGATCTGGCCCTCCAGGCGTTCGAGGGCTACCAGAGCACCCTGGGCGAGGAGCACCCCTTCACCCTGGCCTGCCGCAACAACGTCTACATCTACCAGCGCGGGCTCGGCGCCGCCGAGGAGGCCGCGCGGGGCGGCGAGGACGTGCGGGCGGCGCTGGAGGAAGTCCTGGGCGCACGCCACCCGTTCACCCTCTGCGCCGCGATCAACCTCGCCAACGCGTACGGCGACCTGGGCCGGCCCGACCTCGCCGAACGCTGGGAACGCACCGCGCTCAAGGGCCTGTTGGAGCGGTTCGGGCCCACCCACCCCGATGTGCTCGTCTGCCGGTCCAACCTGGCGATCACCCTGCGGGCCGCCGGACGCGAGGAGGAGGCCCAGCGGCTGCGGGCCTCCATTTTGGAACCGTCCGCGAAGCAGCTGGGCGTGGACCATCCGATCGCCGAGGCGGCGCGCGCCTGGCGCCGGCTCAACCGGGACCTGGAGCCGCAGCCGGTGTGAGATGTGAGAGCGGCAGGGCGTGCCCGGGCCTGCGCGGCCGGGCACGCCCGCGGGTTCACCAGGTGGCCCAGCCCAGCACGCGGGTGAGTACCCGAAGCGCCCCGAAGTGTGCCGCACCCCGCTCCACGATCAGCTGGGCGCCGGGGATGCGCTCGGCCAGCCAACGGGTGTGCTGCACGGGCGCGAACACGTCCTGTTCGCCGTGCCAGAGCAGCACCGGCGCGTCGATGTCCTCAAGGCGGAACTCCCAGTCCGTACTGAACGCCATGACGTCGTCAACCCATCCGTCGGCCGAACTGCGCAGCGCCTCCTCGAAGTTGCGCTCCAGCATGACCCGGATGCCCGCATCGGCGACGATGCCGCGGTCCGGTTTCGGCAGCCCGTGGCGCATGTCGGCCACCGAACGCCGGGGATCCGAGCGGATGGTGATCGAGCGCATCTCCAGGGCGGTGGTCAACTGGCCTTTCCCGGCGGCCGCGTTGACGTACTCCCGCACATTGGACTCGGTCATCCCCTCGAACCAGTCGAGCCCCTGGGCATCACGCGGCGCGAGCCCCACCAGAGCCGCCGCGCGCGCGGTGCGGTCCGGGAGCAGCGCCGCGCACGCCAGTGCGTGCGGGGCGCCGCCCGAGCGTCCCACCACGGCGAACTCGTCGATGTCCAGGGCGTCGGCGATGGCCTCCACATCGGCGGCCGCATCCGCCACCCGGCGCCCGGGAAGCCGGGCGGAGTCGCCGTACCCCGGCCGGTCGAAGGTGATGAGACGGACGCCGAGCCGGTAGAGCACCGCGCTGCGCGGCGCCGGGCCGAGCCGGCTGCCCGGAGTGCCGTGCAGCAGGAACACCGGTCTGCCCTGCGGGTTCCCGTAACTCTCGACGGCCAGGTCCCGCCCGTCCCTGGTACGAATCAGCTCCCCCAACTGGTGCCTCCCCGTAGGTCTGGTTGGCGCCAGTATGAGCGTGGGCGATTCAGTGGTACATACCCGCACTCGTCGAATGCGTGCGCGAGCGTGGTCCGCTCAGCGGATGCGGGGGATCTCGATCGCGGGGCAGCGGTCCATCACCATGTCGAGCCCGGCGGCACGGGTGCGCTCGCAGGCGTCCTCGTCGACGACCCCGAGCTGGAACCAGACGGCGCGGGCGCCGATGGCCACGGCCCGGTCGGCGACGTCACCGGCGAGGCCGCTGTTCACGAACACGTCCACGACGTCGACCGGGAAGGGGATCGCGTCCAGCGAGGCATAGCCCTGCTCGCCGTGGACGGTCTCGGCCCTGGGATGGACCGGGACGACGCGCTTGCCGAAGCGCTGCAGGACGCGTGCGACCCCGTACGCGGCGCGCTGCTGGTTGGACGAGAGGCCGACGACGGCCCAGGTGTCACCGGTGGTGAGGATCTTGCGGATGGTGTCCTGATCGGCGTGCACGGTGCTCTCCCGGAGTCCTCGGCCGGTCCACGTTCGCCGGTCCACGTTCGTGGGGGAGAACACGTATCACCGGGGCCCGCATTCCTCGCCCGGCCGCCCGCCCCCGCCCGGGCCCCAAAACCCGGTGCTCCCGCCCCGCGCCGCCTGACGAACGCAGAACCGGGAGACCGAAACGCTCGCCGGGGACGCCGTCGTGGTGCTGTGCGGATCCGCCTACCGCAACGGGGGCATGGAGCCCCTGCTGGACGCGGTGCCCGCACCCAGGGCCGAGGCACCTTCGCCACCCGGCCCGCGCCGCTCGCGCCGGTTCCGGCCATGGTCGCCCCGGGCGGGGCGGGCACACCGGGCGCATAGGGTGGGCGGATGCAGGAGCAGTACCGCACCATCGCCCGAGAGGGCGTGCACGAGAGCGAGATCAACAGGTCACGCTTCCTGTGCGCGCTCGCGCCCGCCGCGACCGAACAGGAAGCGCAGGCGTTCATCGCCCGCGTCCGCAAGGAGCACCCGACCGCAAGCCACAACTGCTTCGCGTACGTCATCGGCGCCGATGCCTCCGTGCAGAAGGCGAGCGACGACGGCGAACCCGGCGGCACCGCGGGAGTGCCCATGCTCCAGATGCTCACCCGGCGCGAGGTGCGGTACGTCGTGGCGGTGGTCACCCGGTACTACGGCGGGGTCAAGCTCGGCGCGGGCGGTCTGATCAGGGCGTACGGCGGTGTCGTGGGCGAGGCCCTGGACGCGCTCGGCACGATCGTGCGCCGCCGCTTCCGGCTCGCCACCGTCACCGTCGACCACCAGCGCGCGGGCAAACTGGAGAACGACCTGCGGGCGACCGGCCGCGCGGTGCGCGAGGTGCGCTATGCGGAGGCCGTGACCATCGGCATCGGACTGCCCGAGGCGGACATCGACGGCTTCCGCTCCTGGCTGGCGGACGCGACCGCCGGCACCGCGACGCTCGAACTGGGCGGCGAGGCGTACGGCGACGGCTGAGTGCCGAGTGCCGGAGTGCCGGAGTGCCGGAGTGCCGGAGCGCAGGAGTGAGCTTGCCGGCACCGGCTCCGTGGTCAGGCGTCCGAGGGACGGCGTAGGGCGACGGGCGAGGCCAAGAGACCGGTGGGCGACGCTCCCCTCTCCCGCCTCCCGCCTCCCGCCTCCCGCCTCCCGCGTCCCGGCCCCTTGGCCCGGCGCCCGTGAGCCCCGCGATCGGCTCGGCCGCCCCATGATCCGGATCACTGCTGACGCCTCTGGCCACGCGCCCCCCCGGGGCGGTGTCAGACTGAGGGCCGTGAGGGGCCGGGTGCCCAGCGGCACCGGTGGGGCCCGTGGGCTGCGGGCCGGGCCGAAGGCCGGTGCTGGTTGCGGGCGAGGATGAGGGGAAACATGCAGGTCGGAGCGGTTTCGTGAGGATTCTGCACACCTCGGACTGGCACCTGGGCCGGTCCTTCCACCGCGTCGACCTGCTGGGCGCCCAGGCCACGTTCCTCGACCACCTGGTGGCGACCGTGCGCGACCGGGGTGTGGACGCGGTCCTGGTCGCGGGGGACGTCTACGACCGCGCGGTGCCGCCGCTGGCCGCCGTCGACCTCTTCGACCGGGCGCTGCACACCCTCGCCGACGCGGGCGTGCCGACCGTGATGATCTCCGGCAACCACGACTCGGCGCGACGGCTCGGGGTGGGGGCAGGACTGATCGAACGCGCCGGGATCCACCTGCGCACCGACCCGGCGGGCTGCGGAACGCCGGTCATGATCGACGACGTGGCCTTCTACGGGCTCCCGTACTTGGAGCCGGCCCTGGTCCGCGACGAACTGGCCGCGCCGAGGGGCGGGCACGAGGCCGTGCTGGGCGCCGCCATGGAACGGGTGCGGGCCGACCTCGCGGGCCGTCCCGCGGGAACCCGCTCCGTCGTCCTGGCGCACGCGTTCGTGGCGGGGGGCGAGCCCAGCGACAGCGAGCGCGACATCACCGTGGGAGGGGTTGCCGCCGTGCCCGCCGGGGTCTTCCACGGCGTGGACTACGTGGCACTCGGCCACCTCCACGGCAGCCAGGTGATCACCGAGCGGATCCGCTACTCGGGCTCGCCGCTCGCCTACTCCTTCTCGGAGACCACCCACCGCAAGACCATGTGGCTCGTGGACCTCGCCGCCGACGGAGCCGTCACGGCCGAACGCGTCGACTGCCCGGTGCCCCGCCCCCTCGCCCGGATCCGCGGCCATCTCGACGCGCTGCTCGAAGACCCGGCTCTCGCCCGGCACGAACAGGCCTGGGTGGAGGCCACGTTGACCGACGCCGCGCGGCCGGCCGACGCCATGGCCAGGATCAGCGCCCGCTTCCCGGGCACCCTGAGCCTCGCCTTCGACCCCGAGCGCGCCGAAGGCGACCCGCGCGCCTCGTACGCGCAGCGGCTCAGGGACCGCAGCGACCAGCAGATCGCGGAGGACTTCGTGGCCCACGTACGCGGCGGCAGTGGCCCCGACGACCGCGAACGGACGGTCCTGCACGGCGCGTTCGACGCCGTACGCGTGGACGACGGGGTGCGCGAGGTGGCCAGGTGAGGCTGCACCGTATGCGGGTCACGGCCTTCGGCCCCTTCGCCACAAGCCAGGAGATCGACTTCGACGCGCTGTCATCGGCGGGGCTCTTCCTGCTGCACGGGCCGACCGGCGCCGGCAAGACCTCGGTGCTCGACGCCGTCTGCTTCGCCCTGTACGGGGCCGTGCCCGGCGCCCGGCAGAGCCCCGGCACCGTGCTGCGCAGCGACCATGCCGCGCCGGGTGTCTTCACCGAGGTCCTGCTCGAACTGACCGTCGGCGGGCGCCGGTTGGAGGTCACCCGCCGCCCGCAGCAGGACCGCCCCAAGAAGAAGGGCACCGGGTTCACCACCGAGAAGGCGCAGACCTGGCTGCGCGAGTACGACCCGGCGAGCCGGGCCTGGCAGGCGCTGAGCCGCTCGCACCAGGAGATCGGCGAGGAACTGGGACAGCTCCTCGGCATGAGCCGCGAGCAGTTCTGCCAGGTCGTGCTGTTGCCGCAGGGGGAGTTCGCCAAGTTCCTCAGGTCGGACGCGGAAACACGCGGCAAACTGCTCGGCAGGCTCTTCGACACCCGCCGGTTCGCCGCCGTCGAGGACCGCCTGGCCGAGCTGCGCAAGTCCGCCGAACGGCAGGTCAAGGACGGCGACGAGCGGTTGCTCGCGTACGCCCAGCGCATCGCGCAGGCTGCGGGCGACAGCGCCGACATGCGCGCGTGGCCGCTGCCCGAGGCACGGCCGGGCGACCCGGGGCTCGCGACGGCGGTCCTGGAGTGGGCCGCCGTCGCGCGAGGCGAGGCGCGCGAACGCCTCGACATCGCGGCGGCCGCCGTGGACGCGGCCGAGAGCAGGCAGGCCGCCGCCCGGCGCGCCGCCGAAGAGGCTCGGCAGCTCGCCGCGCTCCAGGAGCGGTATGCCCAAGCGCGGTGCGAGGCGCAGGAGTTGGCCGCCCGTCGTCCCGAACAGGAGACGCTGCGGGCCCGGCTGGACACGGCCCGCAAGGCGGAGCTCGTCTCTCCCGCCCTCGAATGGTGGGAGCAGGCCCGGCGCGATCACCGCACGGCCACCGAGGAACGCGACCGTTCCCGCTCCCGGCTGCACCCGGAACTCGCCGACGCGGGCGCCGCTCAACTCGCCGCCCTGGAACGCAGGATGCGTCAGGACCTCGGCGCACTGGAGTCCGCCCGCCGGGCCGAGCGGCGCAGCACGGAGATCGACGAGGAGCGTGCCCGGCTCGATCGGCGGGCCCGCGCCGACGAGGACGTCCTCACCGACGCGGCGGGATGGCTCGCGGGCTGGGAGACCGCCCGGCTCGGCCACCAGGCCCGGATCGAGGCCGCCCATGAGGCCGCGGCCCGCGCGGAACACCTCGCAGGCCGCCTCGAACCGGCCGACCGGCGCCTCGAAGCCGCCCGTCGGCGCGACGCGTTGGAGGCCCGCCTGGCCCCGGCCGAACAGCGGCACGCCGAGGCCCGGGAGGCAGCCAATACCGCTCATGAACGCTGGCTCGCACTGCGCGAGGAGCGGCTGCGGGGCATCGCGGCCGAACTCGCGGCGGGGCTGCGCGAGGGGGAGCCCTGCGCGGTGTGCGGCTCGGCCGAACACCCCGCGCCCGCCCGCCCCGGCGCCGGCCAGGTCGACCGCGCAGCCGAGGACACCGCGCAGCGGGCGTACCGGGACGCCGAAGGGGCCCGCGTCGCGGCGGAGGGAGCCCTCGCCTCCGTACGGGAGGAGCTTGCGGGCGTCCGGTCGGCCGCGGGCGACACGAGCCTCGCCGAACTGGCGGCGACGGCCGCGGAGTTGCGGCACTCCTACGCTGCGGCGCGGGACGAGGCCGCGGGGCTGCACGAGGCCCAGGTGTCCCTCGCGGCGGCGGAGCGGGAGTACACCCAGCGCCTGGCCGCCCAGCGCACCGCACAGCAGAACGTCGCCGCCCGCACCGCAAGCCGCGAGGCCCTTGACCGCGAACAGGCCGTCCTGGAAGAGGAGTTGAGCCAGGCCCGGGCGGGCGCCGCCGGCGTGGCGGAGCAAGCGGCGCTGCTCGAACACCGGGCGGCCATCCTGGCCGAGGCGGCTGCGGCGGTCCGCGCCGTCGAAGACAGCGCCGTACGGCTCAAGGAAGCCGACGGGCGGCTCTCGGAGGCGGCGTTCCGTGCCGGGTTCGACACCCCGGAGGCGGCGTCCGCGGCCCTGATCGACGAGCCCGGTCAGCGTGACATCCAGCACCGGATCGACGCATGGCAGCACCAGTACGCCACGGTCACCGCGCGCCTCGCGGAACCGGAGACCGCCGCGGCGGGCCGGGCCGCACCGGCCCGCCCCGAGGAGGCAGAGGCCGGGGCCGCCGCGGCCGAACGCGCCCTGCGGGACGCCGCGTCGGCGCTCTCGGCGGCCCGCGCCCGCTGCACGGAACTCCACGACCTGAGCGCCCGGGCCACCGGGGAGACTCGCAGGATCGGTCCGCTGCGGGAGGAGTACGAGCGGGTGGCCCGCCTGGCCGGGCTCACCGCGGGCACCTCCGCCGACAACGAGCGCAAGATGCGCCTTGAGTCCTATGTGCTCGCCGCCCGCCTCGAACAGGTCGCGGCCGCCGCCACCGCCCGGCTCCAGCGCATGTCGGGCGGCCGGTACACGCTGATCCACTCCGATGCCAGGGGCGGCCGTGGGCGCTCCGGTCTCGGCCTGCATGTGGTGGACGCCTGGACGGGCCGCGAACGGGACACGGCCACGCTCTCGGGCGGCGAGACGTTCTTCGCCTCCCTCGCGCTCGCCCTGGGCCTCGCGGACGTCGTGACGGACGAGGCGGGCGGCGCGCGCCTGGACACCCTGTTCATCGACGAGGGCTTCGGCAGCCTCGACGACCAGACCCTGGACGAGGTCCTTGACGTACTGGACTCGCTGCGCGAACGCGACCGCAGCGTGGGCATCGTGAGCCACGTCGGAGACCTGCGCCGCCGTATCCCGGCGCAATTGGAAGTGGTCAAGGACCGCACGGGTTCGACGGTGCGGCTGCGGTCGGAAGCCCCGCTGTGACCGCGCCCGGACACGATGCGTGCGGGGAGGCCGCCGCCGCCCTCAGCTCATGGCCTCCGCTCCGGTGAGGGCGTCGTTCATGCGCTCGTCATAGCCGGTGGCGGGGTTGACGACCCGGCCGGCGACCCACCAGTTCTCCCTGGCCGTTTCGAGGATCGTCATCAGGATGTCCTCCTCGGGGACGTCGGCGAACAGCCGCAGGCTGTCGACGATCGCCTGGAACAGTTCGGCCTTCTGCGCGGCCGTACGGTGGTTGATGGACACCTGGATGAACATGGCGCGCTCGCTGCGGCGCAGACCGAACACGACCGGCTGCATGTGGAAGTTGTCGGGCGAGACCTCGTGGAAGATGTGGAACTGGTCGTCCTGGGGGATCTTCAACACGTCGACCATCGCCCTGTGGATGCCCAGGGACACATTGCGGCGGTACTCGGCGGGAGTTCCCTGGCGCAGGTAGATATTGATCATCGGCATGATTCATTGCCTTCCTCGGGAAGAGGAGCACCCGGCCGCCGCGTACGGAAGTCCCGTGGGCGGCCTGCTCGTTCATGTCCTCCACGCTAGGAACGCGGCGAGCATTGCGCCAACGAATGTTCGGCACAACAGACATGCCGATTACTCATGTACTCATGTACTCGATGGAGAAGACCTCATGGAGACCTCATGGAGATGACGCTGGTCGCGCTGCGGGTGCTGCGCGAGGTGGCGGAGCGGGGTACCTTCACCGCCGCGGCGGACGCGCTCGGATACACGCAGTCGGCCGTCTCCCGGCAGATGGCCGCACTGGAACAGGCCACCGGCGCCCGGCTCTTCGACCGGCACGCCGGGGGTGTCCGGCTGACCGGCCCGGGCCGTGCCCTCCTGCGGCATGCCGTCGTCGCCCTGGACGCCCTGGAGGACGCCGGCCGGGAGTTGCGCGGAGCGCGGGAGGTCGAGCGGGGCCGCGTCCGGCTGGGCTTCTTCCCCACCGCCGGAGCGGTGATCGTGCCCCGTGCCCTGGCGATGCTGCGCCAGGAGCACCCGCACATCCAGGTGACGACGCGTGAGGCGACCACCCCCGCACTGGCGCGTGCGCTGCGCGCCGGCACCCTGGATCTCGCGCTCCTCTCCTCCAGGCCGCCCCACCGCTCGCCCGACACGGACGATCCGCCCCTGACCGCGGAGCCGCTGATGGAAGTGCAGCTGGCCGTGGTGGTGCCGGCGGGCGGCGCGTTCGCCGAGCGGGGCAGCGTCAGCGTCGAGGAGATCGCGCGGGAACCGTGGATCGCCAGTCCCGGCACCGCGGACGAGCCGCTGCTCGGTGTCTGGCCCGGTCTGCCCGGACGGCCGGTGGTCCGCCACACCGCCCGCGACTGGCTGACCAAACTGCACCTGGTCGCGGCCGGCGCCGGCATCACCACGGCCACACCGGCGCTGCTGCCCGTGGTCCCGCCCGGCGTATGCCTCGTGCCCGTCGAGGGCGTCGCGGACGAGGTGCGACGCATCAGCCTGGTGCGCGGGCCGGGCCCCATGAAGGCGCCCACACGGGCGCTGGCACACGTCCTGCGGATGCAAGCCGCCGACCTCGCCGACTGACCACCCCGGACGTCCCCAGCGGGGACGGCCCGTTGAGCGGACCGCCCCCGCAGGGATGCTCAGAGTTTGGAGAGCTCGTCGACCAGGTCGTCGAGGCCGAGCGAGCCCTGCGAGAGGGCCGCCATGTGCCAGGCCTTCGGATCGAAGGCGTCGCCGCGGCGGGCCCGGGCGTTCTCGCGGCCCAGCAGCCAGGCGCGCTCGCCCAGCTTGTAGCCGATGGCCTGCCCCGGCATCGACAGGTAGCGGATCAGCTCGCTCTGGACGAAGTCGGCCGGACGGCTGCTGTGCGCTGCGAAGAACTCGTGGGCCAGCTCGGGCGTCCAGTGCTCGCCCGGGTGGAACGGCGAGTCCGCCGGGATCTCCAGCTCCAGGTGCATCCCGATGTCGATGATCACCCGGCAGGCGCGCATCATCTGCGCGTCCAGATAACCCAGCCTGCGCTCGGGGTCGGTGAGGAAGCCCAGCTCGTCCATCAGGCGCTCGGCGTACAGCGCCCAGCCCTCCGCGTTGGCGCTGACGATGCCGACGGTGGCCTGGTAGCGCGAGAGCTGGTCGGCCACGTGCACCCACTGGGCGAGCTGGAGGTGGTGGCCGGGCACGCCCTCGTGGTACCAGGTCGACACCAGGTCGTACACCGGAAAGCGGGTCCCGCCCATGGTGGGCAGCCAGGTGCGGCCCGGGCGCGAGAAGTCCTCGGAGGGGCCGGTGTAGTACGGGGCCGCGGCGCCGCCGGGCGGCGCGATGCGGGACTCCACCTTCCGTACCCGCTCGGCGAGTTCGAAGTGGGTGCCGTCGAGCGCGTCGATGGCCTCGTCCATCAGGGACTGGAGCCATGCGCGGACCTCGTCGACGCCCTCGATGTGCGTGCCGTGCTCGTCGAGGTGGGCCAGCGCCTCCCAGGGGCCGGCGCCGGGCAGGATCTTGGCGGCCTCGGTCTTCATCTCGCCGAGCAGCCGGTGGTACTCGGACCAGCCGTACGCGTACGCCTCGTCGAGGTCGAGCGCGGTGCCGTTGTAGTACTGCGACCAGCGCTGGTAGCGCTCGCGGCCCACCGTGTCCGACGCCCCCTCGATGGCCGGCGCGTACCCGTCGCGCAGCCAGTCGCGAAAGGTGCCGAGCGCGGCGGACGCCTCGGCGGCCGCCGTGTCGAGTTCGGTGCGCAGCGACGCGGGGCCGGGTGCCGCGAGCCCCTCGAAGAAGCCGGTGCCGATCCACTCGCCGAGCTGCCCGATGACGGTGTCGGTGGCGCGCGGGCCGCCGAACAGCTTGCGCTCCAGGCCGAGTTCGAGCGAGGCACGGTAACCGCCGACGGCACCGGGTACGGCGCGCAGCCGTGCGGCGAGGGCGCGCCAGTCCTCCTCGGTCTCCGTCGGCGTCATCGTGAACGCCATCCGCACGTCGTGCACCGGTGAGTTGAGGTTGCTGATCTTGCGCAGTCCCTCGTCCGTCTCGTGCACGCCGAGTTCGGAGGTCAGCCGCTCCCGCAGCAGCCGGCCGCAGCGCCGCTCGGCGTCGCTGTCGGCGCCGGGCTGCCGCTCGGCCTCGTCGAGACGGGCGAGCGTCGTGCGCGCCAGGTCGGCCAGGGCCGACTGTCCTGCGGGGGAGAAGTCGGGCAGGAGGGCGTGGCTCGCCCTGACGCCCAGATAGCTCCCGGTGATCGGGTCGAGTTCGATGAGTGCGTCGACATAGGCGTCGGCGACCTGGCGGGGCAGCGCGCTGCTGGAAGTGACTGACATGCGGACATCCTCTCCGAGCGAGGGCTCCGCGTCACCACCCATTGTGGCGCGAGCACCTGTCGGATTGTGGCGCGAGCACCTGACGGATCCGGTGCGCGCACCCGTCGGATCTGGTGCACGCACCCGTCGGGGGTCCCCGGGACGCCGTCCGCTACCGCCGATCGACGGGCCGGGGGCGTGCGGGCGCGCCCTGGGGCTCCGTGGCGCCGAGTCGGGCCGTGACCACCACGGTGCCCTCCTCGATCTGGTAATCGAGGGCGAGTCCGAGCCCGCGCATGGCGGCGACCATGGCGGTGTTGGATGCCTGGGTGACGGCGTAGACGCTGTCGCAGCCGGCCTCTGCGGCGAGATCGACGAGACGGCGCAGCAGTTGGGAGCCGATACCGCGGCGCTGCCAGGAGTCCTCGACGAGCAGGGCGACCTCGGTCTCGTCGCCGTCCCACAGCAGGTGGCCGAGCGCGACGAGGCGTCCGGAGGCGGTCTGCACGGCGAGGGTGCGGCCGTAGCGGGGGCTGAGGAGGTGCCCGAGGTAGCGGTCGGCGTCGCCGACGGGGCCGTGGTAGCGCAGGCCGAGCGTGCGCTCGGAGCAGCGCTCGTGCATGGCCTTGGCTGCCTCCAGATCACCCGGACCGGCGCGCCGTACGGTGATCTCGTTGCCCTCGGGCAGCGTCAGCACGTCCTCGCCGCGCGGCACACGCGGGCCGAGCCGGGCATCCAGCTCGACCAAAGCCCTGGCGCGGGCGAACTCCGTCGGGGTGAACGCCAGATGGGGCCGCTCGATGGTGATGGCCCCGCCGTTGGGGTCGCGCAGCCGCATGGTCGTCGACTCCAGTACGCCCTCGACCGGGGCGATCTCGCCGTGCGGGCGGCCGGTGAGGGAGACCGCGGGCAGCGAGTGGATGGTGCAGCGGCCCAGCAACTGGCGCAGTGCGAGGGGGAGTTCCGCGGCGTCGAGTGCGGTACGGGTCGCGAGGCCGAGGATCCGGGTCGGCGCGTCCACGAGGTCATGGGCGTCGGCCCGCTCGGTCCAGGTGTCCTGGCCGCCCGCCTCGGCCACCGCCCGGGTCAGTTCGGCGGCCGACACGCCCGCCGGGGTGCGCAGCAGGAACTCGTCGACGGTGCCGTCGGCCAGCGGGTGCGTCTGGAGGGTGAGGATGTCCACGCGGTGCCCGGCCAGGACGGTGCACAGCGCTGCGAGGCTCCCCGGCTCGTCCCGCACCGTCGTCCGCATCCGCCACAGGGCCGTCTCGCGGGACGCGCCCTCCACCCCGCATTCGCCGTCGGCCGCCGCGCCGCCAGCGGTGTCACTTGTGTCACCGGCGTCACCGACGCCCTGGGGCGGCGGGGCGTGGCTGTGGCGCCGTGCCCACCAGGTGTGGAACGCCGCCGTGGCGACCAGCACCGCCGCGGACGCGACCAGCAGGAGCGTCCCGTCGGGGCCGTGTGCGACCAGGTTCGCGAGTCCGTCGGCGACGGCCACGGCCGTGAACAGCGCGGCGAGTTCGACGAGGTCCCGCCGCCACGAGTGACGGCGGGACCGGGCGTGTGCCGTCGGCATCGGGGCGGGGGACGGGGTGGCGGACGAGGCGGAGTTCGAGGCGGAGTTCGGGGCGGAGTTAGAGGCGCGCGTATCAGTCATGGCACCACTGTGACGGAGCGGTGTTGCGTGATCACGAACGCTTTGTGACTGACGGGTTAAGTGTGCTTCTGATGCTCTTTTGGTCGTTTTCCGCCGTCTGTGGCCTGGAGTGTTCGCCTCCGGTGCAGGATGCGTTCCGGCGGCCCGCTCAGGCGTGCTGGGCAGCCCTCCGCGCGGGCCCGTCGACCGGGCGGCTTCCGTCCAGGATGACGCGGGTGACCAGGGCCGGGTCGTCGTTCATGGGCACATGGCCGCACCCCGGCAGCCGTACGAGCCGGGCGCCTGGGACGGCGAGCTTGGCGCGGACGCCCTGGCGGCGCAGCAGCAACCGGTCCTTGCTGCCCCAGGCGACGGTCACGGGCACGCCCGGCACGTCGTCGGTGACCACGACGTCCCGCCCGGCGGCCAGGGTCCGCCCGAAGCCCGGAGCGTCGCGCAGCGCAAGCGTCTCGGCGACGACGGCCTGCGGTGAACGCCTGCCGGGCCGGGCGTAGATGGTGCTGGTCAGCGCCGTGCGCCCGGCGGCCGTGCGGGACATCCGCTCGATCAGCGGGAGCGGCAGGGCCTTCGCCGTCCGCCGCATGGTGCGCAGCACGGTGAACGCGTACTGCCGCTCCGAAGGCGTCCAGAAGCCGGCCGGCGAGAGCACCGTCACGGAACGTACGAGCCCGGCGCGCCCGAGCTCAAGGGCGAGCAGCCCGCCCAGCGAGTTCCCCGCGACATGGGGGCGGTCGACGCCGAGGGCCGCGCACAGGGAGCCGAGGACCGGGACGACGGTGGCGAGGTCGTAGGAGACGCCGTCCGGCAGTCCCGGCGAGGCGCCGAAGCCCGGCAGGTCGACGGCGATCACATCACGGTCGGCGGCCAGCAGGTCGAAGACCGGGTCCCATGCCTGGAGGTGGTGGCCGATGCCGTGCAGCAGCAGAAGCGGTTCGCCCGTGCCCTCGCGCCGGTAGGTGACCGAGGTGGAGCGCTTCCCTCGGGGGGTGTCGATCGTGAACGAGACCTCTGAGGTCATGGTGCTGCTCCCTGTCCTGGGATCCGCGCTTAGACGACTTGTCAGCAACAACTACCGTCCGGTAGCCGGGAGTTCAATAGACATTTCGGGCGCGCCATGAACGGACCGGCCTCCGCGCACTCCGCGGTGGCCGCCTGGGCGCCTGGATCGACCCCGTCTCCGTACGGGCACGGCGGGGGCGCGAACGTCATGTGAACGCTCTGTGGCAACCGTCGTGTGCGCTCCGTAACGGACCGAGGATTGGTCTTGACCAAGGGGGTGGGCCGCCCTATGGTCGCAGAGTTAGTGCAGGAACCTTTAATAAACAAGGGCACGGAAAGCCGCCGCGGACACGGCGATTGCGGAGGATCAGGGTGGGGGCCACGCAGCTGGAATCGGTGCCGGAACCGAAGTACTGGCACCTCAAGACGGTACTCAGCGAGGCGCTCGACTCGGACTTCGCGGTGGGCGAGATCCTGCCCAACGAGCGTGACCTCGCAGCCCGGTTCGGCGTCGCACGCGCGACGTTGCGCCAGGCGCTGGAACAGCTGGAACTCGAAGGCAGACTGCATCGTCGCCGTGGCGTCGGCACCACCGTCGCCCCGCCCCGCACGGCCGTTCCGGTGGCCACAGCCCAGCACGACTGGCCCGGCGCACCCGGCGACGACTGGCAGACGGCCGACGCCATGACCGCCGTGGCGCCCCCGGCGGTGTCCCGCCTCTTCGGCGCGGCAGGCGGCGAAGAAGTGCACACCGTCCGCCGGATCCGGGTGACCCACGGCCAGGCCGTCGCCGCCGAGCTCCTGTACGTCCCGGTCGGCTCGGTGCCCGAGCTCTCCGCCATCGACGTACCGTCGGGACCCGCGCGCGGCCGCGCCGTACTGCGCGAACTGCGGCGCCTGGAGCTCGAAGGCCAGGACCGCGCCGTGGAACTGGGCTCGGCGCGCGCCGACGACGCCAAGGAACTCGACCGGCTGCCCGGCGCACCCGTCCTCGTCGTGACGACCCGGTACTTCGCCGGCGGCCGCACCCTGGCCGTCTCGGTCGCCACCTACCGCGCGGACACCTGCCGCCTCACCTTCGGCGACTCGGGCGATCTGGAGATCAGCCACACCGGCCAGCAGCGCCGAGCCTCCTGACCCGCGCCCCGCCACGCCACACCGGCCAGCCGCGCCGAGCCTGCTGACCGTTGTCCCGCCCGCCACACCGGTCAGCAGCGCCGAGCCTCCTGACCCGCGCCCCGCACACCACGAGGCCCGCGGCTCCTTGAGCCGCGGGCCTTGGTGATGCCTGGGCAACTCAGCCGAGCTCAGCCCAGCCCAGCTCAGATCAGCCCAGCCGAGCTCAGCCCAGTTCAGCGCCGCGCCGTCACCGTGCCCTCGACGGCGAACAACTCTTCCTCGACGTGATCGAGGGCGAGACGCAGCGCGCCCGTCGCCACCGCCGCCTCGCCGAGCATCGAAAGCACCACGCGGGGCGGCCGCAGACAGTAGCGCGCCAGCTCCTTGCGCAGCGGCTCCAGTACGCCGTCGATGCCGGCCGCCCAGCCGCCCACGACGACCAGTTCCGGATCGAGGGCCAGCACAAGGGCCGCGACATCGTGCACAAGCCGCTGAAGGAATCGTTCCACCGCGGCCTGTGCTCGCGCGTCACCCTGCCGGGCCAGCGTGAACACATCGGCGACGGCCTGCTCGTCCAGCGGGTGCAGCGGCTCGTCCGTGGTCGAGAGCAGCTTCTCGGGCGTGACGTCGCGGCCGAGCAGGTGGAGCGCGCCGATCTCACCCGCCGCGCCGCCGAAGCCCCGGTGCAGCCGGCCGCCGATCAGCGAACCCGCGCCCGGGCTCAGGCCGGCCATGACGAAAACCATGTCGTCGGAGTCGACCGCGGCGCCCTTCCAGTGTTCGGCCACGGCCGCCGCGTTGGCATCGTTCTCCACCAGGACGGGGCAGCGGAAGGAACGCCGCAACCGCTCGCCCAGCGGCAGGCCCGTCCACTCCGGCAGCGCGGTGCCGAGCCGCACCGTGCCGTCCGCCTCGACGATGCCCGGGCTGCCGACGCCGACCGCGCGCAACGAGCTGCGGGCCACACCGGCGCGGCGCAGCACATCGGCGACGGTCACCCGGACCCGTTCAAGACGCTCGTCGGCCGAGGCCGCCTCCGGCACCTCGCGCGAACCCGCGCCGAAGATCCGGCCGTCGAGGCCGGAGAGCAGCGCGGCCACCCGGTGCGGGCCGATCTCTATGCCGAGCAGGTGCCCCGCCTCGGCCCGGAACCTGAAGCGCCGCGCGGGACGGCCCTGACGCCGGGCCTCGCCCTCCTCGGGCGCCGACTCGACGACGAGCCCGGCCTCCATCAGGCCGTCGACCACGCCCTCGACCGTCGGCCGTGACAGGCCGGTGATCCGGGTCAGATCGGTCAGTGTGGGAGATTCCGCGCCCCTCAGGGCATGCAGCACCACCGCGCTGTTGATCCTCCGCAGCAGAGAGGGGTCCCCGCCGGTCAGCCGCCCCAACGTGTGTCCTCCCAGCTCGTGCGCGTGTCTGCCGGATCGTACTCGCTGGTCAGGTGTACGGCGAGCGGCGGCCCGTAACGGAGGCGCATCAGCCCTGGGCCACGAATCCGGACTCGTATGCCGCGATGACCGCCCGGGTGACCGCCCGGGGGTGACCGTTCAACCACTGACACACCGCCAATTGTCAGTGGCAGCCGGTTTACTGACGACATGACCACCGCCCTGTATCTCCAGCACATCGACCGGCTGCGCTCCCGGGAGTTCCCCGCGGAGCGCGGCCGCGACGGCTCGGGTGTGAGCGGGCCGGGGTACCACAGCGTGTGTCTGAGCGCCGACGAAGAGGAGTGGGAGGACCTGACGGAGCGGCTCGAACAGCGCGCGCAGTGCGTCGCCGACCATGACGCGCTGGTCGCAGAGCTCACCCGTCGCTGGCAGGAACCGCAGTGGATCAGCCTCTGGAGCGCGCAGGCCCGGCTGGTCGCGGGGGAATCCATACCGGAGCCCTGGGCGGAGTTCGCCGTCGGCTTCGACTTCCTGCACCTGTGGCGGGTCGACGGCAGGTGGATAGCGCTGGGCCTCGACCTGGAGGAGGAGGGCCCGGGGTGGGACCTGAGCGTGACGGTGACGGAGATAGCACCTCCCTAGGGAGAACGGGGAAGTACGCGGAAGCACGCGGAAGCACGAAGAAGAATCACGAGGGAGCACGAGGAAGCACGCGAAGCCGACATCGGCCGCCATCGGTTGCGGGCCGGGCGAGTTGACGGTCTCCGTCGCGCGCCGCCGCCCGCCGCCGACGCCCGGGCCGGGCTGGGAAGCCTATGACGTTCCGAGCCCCGAGCCCCGAGCCCCGAGCCCCGAGGCGGAGGCGCCCGATGGCTGGGTGTTGCCTCAACGGGCGGGCGTAACGGCCCCGTCGGCGAGGAGGCCGTGTCGCGGTGGCCCGGCCGAAAAGGAGCCGGCCCTCATGGGCGGCACATCTGTCGTGTGTCGGTCGGCGCATCCGCGGCGCCTTCGCCGAGCAGGAGCGCGGCGACGGCTTCCGGGTCCTCGTGCATGGCGTCGTGACCGGTCGGAAGATCGTGGACCTGCCACGCGGGATCGGCCTGGAGCCGGGTGCGTTGTGCGGCGAACGGCGTCCGGTCCTCCCACCCCGAGCAGTAGACGAACTCCCGACGCGGCACCTCGGCGAACGCGCCGGTGAGCCGGATCGTCTGAAGGAACGAGGCGAGGGGGTGGGGGCGGCGGCGGGGATCGCCGCCGTCCGGCGGCCGGACGGCGTAGCCGGTGGCCGCGGCCCCGGTGCTCAGCAGCTCCCGGAAGTGGTCGTTCGTCGACGACCAGCACGACTCACCGTCGAGCGGTACGTAGGCGTCGAGATGCACCAGTCGTGAGATCCGGCCGGCGGCGCGGTCGGCGGCCGCCGCGATATCACCATCCCGCCGTAGCTGTGCCCGACCAGCGTCGCGCCGGCGATGTGGTGGCGATCGAGGTGGCGCACCACGTCGTCGGCGTGCGAGTCGAGGTTGGTACTCGCGAGGGTCGCGGCGTCGTCGTCCGGACGCAGACCGGTCAGGGTCAGGGCGTGGACGGTGTGACCGGCACGCTCCAGCAGCGGAACCACCGACTCGAAGGACCAGGAGCCCTTCCAGGCGCCCGGCACGAGGACGAACGTCGCCATGTCAATCTCCTTCTCTGGCGCGGTTGTCGGGGCCCGCTGCCCCGATGACATGTGGTTCGGCCAGGCGCTCCACGCACCTGAGAACCACGCCGCATGCAGGCAGTCTCACGGGATCAGGGGGTGGCTTGCTACCGGTAACATGCCAACCGATGCCCGTTCGCCGCCAACCTCCACCGAGCGCCGACGCCACCTCGCTCATGTGGCCGTCCGGCGGACGTCACCTGTGGCCGTCCGGCGAGACAAGCGCAGCCCAGTCGCACCCCCGGGGACACCTGGTGTACGCGGCCAGTGGCGTGCTGACCGTTCACACCCGCAGCGGGACGTCGGTCGCGCCAGCCAACCGGGTCGCCTGGACCCCCGCCGGGTTCACGCACCGCCACCGAGCACACGGCGACACCGACATGCGGATCGTCTTTCTCCCGCCGGCCCTCGCCCGGCTCGTGCCGGACGGTCCCGCCGTGTTCCTCGCTTCCGATCTCGCCCGCGAGGTTCTGCTCGCCCTGACCGGCCCCCGTGCCTACGACGACGCCGTGCCCGACTACAGCCCCTCCGCGCGCTCTCGTCTGCTTCGCGTCCTCGTCGACGAACTCCGCGCAGCGCAAGAACAGCCCCTGCACCTGCCGGAGCCACAGGACGACCGACTCCAGGCCATTGCCCGGATGCTGTACGAGACGCCGGGCCACAACGCGACGCTGGCCGACCTCGGGAAGACCGTCGGAGCCGGCAGCCGCACCCTGAGCCGCCTGTTCCGCGACGAACTCGGCATGACCTTCTACGAATGGCGCACGCAGCTACGCGTCTGCCACGCACTCGTCCTGCTCGCCGAAGGCCACGACACCACCCACACCGCCTCGGCCTGCGGATGGGCCAACCCCAGCAGCTTCATCGCGGCGTTCACCAGGATCATCGGAACGACCCCCGGCCGGTACCGGGCCGGCCGCCGCACCGCCGGGCCCGAGCGGCCCGCAAGCAAGCCGGATGACGCCACTGCGACGCCCCGCGCGCCCGCACAGGACAGGCGGGGCAGCTTCTAACCGGGCGGGGTCTGCGCGGCGACGCGCAGCCGGGCGTACTCCTCGGCCATCGTCTGCGCCGTCCAATGGGCGTTGAGGCCACTGGGGTTGGGCAGCGCCCACACCCGGGTCGAACCGATCACGTGCTCCTGCGGGCCGATCCGGGCCTTGCGGTCGCCGAAGGCCGTGCGGTACGCGGTCACCCCCACGACAGCAAGCCAGTTGGGCCGCAGCCGCTCCACCTTGGCCGCCAACAGGCGCCCGCCCTCACGGAACTCCTCGGCGTCGATCTCGTCCGCGCGTGCCGTGGCCCGGGCCACCACATTGGTGATGCCCAGACCGTAGGAGAGGAGTTCGTCCTGCTCGGCGGGCTTCAACTGCCTCGGGGTGAAGCCGGACAGATGCAGCACCGGCCAGAACCGGTTGCCCGGACGGGCGAAGTGGTGGCCCGTCGCGCCCGACATCAGACCGGGGTTGATGCCGCAGAACAGTACGGAAAGACCGCCCGCGATCACGTCCGGAATGACGGTGTCGCGAGCGGCCTTGAGTTCCTGGGGAGTCAGCACGGAAGCAGGATCACAGGATCGAGCCCGGGGCGTAACCCGCGGCCGCGGGGTGCTGCTTGACGATCTCCTCGATGCGTGAGACGACGGCGCCCACCTGGTCGCCCGCGGCGCCGGTGAAGGAGAGCTTGTCGGCCATCAGCGCGTCGAGCTGAGCCCGGTCGAGCGGCATGCGGTCGTCGGCGGCGAGCTTGTCGAGGAGTTCGTTGCGCTCGGCACCCTGCTCGCGCATCGCGAGGGCGGAGGCCACCGCGTGCTCCTTGATCACCTCGTGCGCGGCTTCCCGGCCGACCCCGGCGCGGACCGCGGCCATCAGGACCTTCGTCGTGGCAAGGAACGGCAGGTAGCGGTCCAGCTCACGGGCGACGACGGCGGGGAACGCGCCGAACTCGTCGAGGACGGTGAGGAAGGTTTCGAGGAGCCCGTCGAAGGCGAAGAACGCGTCGGGCAGCGCGACCCGGCGGACCACCGAGCAGGACACGTCGCCCTCGTTCCACTGGTCGCCCGCCAGCTCGCCCGTCATCGAGGCGTAGCCGCGCAGGATGACCATGAGGCCGTTGACGCGCTCGCAGGAGCGGGTGTTCATCTTGTGCGGCATCGCGGACGAGCCGACCTGGCCGGGCTTGAAGCCCTCGGTGACCAGCTCGTGTCCGGCCATCAGCCGGATCGTCTTGGCGACCGAGGACGGCGCGGCGGCCAGCTGGACGAGCGCGGTCACCACGTCGTAGTCGAGGGAGCGCGGGTAGACCTGGCCGACGGAGGTGAAGGCGTGCGCGAAACCGAGGTGGCCCGCGATGCGCTGCTCCAGGTCGGCCAGCTTCGAGGCGTCACCGCCCAGCAGGTCCAGCATGTCCTGCGCCGTGCCGACCGGGCCCTTGATGCCGCGCAGCGGGTAGCGGGCGAGCAGGTCCTCCAGGCGGCCGTACGCCACGAGCAGTTCGTCGGCGGCGGTCGCGAAACGCTTGCCCAGAGTCGTGGCCTGCGCGGCCACGTTGTGCGAGCGCCCGGCCATGACCAGCTCGGCGTACTCGCCGGACAGCTTGCCCAGGCGGGCGAGGACGGCGACGGTGCGGTCCCGCATCAGTTCGAGGGACAGCCGGATCTGGAGCTGCTCGACGTTCTCGGTCAGGTCGCGCGAGGTCATGCCCTTGTGGACCTGCTCGTGCCCGGCGAGCGCGTTGAACTCCTCGATGCGGGCCTTCACATCGTGCCGGGTGACCTTCTCGCGCTCGGCGATGGAGGCGAGGTCGACCTGGTCGACGACGCGCTCGTAGTCGGCGAGCGCTGCATCGGGCACCTCGATCCCCAGGTCCTTCTGGGCGCGCAGCACGGCGAGCCACAGCCGGCGCTCCAGCTTGACCTTCTGCTCGGGGGACCAGAGGACGGCGAGCTCCGCGGAGGCGTAGCGGCCGGCCAGAACATTCGGGATGCGAGGCTTCGCAGACACAGCAGTCACGTGTCGAGATTCTACTGGCGATTTCTGCAGGCCAGCGCCCCACCCCGGTTTGTGGCTTGCTACGAGACGTCCCTCACCCCCAGTGAGGCAGTGCAGAGCGGCAGCGGTGCCTCCTGCTCATGCCTCCGTGGGGTCGCTCAGCTCGAAGCCCAGGGCCTCGGCCGCCGCGGCCGGCGTGGGCTGGGCCCAGCGCTCGGCCATCGCCTCCCGCGAGGACAGCGAGCGCAGCTCCGCGCGGTCCAGATACAGCGTGCCGTCGAGGTGGTCGGTCTCGTGCTGGACGATCCGGGCGGGCCAGCCGGTGAACACCTCGTCCACCGGGCGGCCGTGCTCGTCCAGCGCGCGCAGCCGTACGGACTCGTGCCGGGCGACCACCGCTCCCCAGCCGGGCACGCTCAGGCAGCCCTCGAAGAACGCGGCCCGGCCGGCTCCGACCGCGTCGTACGACGGATCGACCAGGACCCGGAACGGCTGCGGGACACGGCCGCGCGCCCGCCTGATGTCCTCGGACACGTCCGCCGTGTCCTCGATGACCGCGAGCCGCAGCGGCAGTCCCACCTGCGGCGCGGCCAGGCCGACGCCGGGAGCGGCGTGCATCGTCGCGCGCATCGCCTCGATCAGCCGGCCGAGCCTTCGCCGGTCGAGACGGTCGCCCACCGGCTCGGCGGGCCGCCGCAGTACGGGGTCGCCGGCCGAAACGATCGGCAACGGGCCGGTGTGGGAGAGGAGTTGGTCGACGAGGTCGATGAGCTGGAGGGATGCCATGTGCACAGCATGCCAAGAACGATCACGCGGTGGGGCCGCGGGTCCGGCCACCAGGGGCGGCTGGTCCGCATCGGTCCGGGAATGCGGGGACCCGCATGCGCCCTTGTTCTCAGGGACGTGATGAAGCAGTTCCGGCGAGGACGCGGTTCCCCCGGCCGAACCAGGAAGACAGGGAGACCATGCCCCACGTGTCCGTCCGCACCGGGACGCCCGCGCACCCGCTGGACAACCCCGCGTACAGCGCGCTGACCGGGCCGCACGCCCGCTTCGCCGAGGCGCGGGGCCAGGTGCTGCGCTACCAGCCCGACGTGTCGCCCTGGCTCGCCGTGCCCGACGCCCCGGACGCCGCCTACTGGTCCGATCTGGCCGCGCTCGCGGGTCCGGGCCAGGACGTGGAACTGCCCGGAGTGCGGTGCGCGCTGCCCGCCGGCTGGGAGGTGACGTTCGACGTGGCGGGCGTGCAGCTGGTCGACGAGGCCGTTGAGGCACGCCCCGACGCGGAAGCGGTACTACTCGGCGCGGACGACGTGCCCGACATGCTGGCCCTCGTCTCGCGCACCCGGCCCGGCCCCTTCCGGCCGCGTACCGTCGAACTCGGCACCTACCTGGGAATCCGCCGCGGAGGCGAACTGATCGCGATGGCCGGCGAGCGCCTGCACCCGCCGGGCTGGACGGAGATCAGCGCGGTCTGCACCGACGCCGCCCACCGCGGCCAGGGCCTCGGCACCCGGCTGATCCGGGCGGTCGCCGCGGGGATCAAGGAACGGGGCGAGACACCGTTCCTGCACACCGCCGCCGCCAACACCGGCGCGATCGCCCTGTACGAATCGCTCGGTTTCCGGCTCCGTCGCACGACCCGCTTCGTCGGCGTACGGGTGCCGGAGCACGGGGCCGCGTAAGGGGCCCCGCCGGGTTCAGTGGTCGTTCTCGGCCTCGGCCCAGTCCGACACGGCGCCCGGGGATGCTCCTTGCGGCGGCGTGACCCAGAACGCCCGGCCCCGATCGGCACTGTAATGGGCACCGCTGCGCCCGTCGCCCGAGGAACGCCCGGTGAGCCGGCGCCCTATCCACGGCACCAGATGCTGCCGGGCGAAGCGCAGGTCGGCGGTGCGGCTCGTGGCCCAACGCGGCCGGACCGCCGGCGGCAGGGGGGAGCGCCAGTCGTCCTCGGGATCCAGGCCCAGCGTCTGCCACACCGCTTCGGCCACCCTGCGGTGCCCGGCGGCGGTCAGGTGCAGCCGGTCCACGTCCCACAGGCGGGGATCGCCGAGCACCGGCGCGCCGTACAGGTCGACGACCAACGCGCCGTGCTGGTCGGCCAGTTGGTCGATGTGGGAGAACAATTCCTCCATGCGCGGCCGGAAGCGTTCCATCACGGGGCCGTTGCGTCCCGGGCTGCGCATCAGCACCAGGTGCTTGCAGGAGGGCGCGAGCTGTTCGACCGCCTCCGTCAGCAGGGCGCGTACCCGGCCCATGTCGCACTTGGGGCGCAGGGTGTCGTTCAGGCCGCCGACCAGCGTGATGACGTCCGGGCGCAGCGCCGCCGCAGCGGGGACCTGCTCCTCGACGATCTGCCCGATGAGCTTGCCGCGCACCGCGAGGTTGGCATAGCGAAAACCGGGCGTGCGGGCCGCGAGGCGGGTGGCGAGCAGATCGGCCCAGCCCCGGTAGGACCCGTCGGGGAGGCGGTCGGACATGCCCTCCGTGAAGGAGTCCCCGAGCGCGACAAAGCTGGTGTATGAGGCATTCATCTCCATGGCGCTGCGATCGTACCGCGCGGTAGGTCCGGGGGCGGCCCAGATCCTGTGCGGCTCCGGGCCCCTGTCCGTGGGGGCCGTTCCGCGGTATGCCGGGTACACCTCAACTTTTTGGGGGCCACCTCTTCGGACTCTTCGGATCCCGGCCGCGACGGCCGTGACGGCCGCGCGAGAGAGCGAGCGTGCCATGTTGTTCACGACGGCCTTCTGGAAGGCCACCGCCGAGCGTGCGATCCGCACGTTCGCCCAGGCACTCGCCGCCGTCCTGACGGCCGGGGCGACCAGTCTGCTCGACGTCCACTGGACCGCCGCGTTCGCGACCGCGGGGATGGCCGCGGTGCTCGCTGTGCTGATGGCGGTCGGGTCGGCGGGGCTCGGCGCGTCGGGCCCCGGCCTCACCGAGACCACGAACCCGGGCCGCCCGGCCGGCCACGCGTGATCGGCCGGGCCCGCCCTACGCGCGGGTCGCCCGGGCGGCGAAGCTGTCCAGCAGGACGAAGGCGACCAGCAGGACGAAGGCGTCCAGCAGGGCGAAAGCGTCCAGCAGAGCCAAGGTGAGATCCGGCTGCCCCGGCCCGACGCTAGGCCGCGGCCGTCGGGGGGCCCACGAGTTCGCGGAGTACGTCCTCCATCGTGACGAGGCCCGCCAGCTTGCCGTCCTCGCCGAGCGCCGCCGCCAGATGCGTACGGCTGCGGCGCATCGCGGTGAGCACGTCGTCCAGCGGGGTCGCGGTGCGCACCCGGGCGATCGGCCGCAGCGCGGCGACCGGGAAGGCCACGTCGCGCGGTGACGCGTCGAGGGCGTCCTTGACGTGCAGATAGCCCAGGATGCGGCGGTCGTCGTCGACGACGGGAAAGCGGGAGAACCCGGAGCTCGCGGACAGCCGCTCCAGCTCCTCCGGGGTGGTGCCGACCGCGGCCCGCACCACCTTGTCCAGCGGCACCACCACGTCCCGCACCGGACGGCGCCCCAGCTCCAGGGCGTCGCGCAGACGCTCGGCAGCGCGGTCGTCGAGGAGCCCGGCAGCACCCGCGTCGGTCACCAGGCGGGCCAGCTCGTCGTCGGAGAAGGTCGCCGCGACCTCGCTTTTGGCGTCCACCCTGAGGAGCTTCAGGATGGTGTTGGCGAAGGCGTTGATCGCGAAGATGACCGGGCGCAGCGCCCTGGCCAGCGTCACCAGCGGCGGGCCGAGCAGCAGCGCGGTGCGCGCGGGCTCGGCGAGGGCGACGTTCTTCGGCACCATCTCGCCGAGCAGCATGTGCAGGTACGTCGCGACCGCGAGGGCCAGCACGAAGGAGACCGGGTGGATGAGCCCGTCCGGCACGCCCACCGCGTCGAAGACCGGTGCCACCAGGTGGGCGATGGCCGGTTCGGCGACCACACCGAGCACCAGGGTGCACAGCGTGATGCCGAGCTGCGCCGCGGCCATGAGGGCGGAGACGTGTTCCAGGCCCCAAATGACGCTGCGGGCGCGGCGGTTGCCGTCCTCGGCGAGCGGTTCGATCTGACTGCGGCGCACCGAGATCAGGGCGAATTCGGCGCCCACGAAGAACGCGTTGACGACCAGGGTGGCCAGGCCGATGAGAATCTGGATCGCGATCACCGGCCGGCCTCCTTGTCGTCCGCGGTGTCCAGCGGGGCATGCAGCAGGACGCGCGCCGCGCGCCGTCCGCTCGCGTCGACCACGTCCATGCGCCAGCCGGACAGGTCCACCCGGTCACCGGTTCTCGGAATGCGCCCGAGCTCGGTCGCCACCAGGCCGGCCAGGGTCTCGTAGGGGCCGTCGGGTACCCGCAGTCCGATGGCGGCGAGCTGGTCGTCGCGGGCGGCGCCGTCCGCGGAGTACAGCGTGCGGCCGTCGGCGTCCTGGCCGGCGGCGGCGAGATCGGGGGTCTCGTGCGGATCGTGCTCGTCGCGCACCTCGCCGACGACCTCCTCCACGATGTCCTCAAGCGTGACGACGCCCGCGGTGCCGCCGTACTCGTCGATGACGACGGCCATGGTCCGCTTCCCGTACAGCTGGTCCAGGAGCCGGTCCACGGTCAGCGTCTCGGGTACGAGCAGTGGCTCGCGCAGCAGCGCGGTCACCGGATGCAGGCGCCGGCGCTCGGCCGGTACGGCGAGGACGTCCTTGATGTGCGCTATGCCGACGACCGAGTCGAGGCTGCCCCGGTAGACGGGGAAGCGGGACAGGCCGGTGGCGCGGGTCGCGTTGGCCACGTCCTCGGCGGTGGCCTGCACGTCGAGCGCGGTCACCTGCACGCGGGGCGTCATCACGTTCTCGGCGTTGAGCCCTGCGAGGCCCAGCGTGCGGACGAACAGCTCGGCGGTGTCCGCTTCGAGCGCACCCTGCTTGGCCGAGTGCCGGGCCAGGGCCACCAGCTCCTGCGGGCTGCGGGCGGAGGCCAGCTCCTCGGCGGGCTCAAGACCGAAGCGCCGCACCAGATGGTTGGCCGAGGTGTTGAGGTGGCTGATCAGTGGCCGGAAGGCGGCGCTGAACGCGCGCTGCGGGGTCGACACGACCTTGGCGACGGCCAGTGGCGAGGAGATGGCCCAGTTCTTGGGGACCAGCTCGCCGACGACCATCAGGAAGACGGTGGAGAGCACCATGCCGAGCACGAGCGCGACCGAGCTTGCGGCCGAGGCGGACAGGCCGAGCGATTCCAGCGGGCCGGTGAGGAGCTTCGCGATCGACGGCTTGGCGATCATGCCGATGACAAGTCCGGTGGCGGTGATGCCGAGCTGGGCGCCGGACAGCTGGAACGTGAGGCTCCGTACGGCCTTGAGGGCGCCGGCGGCGCCGCGTTCGCCACGCTCGACGGCACGCTCCAGGTCGCTGCGCTCGGCCGTGGTCAAGGAGAACTCGGCGGCCACGAAGACCGCGCAGACCAGCGAGAGCAGGACGGCCGCCAGGAGCAGGAGCACTTCGGTCATCGGGTCACCTCCGTCCCATGATCGGCCAGGGGGAGGCGGGACGCGCGGCGATCCGCGGCGGTGCTGGTACTGGGAGGCTCGCCCATGGGCGGACGCTCACACCTTTCAGTCGGTGGGTGAAGGTCCACCCATGGTAAAGCATTGGCAAAGCGAGCGTGGTGAGGCCGCTCAGCCCAATGGCTTCACCCATCGCCGCCACTGCTCCTGTGGCCCGTACCCCGCGGCCTGCCAGGCATGCTGGGCAAGCGCGTTGCGCGTCAGCACCATGGCGTCCGCCCGGCGCCCGCCGAGCGCCACGAAACGGTCCTCGGCCGCGGCCAGCAGCGCCCCGCCGATGCCCTTGCGGCGACGGTCCGGGTGGACGGCGAGACGGTACAGGTGACAGCGCCAGCCGTCGAACCCCGCGATCACCGTGCCGACCAGGGCGCCGCCGTCCTCCGCGAGGATCAGCGCCTCGGGGTCACGGGCGACCAGGGCCTCCACGCCCGCGCGGTCGTCGCTGATGCTGGTGCCCTCGGCGGCCGTCTTCCAGAAGGCCGGCACGGCGTCCAGGTCCTCGGGCCCGGCGGCCCGTATACGCAGCTCGTTCATGGCGGCATCCCACCATCGGGCCCCGTTGCGCGGCGACCCGTTCTGGCATGTGGACGCGACGCCCCGGCCCGCCGCGCGCCGGCAGGGTCCGACCGCGTCCGATGGAGCCCCCGGTCCGACCGGGCCCGGGCCACTGCACAGCCGGCGGCATCCCCTGCCCGGGCAAGGACTTATTCGTCAGGGACGAGCGGCGGGCGCCGCGCCACCCCGAGCACGCACGGCGAGGACGGCGCGACGAAGCCCTTGTCGGGCACCCGCAGGCGGCGGCAGCGGACGATCTCGAAGCCCGCGGCCCTGATCGCACCCAGCGGATCGCGGGCCGTGTGGCAGCCGCCGAACAGCTTCGGCCACACCGTGTGGTCCAAGCCGAACTGCACGGCCGACAACACCCGCCCCTGCGCCCTGCCGTGCTCGAAGAACCGCAGCTCACCGCCCGGTCGCAGCACGCGCCGGATCTCGGCGAGTGCCCGCGGCAGGTCCCGTACCGAACACAGAACGAGCGAGGCCACCGCCGCGTCGAACGCCTCGCTCCTGACGGGCAGTGCCTCCGCCGCGCCCGGCACGACATCCACCGGCACATCGGCCTTGAGCGCCGCCCGCACCGCCAACTGCCGCAGTGTGCGCTCCGGTTCGAGCGCGACCACCTCGGAAACGGTCGCAGGGTAGTGCCCGAAGTTGAGCCCGTTGCCGGCCCCGATCTCGATGACGCGCCCGGAGAGGCCGTGGAGGAGTTCCGCGCGGTGCCCGGCGATCCCGGCCCTCAGATCCACCGCCTCGCTGTAGCGCGCGTAGAAGCGGGCGAACACGGGGTGGTGCACGGCATCCGGTGCGAACTCGGTGCGCTGTGCCATGGCGGACCTCCTGAGCCTGCGGCAGCCGGCCGGGGCCGTCCGGCGGACTCGGCCGCCGTCGAGGCGCGGCGCGGTGGACTCGCCGTCCGGCGACCCGGCGGATCGTCTTCCCCCGGGGGTTCCCCCAGCATTGTCCCCCCACCGGGCCCGCTCACCCCCCCACCGGGCCCGCTCACCCGCCCGTCGGCTCAACGAAGCAGAACTCGTTGCCCTCCGGGTCCCGCATCACCTGGAAGTCGCCCCGCGCGTCGGTGACCGTCGCGCCCACCGGGCTTGCCCCGCGCCGCACGGCCGCCGCCCGGGCCCGGCGTACGTCCTCGACCGTGAGGTCCAGGTGCAGCCGGTTCTTGGCCGCCTTCGCCTCCGGTACGCGCTGGAAGGCCAGACGCGGCGCCCCGGGAGGCTCGACGTACGCCCATGAGGGGTCCCGCACCACCGGGCGCCCGCCGAGCAGCGCCGCCCAGAACCGGGCGAGCCGCCCCGGGTCGGCGCAGTCCACGACGAGCTGCCCGATGCGGGCCCGTAACACAGCCATCAGATACTCCAAACGCCGCCGAGCGCCGGGGCGAGCCAGCCGGGAGCCCGGGTACGGAAGTCGGTGGGCGCCAGCCGTCCGGCGCCCTCGGGCACGGTGCCGAGCAAGGGGGCACCGGCCGACTCCGGCAGGTCCACGAGATTGCACCGCGAGGCCAGATCCGGCTCGGCGGGCCAGCTGCCCACGACGACGCCGGCGAAGTCGAGGTCCCGGGCCCGCAGGGCCTCGCCGGTCAGGGCCGTCGAGTTGAGTGTGCCCAGTCCGGCGGGCGTCACCACCACGACGGGGGCGTCCAGGAGGCGGGCCGCGTCCGCGAGGGTGCCACCCCGGTCGTCGAAGCGGACCAGGAGCCCGCCCGCGCCCTCGACGAGGACCAGGTCGTGCTCGGTGGCGAGCTTCGCGGCGGCCTCCGCCACGTCCTCGGGTCCGACGGGCCGCATGCCGGCCCGGCGGGCCGCGGTGTTCGGCGCCAACGGCTCGGGGAACCGGGCCAGTTCGGCCCCGGTCACCGCGTCTCCCGCGAGCCGGCGCACCTCGGACACGTCACCGGGCTCGCCCGGCGCGACCCCCGTCTGGGCCGGTTTCAGGACGGCCACCGACCGGCCGGCGGCGAGCGCCACCGCGGCGACGGCCGCCGTGGTGATCGTCTTGCCGATCTCGGTGCCGGTACCGCTCACGACCAGAATCGCCATCTCAGCCCTCCCGCGCAGCCGCGCACACCGCACGGCAGATGCGCGCCAGATCGTCGTCGCCCGTCACATAGGGCGGCATCGTGTAGATCAAGTCCCGGAACGGCCGCAGCCACACGCCCTCGCGCACCGCGGCCGCGGTCGCCGCCGCCATGTTCACGTCGTGATCCAGCTGGACCACGCCGATGGCGCCGAGCACCCGTACGTCCCGTACGCCCTCGATCGAACGGGCCGCGCCGAGCCCGTCACGGAGCCCCGCCTCGATCCGCTTCACCTCGCCCCGCCAGTCCTGGCCGAGCAACAGGTCGATCGAGGCGAGCGCCACCGACGCGGCCAGCGGATTGCCCATGAACGTCGGGCCGTGGGCGAGCACCGGGACGTCGCCCGATGAGATGCCGTCGGCGACGCGACTCGTGCAGAGCGTCGCCGCCATCGACATGTAGCCGCCGGTCAGCGCCTTGCCGAGGCACATCACATCGGGCGAGATCGCGGCGTGCTGGGCCGCGAACAGCTCGCCGGTGCGGCCGAAGCCGCTGGCGATCTCGTCGAGGACGAGCAGGACACCGTATGCGTCGCAGGCCTCGCGCAGCACCCGCAGGTACGCGGGTGCGTGGAAGCGCATGCCGCCCGCGCCCTGCACCACCGGCTCCACGATCACCGCGGCCAGCTCGTCGGCGTGCCGCGCGATCGCCTCGCGCAGCTCCTGCGCGTACGTCTCGTCGAACTCCGCGGGCGGGGCGCCCACGAACACCTGGCGGGGCAGCGTGCCCTGCCACAGCTCGTGCATCCCGCCCTCGGGGTCGCACACCGACATCGGCTGCCAGGTGTCGCCGTGGTAGCCTCCGCGCCAGGTGAGCAGCCGCTGCTTGCGGGGCTGCCCGACCGAGCGCCAGTACTGCAGGCACATCTTCACGGCGACCTCGACGGCGACCGAACCGGAGTCGCTGAGGAAGACGTGCTGGAGCGGTCCTGGCGTGATCTCCACCAGGCGCGCGGCCAGCCTGATGGCGGGCTCATGGGTGAGCCCGCCGAACATGACATGGCTCATCCGGTCCAGCTGGCCGCGCACCGCCTCGTTGAGCACGGGGTGGTTGTAGCCGTGCACGGCCGACCACCAGGACGCCATGCCGTCGATCAACTCGCGCTGCCCGTACGCCGGTTCGGCGAGCCGGAGCCGTACGCCCGACGCCGACTCGACCAGGAGCTGTTCCTGCCGGTTCGGCATCGGGCCGTACGGGTGCCAGACGTGCCGGCGGTCCAGGCCGAGCAGGTCCGCGGGGGAGTGCTCAGGCATTGGGCGCGAGATCCGTCCCCGCACCCCGGCGCCGCACGGCCACCAGATCGGTGCGCGCCTGGTCCGCGGGCGCCTGCTCGGGGGTGGCCTCGGGGGCGCCGTGGCCACCACAGGGACCGCAGCCGCCGCCCTCGTGGGAGCCGCAGCCGCTCTCCTCGTCCGCACCGCACGCACCCGCACCTGTACCGCAGCCCGCGGCGGCAAGCGCGTCGGCGCGGTGCCGGGGAAGGGTCGTGGTGCCCGCGCCCTCCACCTCGAACCCGGCGTCCGCGATCATGTCGAGGTCGGCCTGACCGGCCTGACCCTCACTGGTGAGGTAGTCGCCGAGGAAGATCGAGTTGACCAGGTGCAGCGCGAGCGGCTGCATGGTGCGCAGGTGCACCTCGCGGCCGCCGGCGAGCCGCACCTCGACGTCCGGGCACACGAACCGGGTCATCGCGAGGATGCGCAGGCAGCGCTGCGGGGTGAGGTTCCACTCCTTGCCGAGCGGGGTGCCCTCGAACGGGATGAGGAAGTTCACCGGCACCGAGTCCGGGTCCAGCTCACGCAGCGAAAAGACCACGTCCACCAGGTCCTCGTCGGACTCGCCCATGCCGGCGATCAGCCCCGAGCAGGCCGAAAGACCCGCGTCGTGCGCCTTGGTCACCGTGTCCACACGGTCTTGGTAGGTGTGCGTGGACGTGATGTCGCCGTACGTCGCCTCGGAGGTGTTCAGGTTGTGGTTGTACGCGTCCGCGCCGGCCGCCCGCAGCCGCTCGGCCTGGCCGTCGGAGAGCAGCCCGAGGCAGGCGCAGACCTCGACGCCCTCGTTCTGCTCCTTGATCGTCTCGATCGTCTCGGACACCCGGGCGATGTCGCGGTCCGTCGGGCCGCGGCCGCTGGCCACCAGACAGACCCGCTTCGCGCCGCCCGCGACACCCGCGGCGGCGGCCTTGGAGGCCTCGTCCGGCTTGAGCCAGGTGTACTTCAGGATGTCGGCCTTGGAGCCGAGCCGCTGGGAGCAGTACGAACAGTCCTCGGGGCACAGGCCCGACTTCAGGTTGACCAGATAGTTCAGCTTCACCCGGCGTCCGAACCACTGGCGGCGCACCCGGCCGGCCGCGGCCACCACATCGAGCAGTTCGTCGTCGGAGGTCGCCAGTACGGCGAGCGCCTCTTCGCGGGTCGGCAGTTCGCGCCGCAGCCCCTTGTCCACCAGCGTGTTCAGCAGGTCCATGGCGCCGATCTTCGCGTACCGCACCGTCCGCGGCCAAGGTAGGTATCCCACAACACAGGTGGTTTGAGGTGTGTGTATCGCCACACCGTGTCCCGCCGGGCCACCGGCTAGGGTCTGTCGGCAGCCTACAAAAAGGGACGCCACCATGTTGCGAGCGCCATTCGACTGGATCGACAGGGAAGCCGAGCGCCGCGAGAGCGCCGGACTGGTCCGCACGCTCCGGCCGCGCGACGCCGACCAGGACCTCCTGGACCTGGCGAGCAACGACTACCTGGGGCTCACCCGGCACCCCGCGGTCACGGCTGCCGCGGCCGAGGCGGCCCACCGCTGGGGCGCGGGCGCCACCGGCTCACGGCTGGTCACCGGCACCACCGCCCTGCACGCCGAACTGGAACGCGAGCTGGCCGCGTTCTGCGGTTTCGAGGCCGCCCTCGTCTTCTCCTCCGGGTACGCGGCGAACCTGGCCGCGCTCACCGCGCTCGGCCCGCACGGCTCGCTGATCGTCTCCGACGCGGGCAACCACGCCTCCATCGTCGACGGCTGCCGGCTGGCCCGCGCGCGCACCGAGGTCGTGCCGCACACCGACCCCGAGGCGGTCCGCAAGGCGCTCGACGCCCACGGCGGGTCCGCGCTGGTGGTGTCGGACTCGGTGTTCTCGGTGGACGGTGACGCGGCGCCACTCGCTCAACTGGCCGAAACCTGCCGGGAGTTCACGGCGGCCCTCGTCGTGGACGACGCGCACGGGCTCGGGGTGCTCGGCGAGGGCGGCCGTGGGGCGCTGCACGGCGCAGGTCTCGCCGGCGCGGACGACGTGGTCGCCACCGTCACCCTGTCCAAGTCGCTCGGCAGCCAGGGCGGCGCGGTCCTCGGGCCGGCGCGGGTCATCCGGCATCTGGTGAACGCGGCGCGCACCTTCATCTTCGACACCGGGCTCGCCCCGGCGGCGGCCGGCGGCGCGCTCGCCGCGCTGCGGCTGCTGCGCGCGGAGCCCGGGCTCGCGGGCCGGGCCCGCTCCGTCGCCGCCGAACTGCACGGCCGGCTCACCGCCGCCGGTCATGCCGCGGTGCGCCCCGACGCCGCCGTGGTCTCCGTGCGGGCGCCGTCGCCGGAGGCCGCGCTGGCCTGGGCGGCCAACTGCCGTGCGGCCGGGCTCGTGGTCGGCTGCTTCCGGCCGCCGTCGGTGCCGGACGGCGTTTCGCGGATCCGGCTCACCGCACGCGCGGACCTGACGGAACAGCAGATCGACCAGGCGGTGGGCACGATCCTGCGGACCGCCCCCGCCGCCTGACGTGACGTCAATGCGCCTCTGACACCAGGCAGATGAAGCGCTGCCAGGCTGCGGCGCCGAACAGCAGCGCGGGTCCTCGGGTCCTTTGGGAGTCGCGCACGGCCAGCAGCTCGCCCTTGAGCCGGGCCGTTTCGACGCAGTTGTTCATGCCGACGCTGCGACTGGATCGTCGCCACGCCGCATGGGTGAGGGATGTACTGGAAGGAACGTGCGCGGGGTGTGCGGACATCAAGCCTCCCCACTCGCCATGAAGTGACCCGGGCCTTCCCGGGCCATCAGGGCGATGAGATCCAACGAGTCCTCGGAGGAAAGCGCGAGTGCCTGGACGGTCTGGAACGCGGCACTGTACGCCTCAAGGTCTTCTCTCCGTTCGAGGTAGAGGCTACTCGTCAAGTGGTCGACAACGACCACATCCAGATCCGAAATGGCCGGAAACGAAAACAGCGTGAAAGGGCCGGTGAGCCCGACATAACCGCCGTATCGGAAAGGGATGATCTGGAGCCGGACGTGCGGCAGCGCGGCGATCGCCAGGAGATGCCGCAACTGCTCCCGCATGGCGGCCGAACCGCCCACCCGGCGCCGCAACACCGCCTCGTCGAGCACCGCGCTGAGCGCCAGCGGCGGATCGGCCCGCAGCACCTCCTGACGGGCGATCCGCACCTCCACCAACGAGTCCAGCTCGTCCGGGGCGAGGCCTTGGATCGCGGCCCGGGTCACCGCGCGCGCGTACGCGGGCGTCTGCAACAGACCGGGAACCACCGAGGTCTCCAGGGTGCGGGCCGAACGCGCCTGCGACTCCAGACTGATGAAGTCGCGGTACTGCGGCGGCAGCAGACCCCGGTACGCGCGCGCCCAGTCCGCCCCGCCGCCACCCGCCGAATCGGCCAACGCCTCCAGCACCGCCCGCAGTTGGCGATCATGGACTCCGTACGCATCGAGCAGCCGGGCCACGTCCGCCGGCTTCACCCCGCTGCGCCCGGTCTCGATCCGGCTCACCTTCGACTGGTGCCAGCCCACCAGAGCCGCCGCCTCCCCGCTGGTGAGACCCGTTCGATCGCGCAGCCGGCGCAGTTCCCCGCCGAGCTTGCGTCTGCGCACCGCCAATCCGTGCCCCATGCCGGCCTCCTTCGCTCCCCAGCGTCCGGCGATGGGTAAGTGTGGGCCCAAATACGATCCGCCGCCGTAGAGTTCACCGCTTTGAGCGACAGATATATGCACATCTTGGTGGATGGCACCCGAGACCGGCACGATGAGTGGCACTCTGGCGCGAAGCACAGTCCGAGGCCGACGGCGTCTTTGCGAGCGTTCATCCGCGAGGAGTCCTCAAGCCGGTCCGGGTGGGAAAGGGACAGCGTCGCCATGGCAGACCATCTCGAAGCAACAGTCACTCTGCCGAGCGATCCCGCCTCGGTCGCCACCGCACGGCGCTATGTCGCGGGAATCCTCACCGACTGGGGACTGCCGCCCGACGCGGACACGGTCGACACGGTGCGGCTCATCGTCTCCGAGCTCGCCACCAATGCCGTGCAGCACACCTTCGGCCAGTCGCCCACCTTCACGGTCGACCTCCACCTGGAGCGCGAGGAGGTGCTGAGGATCGGGGTGACCGACAGTCATCCGCGCTGGCCGAAACGATTGCCCGCGGCCGTCCAGCAGGACAACGGACGAGGCATGGTCATCATCCGCTGGCTCGCGGCCGAATCCGGCGGCAAACTGTCGGTCGCGCCCACCGCCGACGGCGGCAAGACGGTCTGGATCGCCCTGCCGTGGACGGCGGCGGTCCAGAGCGGTTAGGGGGTGTCTGGTGGATCATGGCCGGGGGTGCGGCGCCTGGCACGGCACCTCGCGGCGTTGCCGAAACGCCCCGATAGCTCCGCTATCACGACGTTCCGGCGCCTTGCGATGCACCGCACCAGGCGCCGCACCCTGACCGACCCTGATCCACCAGACACCCCCTAACCGCCCGGTCCTCCCTGCCGGCAACGCGCCGTCCGGGAAACGCGCCGTCCCGGAAACCCGTCAGCCCACCCACCCGTCGCTCACCCACCTGTAAGCCTGCCCACCCGTCAGCCGACCCGCCCGTACCAGACGCTGTGGCTCCAGATCCGCTCCAGGCGTACCACCGTGCCGGTCTTGGGGGAGTGCCAGATCCTGCCGCCACCGGCGTAGATCCCCACGTGGTACACGCTGCCACCGGAATGGAAGAACACCAGGTCGCCGGCCCTGCGCGAGGTGGCCGACACATGCCGGGAGCTGTTGTACTGCTGCTGCGCCGAGCGAGGCAGCCTGCGGCCCGCCTGCTCGAACGAGTACAGCGTGAGCCCCGAGCAGTCGAAGCGGTGCGGGCCCGACGCGCCGTACTGGTAGGGCGCTCCCTTCTTCGACGCGGCCACATGGAGCGCCCTGGTGGCCACGGCGGCCGCGGTCGCCTCGGGCGTGCCGCCCGGTACCAGCGTCGTCGCGCCCGTCACGGCGAGAGCGAGGGCACAGACGGCGCCCAGGCGGACGGCCAGGGACGGAACATATGTCTGCGCAGTCATGCGCAACCCTTCGTCAAACCGCCTGCGAAGGATGACCTGTCGGGTTCGGGCTGGCGAAGATGCCCGGCCGCGCGAACGGCTTCACCCCGAGGGAGGGCCGACCCTCGGCCCTCCCGAAGTACTCGGGTCCTCCACTCCTGCCGGTCCACTCCTGTCGACCAGTCGTCCGGAACGGCGGCAGGACTCGGCGTCCGCCCGGACCGCCCCGCCGAGGTGGCGGGGGCTTGTCGTCTCAGGGATCTTCACGCACCGACTGTCGGATCACCGGACCGAAACGGCTTTGTGTGGGGCCGCCCACGGCTGGCCCATTCAGGTGGACACGGGAGCTTCGCCCCCCGTGTGACAGGGGCCGATGAGCCTCGTACCAGCATCGGAAGTATCGATTCCGCACGGTCAGCAGAGGACGTAAGCAACTCATAAGGGTCAGCGAAAGCAGCCGCCGATGAGCCGAACGGGGGTACTCCTTCTGGTCCGTTTCGCCGGTCCTTCGAGCGCGTCGGGTACCGGTGCCTCTCCCCGGGTGTCCGCTGGGCCCCCGGCCATGATCCACCAGACACCCCCTAGGCCGCCGTCCGCGGCGGCAGCGTGAGCCGGCCCGCGCGGCGCTCCCCGTCCAGGACGCGCAGCGCCCGCGTCAGCGTCTCGGCGTGCACCCGTGTCTCTCCGCGCAGGTGCATCAGTGTGAGGGCGTCCTTGAGCGCGACCGCCCGGCCGACCAGGGCCTGCGCCGCCCGCAGCGCGCCGTAGGTGTCGTGGCCGTGGGCCGGATTGACGCGGCCGAGCAGGTCGACCACCTCCAGATACGCGTCGATGAACTCGGCTTCCGCGCGGGTGAGCGCGGGCAGCGGCGGCAGTTCGGGCGGCAGCACCGGGCTCACCTCCCGCGCAGCGAGGTCTTGCGGCTTTCGAGGATGTGGTCGGCGATTCCGTACGCCACGGCGCCCTCGGCGTCGAGGATCAGGTCCCGCTCGATGTCGGAGGTCACCTGCTCGGAGGTCCGCCCGGTGTAGCCGGCCAGAAGCTCCGTCAGCAGTGCGCGGCCGCGCAGCACTTCAGCCGCCTGGATCTCCAGATCGGAGGGCTGGCCGCGCAACGGCTCCTCCATGGACGGCTGCTGAAGGAGCACCCGGGACGCCGGCTGCACCAGGCGTTTGCCCGGGGTGCCGGCCGCGAGCAGCACCGCGGCCACCGAACTCACCTGGCCGAGGCAGAACGTCTGCACGTCGCAGGTGATGAAGCGCATCGCGTCGTGGATGGCGGTCATCGCGGTGAGCGAGCCGCCGGGGGAGTTGATGTAGAGGGAGACGTCCCGGTCCGGATCCGCGTGCTCCAAATGCATGAGCTGGGCCATCACGTCATTGGCCGAGGCGTCGTCGACCGGTGTGCCGAGAAAGATGATCCGTTCCTCGAAGAGCTTGGAGTACGGATCGAGCGTGCGGATGCCGGTGGCGGTGCGCTCCTGGAACTCGGGCAGCACATAGCGGGCGGCAGGGCGGTGGTTCATGGCGGACCTCTCCTCGACCGGACCTCAGTGCTCTGTGGCGCCCTGTAAAAAACGTACAGGACGTACAGAGCGATGGGTCGAGCTTCATCGGAAGACCGGGGAGAAGCAAGAGCTCAGCGCCGGGTTTCGCTGTGGGCGAGCAGGCGGATCACGCCGCCGGAACCGGAGGGCGTGGCGCAATAGGCCCTCTCCCGGCGGTCTGAGGGGATGGCTAACGTGCGTCGGCGCGGGGGTCACCTGGGGAGAGGGCTCACTGACGTGTTCTATTTCGCATTCCGTCTCGTGCTGCTGCCGTTGCTGCGGTGGCTGTTCCGCCCGCGCGTCGAGGGCGCCGGGCGGGTGCCCGATGCGGGGGCGGTGATCCTCGCGGGGAATCACCAGTCGTTCACCGATCAGTTCCTGCTGGGCGTGACGCTCAGGCGCCGCCTCACCTTCCTGGCGAAGCAGGAGTACTTCACCGCGCCGGGCCTGTCGGGCCGGGCGACCGCGGCCTTCTTCCGGGCGCTCGGCCAGATCCCGGTCGACAGGTCCGGCAAGGACGCGGCTCGCGCGGCGATCGACACCGCACTCCAAGTCCTGGACGGCGGCGCGGTGTTGGGGGTCTTCCCGGAAGGGACACGGTCGCACGACGGCCGGCTGTACAAGGGCAAGGTCGGGGTGGCGGCGATGGCGTTGCGGTCCGGCGCCCCGGTCGTCCCGGTCGCGATCATCGGGACGTTCGAGGCGCAGCCGAAGGGGCGCAGGCTGCCCCGGCGCGTACCGGTCGCCATCCGGTTCGGTGAGCCGCTGGACTTCTCGCGCTACGCGGGGATGGAGGACGAGCGTCTGGTGCTGCGCGCCGTGACGGACCAGATCATGTACGCGGTGCAGAAGCTGTCCGAGCAGGAGTACGTGGACGTGTACGCGGCCGAGGCCAGGACGGCGTGGGAAGCGGCTGCCGCGGCCGCCTGACCGGCCGCACGGCCGCCCCGGCCCGGACGCGGCGGGGGGGGGGGGGGGGGGGGGGGGGGGCGCCCCGCGCCCCCCCCCCCCCCCCCCCCGCGCCGCCTGTGACCTGCGGCCCACCCTGTCGCACAGATCTCCGGGGCCCCGAGGAGGCGGAGTCTAAGCTGGGAGCATGGCTTACGAGATTCCTGTGACGCAGGCCCGCGCAGAGCTCGCGGAGCTGATCAACCGCGTGGTGTACGGCGGGGAGCGGGTCGTGGTGACGCGCCACGGCAAGCCGCTCGTCGCGCTGGTGTCCGCCGCCGACCTGGAAAAACTTGAGGCCGAGCAGCAGCAGGAGGAGCAGCAGGCGACGAGCTCGCTCTCGTTGGTGCACCCCCTGCCGCCCGCCGCTCCCGCGGAGCCCCGTCGCTTCGGGATCGCCGCCGAGCACCGGAGCCCGCACACCGACTGACGGTGAGCGCAGCCGGTCCGATACGGGTGCCCCTTACACGGGTCGGCACGGCAGGGGATTCCGCTTCGATGATCACGTGTTCTTAAAGCGTCAGTTAACGCGCCGGAAAAACTTCCGCCCTAACGTGCAATGCCTGGCCCAGGGGCCGGGAGATGTCGTTCAACAGGATGTTGAAGTCGGATACGGTTCCGCTGCGTTCGGGTGGAAGCGCTCCGGCCCGGCCGGTCTCCGCCTCGACGCCCGCTGAGTCCGTGCATGGTTGTCCATGGACGGAAGGCACGACTGTGAGGTGGGAAGCGTGCAACTGACGCCGCACGAGCAGGAACGTCTGCTCATCCATGTAGCCGCCGATGTGGCCGAGAAGCGCAGAGCCCGCGGGGTGAAGCTGAACCACCCCGAGTCGGTCGCCCTCATCACCTCGCACATCCTCGAAGGCGCCCGGGACGGTCGTACGGTCGCCGAACTCATGGCGTCCGGACGCAAGGTGCTCTCCCGGGACGAGGTCATGCCCGGCATCGCGGAGATGATCCACGACGTCCAGGTCGAGGCGACCTTTCCCGACGGCACCAAGCTGGTCACCGTTCACGAACCGATCGTCTGACGGGCGGGGACCGCTGTGATTCCCGGAGAAATCCTCTTCGCCGACACGCCCATCGTTCTCCATGAGGGCCGCGAGACGGTGCGGTTGACCGTCGTGAACGCCGCCGACCGACCCGTACAGGTCGGCTCCCACTACCACTTCGCCGAGGCCAACCCCGGACTCGACTTCGACCGTACGGTTGCCCGGGGCAAGCGACTGCACATCGCCGCGGGCACCGCCGTCCGCTTCGAGCCCGGCATTCCCGTCGAGGTGGAACTAGTCCCGCTGTCCGGACGGCGCATCGTGCCGGGACTGCGCGCAGAGACCGGAGGCGCCCTCGATGACTGAGCTCGACCGTGCTGTCTACGCCGACCTGTTCGGCCCCACCGCAGGCGACCGCATCCGGCTCGCCGACACCGAACTCCTCGTCGAGATCGAGGAGGACCGCTGCGGCGGGCCCGGGCGAGCGGGTGACGAGGCGGTGTTCGGCGGCGGCAAGGTGATCCGCGAGTCCATGGGGCAGGCGCGGACCACCCGCGCCGAAGGCGCACCTGACACCGTTGTCACCGGCGCCGTGATCATCGACCACTGGGGCATCGTCAAGGCCGACATCGGCATCCGCGACGGCCGGATCACCGGCATCGGCAAGGCCGGGAACCCGGACACCATGGACGGCGTCCACCCCGACCTCGTCATCGGGCCCGAGACCGAGATCATCGCGGGCAACGGGAAGATCCTCACGGCGGGCGCCGTCGACACCCATGTCCACTTCATCTCGCCCACCCTCATCGACCAGGCGCTCTCCTCCGGCATCACCACACTGGTCGGCGGCGGCACCGGCCCCGCCGAAGGCACCAAGGCCACCACCATCACGCCGGGGCCCTGGCATCTGGCCCGCATGTTCGCCGCCCTGGAGAACGCACCCGTCAACATCGGGCTGCTCGGCAAGGGCAACACCATGTCCCGCGAGGCCATGCACTCCCAACTGCGCGGCGGCGCACTCGGGTTCAAGATCCATGAGGACTGGGGCGCCACCCCCGCCGTCATCGACGCCTGCCTGAGCGTCTGCGACGAGACGGGCGCCCAACTCGCCATCCACACCGACACGTTGAACGAGGCCGGCTTCGTCGGCGACACCCTCGCCGCCATCGCGGGCCGCTCGATCCACGCGTACCACACCGAAGGTGCGGGGGGCGGCCACGCGCCCGACATCATCACGGCGGTCTCGCAGCCGAACGTCCTGCCGAGCTCCACCAATCCGACCCGCCCGCACACCCTCAACACCATCGAGGAACACCTCGACATGTTGATGGTCTGTCACCACCTCAACCCGGCGGTGCCGGAGGACCTGGCGTTCGCCGAGTCCCGCATCCGCCCCTCCACGATCGCCGCCGAGGACTTCCTGCACGACCTCGGCGCCATCTCGATCATCTCCTCCGACTCCCAGGCCATGGGCCGGATCGGCGAGGTCGTGCTGCGGACCTGGCAGACCGCGCACGTCATGAAGGTCCGGCGGGGCGCGCTGCCCGGCGACGGGCGTGCGGACAACCACCGCGTGCGGCGCTATGTCGCCAAGTACACGATCAACCCGGCGGTGGCGCAGGGACTCGACCACGAGATCGGCTCCGTCGAGACCGGCAAACTGGCCGACCTGGTCCTGTGGGAGCCGGCCTTCTTCGGCGTCAAACCGCAGCTGGTCATCAAGGGCGGCCAGATCGCGTACGCGCAGATGGGCGACGCCAACGCGTCGATTCCCACCCCGCAGCCGGTCCTGCCCCGGCCGATGTTCGGGGCGTACGGCAAGGCGCCCGCGGGGAACTCGCTCACCTTCGTCTCATCGGCCGCCCTTGAGGACGGGCTTCCCGAACGCCTCGGCCTGGACAAGGAGTTCGTGGCGATCAAGAACACCCGGCGGGTCGGCAAGGCGGACATGCGTGAGAACGACGCGCTGCCGGATGTCCAAGTCGATCCGGACACGTTCACCGTGACCATCGACGGCGACGTGGTGGAGCCCGCTCCTGCCGCCGAACTGCCCATGGCCCAGCGGTACTTCCTCTTCTGAGGGGCTGTCATCCACATGAGTCGCGCAGCTCTGCTCGTCCTCGCCGACGGCCGTTTCCCCGCGGGCGGCCACGCCCACTCGGGGGGCGCCGAAGCAGCCGTCAAGGCGGGGCGCATCCGCACCGCGGCCGACCTGGCACAGTTCTGCCGGGGCCGGCTGCACACGGTGGGCCTCACCTCCGCCGCGCTCGCCGCGGCGGCCGCCGCCGGCCTCGATCCGCTCGCCCTGGACGAGGCCGCGGACGCCCGCACCCCGTCCCCTGCCCTGCGAGCCACCGCGCGCAAGCTCGGCCGGCAGATGATGCGGGCGGCCCGCGCGACCTGGCCGAGCGCCGAGCTCGAAGCGCTGGCCGCGGCCCGGCCGCGCGGCGCCCATCAGCCGATCGTCCTCGGCCTCGCCGCGCGGGCCGCCGGGCTCGGGCCCGAGGACGCGGGGCACTGCGTGGCGTACGAGGCGGTCAGCGCCTCGGCCACGGCGGTCGTACGCCTGCTGAGCCTCGACCCGTTCGACGCGACGGCGGTCCTCGCGCGGCTGGCGCCGGACCTGGACGCGGTGGCCCACCGGGCGGGTGTCGCGGCGGCGGAGGCGGTGCTGGGCGGGGTCGACGCGCTGCCCGCGGCGTCCGCTCCACTCCTGGACATCATGGCGGAGGCGCATGCGGCGTGGCCGGTCCGGCTGTTCGCGTCGTAGCGCCGTGCCGCCGCCTTGCTCGCGGGGTTGCCGCCGCCGAACTGGGGGCTGTGCCCCCGGCCCCCCCCGGGGGCTGTGCCCCCGGCCCCCCCGGGGGCTGCGCCCCCGGACCCCCCTTCGCGCCTGAAGGGCGCTCGTCCTCAATCGCCGGACGGGCTTGGGGGGTTGGCTTCGCCCGAAGCCGCCGGACGGGCTTGGGGGGTTGGCTTCGCCCGGACCCGCCGGACGGGCTTGGGGGGTTGGCTTCGCCCGAAGCCGCCGGACGGGCTCGGGGGGTTGGCTTCGCCCGGACCCGCCGGACGGGCTCGGGGGGTTGGCTTCGCCCGGACCCGCCGGACGGGCTCGGGGGGTTGGCTTCGCCCGGACCCGCCGGACGGGCTTGGGGGGTTGGCTTCGCCCGGACCCGCCGGACGGGCTTGGGGGGTTGGCTTCGCCCGGACCCGCCGGACGGGCTCGGGGGGTTGGCTTCGCCCGGACCCGCCGGACGGGCTCGGGGAGTTGGCTCCGTCCGAACCCCGAAATCTCAATCCCATGGTCGAACCTCACACCTCACCACCCTTTGGAGACCCCATGCATCTCGGTCACTCCCACGAAGGACCCGCCCCGATCAGTGCCGATGCCCATCGGACCGACGGGAGTCGGCGCGCCCTGCGGGTCGGGCTCGGCGGGCCCGTCGGGTCCGGGAAGACCGCCACCGTCGCCGCGCTCTGCCGCGCCCTGCGCGACCAGCTCTCCATCGCCGTCGTCACCAACGACATCTACACCCGCGAGGACGCCGCCTTCCTGCTGCGCAACGCCGTACTGCCGCCCGAGCGGATCCAGGCCGTGGAGACCGGTGCCTGTCCGCACACCGCCATCCGCGACGACATCTCCGCCAACCTCGAAGCCGTCGAGGAACTGGAGGACGCGGTCGGGCCGCTCGATCTGATCCTCGTCGAGTCCGGCGGCGACAACCTCACGGCCACCTTCTCCAAGGGCCTGGTCGACGCCCAGATCTTCGTCATCGACGTGGCCGGCGGCGACGACATCCCGCGCAAGGGCGGCCCGGGCGTCACCACCGCGGACCTGCTCGTGGTCAACAAGACCGACCTCGCGCCGTACGTCGGCTCCGACCTCGACCGCATGGCTCGCGACGCCAAGGAGCAGCGGCACGAACTGCCCGTCATCTTCCAGTCGTTGAGGTCCGAGGCGGGGGTCACCGAGGTCGCGGAATGGGTCGGGGAGCAGCTCGCGGCATGGACGGCGTGACGCCCGGCGCGACCGGTGTGCGCGCCACCGCCCGCATCGTCGCCGCTCCCGAAGGCCTGCCCGTTCTGGAGGGGGACGGCCCGCTCGCCCTGCGCCGCACCCGTGCGCGGGGCGCGTACCACCGGGTCACCGTCGTCGGCGCGATGAGCGCGCCGCTCGGAGGTGACCGGATCGCCATCGAGGCGGAGGTGCGGAGCGGGACGCGGCTCGACGTCGACTCGGCCGCGGCCACCATCGCGCTGCCCGGCAGGGGCGGGGAGCGCGCCCACTACGACGTGCGGCTCGGCGTCGCCGACGGCGCCGAACTGCGCTGGCTGCCCGAACAGCTCATCTGCGCGCGCGGCAGCGACCTGCGGATGCGTACCCGCATCGACCTGGCGCCCGGCGCCCGTCTCGTCTTCCGCGAGGAGCAGGTGCTCGGCCGGCACGGCGAACCTCCCGGCACGCTCACCACACGCCTCACCGTCCACCGTGCGGGCCGGCCCCTGCTCGACCAGGAGCTGGCGTTCGGGCCGGGGGCAAGCGGCGGGTGGGACGGGGGCGCGGTCCTCGGTGGGCATCGCGCCGTGGGCCAACTGCTGGTGGCCGGGCCGGAGTTGAGCGAGCGGCCCGCCGAGTCCCGGCTGCTCGGCGAGCACGCGGTGCTCACCCCGCTCGCCGGGCCCGCCTTCCTCGTCACGGCCCTGGCCCCGGACGCCCTACTGCTGCGCCGGACGCTCGACGACGTACTGCGGGCACACGTCCCGGGCTTCGGCAGGATTTTCACCGGCGGAGATCATTGCGTCCCGGCTGTGGGCAGCCGCTGACGGTGTCCGATCCTGTCGTGGTGGTCCAGGCCCGCTGTGGCTCCGCCTCGATCGCCGGACTCGCGTCAGCCGAGCTGCCCGGTCGGCCGCAGGGTGATCTGGTTGATGTCCACGCCCGCGGGCTGGTTGAGCGCGAAGGCGATCGTGGCCGCGATCTGCTCGGGGGTCATCGCCTCCTCGGGGGTGCCGCCGCGCTCGGCCCAGAACGCGGTGTCCACCACTCCGGGGGCGACGACGGTCACGCCGACCCGGTCCTTGCCGACCAGCAGCCGGGTGTTCTCGGCCAGCGCGTGCGCGGCCCACTTGGTGACCGAGTACAGGTTGCCGGGCGTGTTGCGCACCCCGGCGACGGAACCGATGAACACGATCCGGCCCTTGGACGCCCTCAGCTGCGGCAGGGTCTCGCGCACCAGCAGGGCCGGGCCCAGCACGTTGGTGAGGACCATGGCGCGCATGTCCTCGGGGGCGTGGCTCTCCAGGTTGCCGGGCAGCGAGAAACCGGCGTTGGCAATGACGTTGTCCAGTCGGTCCCATGCCTGAACCACACGGCGCACGGCGTCGGCGACGTCCTCCGCCTCTGCGGCATCGCCAGTGATCGTCAGCAGCCGCTCACCCGCTCCGGCCGAAGCGGCGAAGGCGGCCAGCTTGCCCGCGTCACGTCCGGTGACGGCCACACGGTGGCCCTGCTTGAGGAGGGTGCGGGCGGTGGCGGCACCGATGCCGGTCGATCCACCAGTGATCAACGTGACGGGCTCCATGCAAGCGCCTCCTCGGCGACGTGGTCATCAGTTCCCCAAAACGCCTGCACTATACGTGCGGTGAGCTGCTGCCAGGGGTGTCACGCCCTACCGACTCCGCCCGGGCCCGGGCGGCGACCGTGCGAGCTCGCACGGGTACCTGGTCCGGCCGCTCTCCTGCCCACCGCCGGGACGAAAGGGTCTCGGCCTGCCGAAAACTCGTCAGAGCCATGTCCCAGCGTCCTGACCGCTCAGCGGAACATCCAATCCGGCTATCGGTTCGGTAAAGAAACACCTGTCCGGCCTGTGCACAGGGTGCTCACAGACGAAAGGATCCCGGAACAGACCACATGGAGCGCTGAGACCGTCAGCGCACTTCAGCAGGGGGAGGTACCACTTGAGACGCACCGCAGTGCTCGGCTCGGCCGGCACTCTGATCGCGGGCACGCTGCTGGTGGGCGCGATAGCGGCCCCGGTCGCCAACGCCGACAACCGGAACCACGGTTGGTCCGAGGCGCGCGGCGTGCAGGTCGCAGCCGACCGGGCGGCCGAGCAGGGCATCAGCTGGGCCGACTGCCCGGCCGACTGGGCGTTCGCCAAGCCCATCCAGTGCGGCTATGTCAGCGTTCCGCTCGACTACGCGCGGCCCTACGGCAAGCAGATCAAGCTGGCCGTCGACCGTGCCGCAAGCACCGGCACCAAGGCCGAGCGTCAGGGCGCCCTCATCTACAACCCGGGCGGCCCCGGCGGCTCGGGCATGGCCTTCCCGACCCGGGTGACCAAGAAGAACCCGCTGTGGACGAACACCTCGAAGGCGTACGACTTCGTGGGCTTCGACCCGCGCGGCGTGGGCCACTCGACGCCGATCTCCTGTGTCGACCCGCAGGAGTACGCCAAGGCGCCGAAGGCCGACCCGGTCCCGGACACCGAGGCCGACAAGCGGGCCCAGCGCAAGCTCGCCGCGGAGTACGCGGACGGCTGCGCCGAGCGCAGCGGCTGGATGCTGCCGTACATGACCACCCCCAACACCGCCCGCGACCTGGATGTCATCCGCGCCGCCCTCGGTGAGAAGAAGCTCAACTACCTGGGCGTCTCCTACGGCACCTACCTGGGCGCGGTCTACGGCACGCTCTTCCCCTCGCACGTCCGCCGCATGATCGTGGACAGCGTGGTCAACCCGGACCAGGACAACATCTGGTACCAGGCCAACCTGGAGCAGGACGTCGCCTTCCAGGCCCGCTGGAACGAGTGGGAGGACTGGGTCGCCAAGTACGACGCCACCTTCCACCTGGGCACCACCCGGGCACAGGTCGAGGCGCAGTGGCTGAAGCTGCGTGCCGACGCCAAGAAGAGCCCGCTCGACGGCAAGGTCGGCCCGGCGGAACTGCTCGGCTTCTTCCAGAAGGCGCCGTACTACGACTCGTACTGGGTGCCGGTCGCCAAGGCGCTCAGCGCCTACGCGGCGGGTGACAGCAAGCCGGTCGTCACCGCCGCCGCATCCGACATGTCGGACATCGCAGGCAATATCGCCTCCGAGAACGGCAACGCGGTGTACACCGCCATCGAGTGCGCGGACACCAAGTGGCCCACCAGCTGGCGCACATGGGACCGGGACAACACCCGTCTGAACAAGGACTACCCGTTCCTCACCTGGTCCAACGCCTGGATGAACCTGCCGTGTGCCACCTGGTCCACCAAGCAGCAGACCCCCGTCAAGGTCAAGACCGGCAAGGGTCTCCCGCAGGTCCTGATCGTGCAGTCCACCAATGACGCGGCCACCCCGTTCCACGGCGCCGTCGAACTGCACAAGGCGTTCAAGAACTCGCGCCTCATCATCGAGAAGGGCGCCGGTTCGCACGGTGTGACCGGCCTGGTCAACCCCTGCATCAACTCGCGGGTGGACAGCTACCTGCTCACCGGCAAGACCGACCGCGCGGACTACACGTGCACCCCGCACGCGACTCCCGTGCCGTAAAGGTCAGTTGAGCGTGGGGCGGCCGGAACCCTCCGGCCGCCCCTTCGTGCCGTCCCCGGTCAGCCGCGCCCGGCCAGCCAGGCGTCCTCGGCCGCGTAGTCGAACAGGTCGCCGTACTTCTCCATCGCGGGGAACGCCTCACGCCAGTCCCGGCCCTGGAGTTGCCCGGCGATCCACTCGACGGTGCCGGGCAGGGACTCGGCGTACCCGGTCACCGGCCGGTAGCCCAGCTCGCGCTCGGCGGCCGACATGTCGTACACGATGGGATGCGGGCCGCTCCACGGCGTCAGCCCGACCATCTCCTGTGGCGGGCCCTCCAGCGGCACGATCTCGCTGCGCACACCGAGGACGTCATCGACGGCCGCGCTGATCTCCGCGACCGTCGGCGCCTCGGGGTCCGCCGCGTTCAGCACCCGTGAGCCCGGCTTGAGCGCGGCGAGCCGGATGAGCTCGGCGATGTTGGACACGTGCGCGGGATGGAAGCGGCTGTGTCCGCCGAACGCCAGGACTCGCACCGGCCGGCCGTCCAACGCCCGCTTCACGAAGTGCAGTTCGCGCGGGCTCCGGCAGTGGGGGCCGTGGATCGCGCCGGCGCGCAGCAGCGTCGAGGGCAGCGCGGAATCCAGCAACTCCCGCTCAAGGCGCGCCTTCTTGGTGGCGTACGTGGCATCGCCCGGCTCCACGGTGGCCAGCGACTCGGAGATCGGCACCGGATAACACGGCGGGCCCGCAGCCCCCGCCGACGTGTCGAAGCTGCGCCCCTCGCCGTCCTCGTAGATCGCGCCGCTGGAGATCACCACCGCCGAACCGATCCGGTCGCCGAGACCGATCAGCTGCCGCGCGTGCTCCTTCCCGTACCCCGCCATGTCGACGAGGACATCCACGCCGTCGCCGAGCGCGGCGGCCAGCGCCGCGTCGTCCTCCCGGTCGAGCCGCACCGACCGGACCGCATCCGGCCGGCCGGGATCGTCGCCACCTCCTCGCGACGCGGCCCGCACCTCCCAACCGTCCTCGGCGAGCGCGCGCACCGCGACCCGCCCGATCTGTCCCGTGGCCCCTATGACGAACGCTGTTCCCTTGCTCATGGCGTGAACCTATGGCGTGCCGGAGCGCCGCAACAGCGCGTTTCGCCGTGCGCGGATCCGCCAAGAGCCGAGCGCACGGGGGAACTTGTGGCGTCAGCCGATGAGGCCCCGGAACCGCCGCGATTCCTCCGCCTTCACATCGGCCGCGTACCGGTCCACATACTCCTGGCCCGACAACTCCATGACCTTGTACATGATCTCGTCCGTGACGGCCCGCAGAATGGCCTTCTCGCCCTCCATGCCCTCGTACCGGGAGAAGTCGAGCGGTGCGCCGAAACGGATCGACACCCGCTTGATCTTCGGCAGGGCCTGGCCGGGCGGCTGGATCTCGAAGGTGCCGACCATGGCGCACGGGATCACCGGGACGCCGCCCCGGATGGCCATCACCGCCACACCGACCTTGCCCTTGTACAGCTTGCCGTCGGGTGAGCGGGTGCCCTCCGGATAGATGCCAAGCAGCTCGTCCTTGCCGAGCACCCCGAGCCCTTCGCGGATCGCCGCCTGTCCCGCCTCCTTGCCGGACCGGTCCACCGGGATCTGCCCGACGGCACGGAAGAAGGCGGCGGTCAGCCGTCCTTTGACGCCGGGCCCCGTGAAGTACTCCTGCTTGGCGAGGAAGGTGATGCGCCGCTTCAGCATCACCGGCATCAGGAAGTGATCGGAGAAGGAGAGGTGATTGCCCGCGACGATGGCCGCGCCTTCATCGGGAACATGCTCAAGGCCCTCCAGCCTCGGCCGGAACAGCAGTCTCAGAAGAGGCCCCAAGACCGCGTACTTGAGGACGTAATAGAGCACCCGCAGGCTCCTCACCACGAAGAAGGATGGCCAGTGTAGGGGCGGGCCCGGGCCCCTGTAACCACCGCCGCGGTCCTCCCGCGGGCAACAGGATGCCGCCTCAGGTGCTGCGGGACACGGCGGCCGTCCCGATCGCGGTGAGTCCGAGCACCACCCAGCCGAACCACAGCCAGCCACTGCTGCCGAGCGCCACCGTGTACGCCGTGATCACCACCAGCATCACCAGGGTGAGCACCATCATCGACTTGGTCGAACGGGGCATCGCGGTCCCCTTCCTTGCGGCAGGTGCCGCAGGGACCATCGTCCCCCCGTGACGGGGCCCGGCGCTACTGGCCGCGCGTGTTCAGTGAGGCGAGATAGGCGTTGTAGGCCACAAGTTCCCTGTCGCCGTCGCGCTCGGCCGCCCGGTCGGTGCGGCGCGCCTGCCGCTTCTCGGTGGCGTACCACTGGAAGACCAGCGCGATCAGCACGAGCACGGAGGGGATCTCGCTGAACGCCCAGGCGATGCCGCCCGCCGCCTGCTGGTCGGTGAGCGCGTCGAGGCCGAGCGAGGACGGCGGATTGCGGTACGTGCCGATCATGGGCTCGCTCGCCATCATCAGGGCGATGCCGAAGAAGGCGTGGAAGGGCATGCCGGCGAAGAGCTCCAGCATCCGCATCACGTAGCCCGGGCGGTGCGGCCCCGGGTCGACGCCCATGATGGGCCAGAAGAAGACCAGACCGACCGCGAGGAAGTGCACCATCATCGCGATGTGCCCCGTCTTGGACTCCATCAGGAAGTCGAAGATCGGCGTGAAGTAGAGCCCGTAGAGGCTCGCGATGAACAGCGGGATGGTGAAGGCGGGGTGCGTGACGATCTTCATGTACCGGCTGTGCAGCAGCATCAGGAGCAGCTCGCGCGGTCCCTTGCGGCCGCGCGGGGCGACCGGCAGCGCGCGCAGCGCGAGCGTCACCGGCGCGCCGAGCAGCAGCAGGATCGGGGAGAGCATGCTGATCACCATGTGCTGCACCATGTGCACGCTGAACATGACCATGCCGTAGTCGTTGAGCTTGGTGCACATGACGAACGCGATGGTCAGGACGCCCAGCGTCCAGAAGATCATGCGGCCGACGGGCCAGCTGTCACCGCGCCGCCGCAGCCGCACCACGCCCCAGGCGTACAGCGCGAGCCCGAGCAGGCAGCCGATGAGGAAGAAGGAGTCCGCCGACCATACGAGCCCCCGCGCCAGCGTGAACGGCGGCAGGTCCATGTTCATGTCCATGCCGTGCCCGCTGTGATCCATCCGCTGACTCCTGATTCGTACCGGTTGTCCCGCACCAGACTAGAACCGCCCCCGGCCGATGATGCGGCCGGGGGCGGTTCCTTGCGTGCACAACACATCCGGGAGCGGGCGGAAACTAGAGGACGCACTCCGCTTCCGCGTAGCGCTCGGCCGGGACGGTCTTCAAGGTGGCCGTCGCCTCGGCGAGCGGGACCATGACGATGTCGGTGCCGCGCAGCGCGGTCAGCATCCCGAACTCGCCGCGGTGGGCGGCCTCGACCGCGTGCCAGCCGAAGCGGGTGGCCAGCACCCGGTCGTACGCGGTGGGCGTGCCGCCACGCTGGACGTGACCGAGGATGACCGGCCGGGCCTCCTTGTTCAGGCGCTGCTCCAGCTCGATGGAGAGCTGCCGGGCGACGCCCGCGAACCGCTCGTGCCCGTACATGTCGGTGCCGCCCACGTCGAACTGCATCGAGCCCTCGCGCGGCTTGGCGCCCTCGGCCACCACGACGATCGCGAACTTCTTGCCCGCCGAGAAGCGCCGGCCGACCAGCTCGGTCAGCTCGTCGATGTCGAAGGGGCGCTCGGGAACGACGATGGCGTGCGCGCCGGCGGCCATGCCGGAGTGCAGGGCGATCCAGCCGGTGTGGCGGCCCATGACCTCGACGATCAGGACGCGCTGGTGCGACTCGGCGGTGGTCTTCAGCCGGTCGAGCGCTTCGGTCGCCACGCCCACGGCGGTGTCGAAGCCGAACGTGACATCGGTCGACGCGATGTCGTTGTCGATGGTCTTCGGCACGCCGACGATCGGCAGCCCCGCGTCGGACAGCAGGGTCGCGGCCTTCAGGGTGCCCTCGCCGCCGATCGGGATGATCGCGTCGAGACCCAGTTCGGCGACGTGGCCCCTGGCCCGCTCGACTCCGTCGCGCAGGTGCGCGGGCTGGACGCGGGACGAGCCGAGGATGGTGCCGCCACGGGCGAGGATGCCGCCCACCGCGTCGAGGTCCAGCTTGCGGTAGTCGGCTTCGAGCAGGCCCTTCCAGCCGTCGTGGAAGCCGATGACCTCGTCGCCGTGGTCGACCACCGCGCGGTGCACGACGGATCGGATGACGGCGTTCAGGCCGGGGCAGTCGCCGCCGGAGGTGAGCACACCAATTCGCATTGCCCGGAGAACCTTTGCAACGTGGGCCGACGACCGGACCACGTCGTCCGGTTGGATCCCCGTCACCCTACCGGCGCAGGGTGACGGGGCCGAATCGGAGGTCCGACTGATGGACGTCGTAGGAAAGTACGAAGCATCCGGCGGCCGGGCCGAACCGTCGGCTCCGCTCCCTACGCGGGCTGGGTCGCCGACGCGATGCGCTCGGCGCGCAGCGCCTCGTACCACCGGTCGTCGGTCGGCGGCAGTGCGTTCACGTCAAGGGCCAGCTTCAGGAGCATGTCGGCGATCTGCGGATTGCGCGCGAGCACCGGGCCGTGCATGTACGTACCGAAGACGGTGTCGTTGTACGCGCCCTCGGTGCCGTCGCCCGTTCCGTTGCCCTTGCCCATGCGCACCCGCGCGAAGGGGCGGGCGGTCGGGCCGAGGTGGGTGACACCCTGGTGGTTCTCGAAGCCGGTCAGCTGCGGCAGGCCCAGGCGCTCGTCGATGTCGCCGAGCACGTCGCCGACACAGCGCTCGCCCTCGCCGCGCGTCGAGATCACGTCGATCAGGCCGAGGCCCTGCTGACGCTCGCCGACGTCGTTGACGAACTCGTGGCCGAGGATCTGGTAGCCGGCGCAGACCGAGAAGATGATCGCGCCGTTGGACGCGGCGCGCTCAAGACCGCCGTCGCGGCGCAGCCGCTCGGCCGCGAGCCGCTGCGGCCGGTCCTCGCCGCCGCCGATGAGGTAGATGTCACCGGAGGTCGGGATCGGCTGGTCGCTGCGGACGTCGAGCCGGTGCACGTCCAGGCCGCGCTGGCGCGCCCGGCGCTCCACGACCAGGGCGTTGCCCTGGTCGCCGTAGGTGCTGAGCAGGTCGGGGTAGACCCACACGAGGCGCAGGCTGTTGTCTGCCATGGCGCTTGCTCGCTCCTTCCTTGATCAGTTGCCGACGACGCGGCGGACGTCCTGGAACGCGGTGTAGTTGGCGATCAGCTCGATCCGCCCGGGCGGCGCCAGGTGCGCGCACTCCTCCAGGCTCTCGCAGACCCGGAAGTCCAGGTTGGCGACCTCCAGGCGCACCGCCAGGTCCAGCTTGCGGTCGCCGATCACGAAGATCGGGTGGCCGGCGAGCCGGGTGTAGTCGACGTCCCACAGCCAGGAGGTGTCCGTGCCGTCCGCGCCGCGCGCGTTGACCGACAGGACCACCGGCGTGGGCGGCGGGTCGATGAGGGAAAACGTTTCGAGCCAGCCCGCCGGGTTCTTCGCGAGCAGCAGCCGCAGCTCGCGGTCCTGGAAGCTGACGACGTCGTAACGGCCGGCCACCGCCTGCACCTGGTACATGCGTTCCAGGGCGACCTGCGGCGGCACCCCGAACACGGCGGCGACCGCGGCGGAGGTGGCGGCGTTCGCCTTGTTGGCGCGGCCGGGCAGCTGGAGGTGGATCGGCCAGGCCGAGCCGTGCGGGTCGAGGACGTAGTCGCCGTTGAGGACCCAACTGGGCGCCGGGCGGCGGAAACCGCACTCGCCGCAGAACCAGTCGTCGCCGGGGCGCTGCATCACACCGCCGCAGGCGGGGCACGACCAGGCGTCGTCCTTCCACTCCTGACCGGCCGCCACCCACACCACGTTGGGGGAGGAGGACGCGGCCCACACGATCAGCGGGTCGTCGGCGTTGGCGATCACCACGGCCTTGGTACCGGACAGGCCCTCGCGCCACTTCTCGGCGAGCATGCGGGTCTCGGCGGCCCGGTCGAGCTGGTCGCGCGACAGGTTGAGCAGCGCGATCGCCTTGGGCGTCACATCGCGCGCCACACCCGCCAGATACTTCTCGTCGACCTCGATCACGCCGTACTTCGCGTCCGAACCGCCCGCGAGCGCCGACGTGATGCCGGCCGGCATGTTGGCGCCGAGCGCGTTCGACACCACCGGGCCGCTGGCCCGCAGTGCCTCGGCGATCAGCCGCGTCGTGGTCGTCTTGCCGTTCGTCGCCGACACCAGGACGACGTCCAGATGAGTGGCGAGCCGCCCGAGCAGATCGGGGTCCAGCTTGAGCGCGACGCGCCCGCCGATCACCGATCCACTGCCCCGGCCCGCCGCGCGCGACACCGCCGCGGCGGCCTTGCCCGCGGTCACCGCCAGCTTGGCTCGCGGTGACAGGGGCCCGGCACCTCCAACGTGTCCTGACATCGTCCTTGATCCTCCTTGCGCCTGGGTCGGGTGTCAGCCTATCGAGATCCGGTCGGCGCCCCGAACCGCGCCACCATCCGGAATGGCCCGCACCCTGTGGAACGTACTCTTGCGCCCATGCGCCACCGTCCCATTCCCGGCAGTTCCGGCTCCGTACGAGAGATGAGTCTCCTCGGTGACCGGTTGCTCCACGCGCCCTGCGAACCCGTCACGGAGTTCGGCCCCGCGCTGCACCGTCTCGTCGAGGACATGTTCGCCACGATGTACGCGGCCGACGGCGTCGGCCTGGCGGCGAACCAGATCGGTGTCGCGCGGCGGGTGTTCGTGTACGACTGCCCGGACGACGAGGACGTGCGGCATCTGGGGTACGTCGTCAATCCCCGCCTGGTGGAGGCGGACGGCGTGGAGGTGCGCGGCCCCGAAGGATGCCTTTCCCTCCCGGGCCTTGAGGCGCCGACCCCTCGATTCGACCGTGCGGTGGTGGAGGGCGTGGACCTCTCGGGCGCGCCGGTGCGGATCGAGGGCACCGGGTTCTTTGCGCGGTGCCTCCAGCACGAGTGCGACCACCTGGAGGGTGTGGTGTACGCGGACCGGGTCACGGGGTGGCCCAAGTCCCGCCTGCGCCGGGCGATCCGCAAGTCCCCCTGGTCCTGAGCGGCCCTCGTCCTCAATCGCCGGACGGGCTGAGGTGGCCCCTGCGGGCCGGCGTCGAGTGGTTCGCGGGCGCGCGACCCGGGCACGGTCCGTGGGTGATCGACCCCCTCAGGGGCGGGGAACTGCGCGAGATGCGGGCACGGTCCGCAGGTGATCGGCCCCTCAGGGGCGCGGGGAACGGCGCGAGACGCGGGCACGGTCCGCGGGTGAGGGCGGGGTTGCTGGGGCTGTGCCCCAGGCCCCGTTCGCGCCTGAACGGCGCTCGTCCTCAATCGCCGGACGGGCTGAGGTTGCCCCTGCGGGCCGGCGTCGAATAGTTCAGGGGCGCGGGGAACGGCGCGAGACGCGGGCACGGTCCGCGGGTGGCGGCGGGGTTGCTGGGGCTGCGCCCCAGGCCCCGTTCGCGCCTGAACGGCGCTTGTCCTCAATCGCCGGACGGGCTGAGGTGGCCCCTGCGGGCCGGGGTCGAGTGGTTCAGGGGCGCGAGACGCGGGCACGGTCCGCGCCTGAAAGCCGGGTTGGGCGACCGCGCGGGCACGCCCTGCCTCGGCAGGCGGCCCCCTGCCGAGGGTGAGGGTGCCCGGGGTCAGAAGCCCGGGCCGCCCGCCCGGTCGCCCGCCGCGGCGAGGCGGCCCCACAGGAGATCCGCGAGCGCACGCACCAACTCCGCCCGGGAGCACGGGCGTTCACCGAGCCACCAGTCGCCCGCCGCGTGCATCATGCCGACGATCCCGTGCCCCCACACCCGCGCAAGCACCTCACTGCCCGGCCCGAGGTCGATCCGCTCGGCTATGACGACACCCAGGTCCTCGCCCATGCGCCGAAGGAGCGGCGCGGAGTGCCGACCCACGTCGAAGCCCTGCTCGGGCTCGGGCGCGGGGGTGTCCTCCGCCGGGTGCATCAGGAACCGGTAGACCTGTGGCCGCGCCTCGATCGCCGTGAGATAGGTGTCCAGGGTCGCCTCGACCCGCTCGCGCCGTCCCGCGGGCGCGTCGAGCGCGGCCCGCAGCGCGGCGAGCAGGGCGTCGGTGTGGCGCTTGGCGAGCGCGCGGTAGAGCCCGCCCTTGTCGCCGAAGTGCCGGTAGAGGATGGGCTTGGTGATGCCCGCCTCCGCGGCGATCGCGTTCATCGAGGCCTTCGGGCCGTCCCTGAGCACGACCCGGTCCGCCGCCTCAAGGAGTTCGCGCCGCCGGCGCTCGGCCGCCGTTCGCTGCTGTGCGGCCTGCTGCGTGGTCTCCATGGGTTTGTCTCCCCGCCCGTACTGCGTGCTCCGTGGGTTCCCTCATTCGAAAGCCTTGCGCAACGTAACACTCCGCCCGGTCGGGGTGCTGCGGGGCGGGAGGCCGGTTGACAGCGGCTACCCGCCGGTAACAGACTGCGGTTACCGCAAGTAACGCATGGAGTGGGTGGAGGGGACATGGCCGAGTTCACGATGGATCTCAACGACGACCAGAAGCAGGTCCGGGACTGGCTGCACGGCTTCGCCAAGGACGTGATCCGCCCCGCCGCCGCCGAATGGGACGAGCGCGAGGAGACCCCCTGGCCCGTGATCCAGGAAGCCGCCAAGGTCGGAATCTACTCCCTCGACTTCTATGCGCAGCAGTTCTTCGACCCCAGCGGCCTCGGCATCCCGGTCGCCATGGAGGAGCTGTTCTGGGGCGACGCCGGCATCGCGCTGTCCATCGTCGGCACCGGCCTGGCCGCGGTCGGCGTCCTCGCCAACGGCACCGAGGAGCAGATCGGGACCTGGATCCCCCAGATGTACGGCGATGTGACCGACGTCAAGGTCGCCGCCTTCTGCTCCTCCGAGCCGGACGCGGGCTCCGACGTGGCGTCCATGCGCACCAAGGCCGTCTACGACGAGGCCAAGGACGAGTGGGTCCTGAACGGCACCAAGACCTGGGCGACCAACGGCGGCATCGCCAATGTCCACGTCGTGGTGGCCGTGGTCGACCCGGAGCTCGGCTCCAAGGGCCACGCCTCCTTCATCGTGCCGCCGAACACCCCGGGCCTGAGCCAGGGTCAGAAGTTCAAGAAGCACGGCATCCGCGCCTCGCACACCGCCGAGGTCGTGCTCGAAGACGTACGCGTGCCGGGCCACTGCCTGCTGGGCGGCAAGGAGAAGCTGGACGAGCGTCTGGCCCGCTCCCGCGAGAAGGCCAGGGCGGGCGGCGGTGAGAGGGTGAAGAACGCCGCGATGGCCACCTTCGAGGCCTCCCGCCCGGCCGTCGGCGCGATGGCGGTCGGCACCGCGCGAGCCGCGTACGACTACGCGCTCGAATACGCCAAGACCCGCGAGCAGTTCGGCCGCCCCATCATCGACAACCAGGGCATCGCCTTCCAGCTCGCCGACATGCGCACCCAAATCGACGCGGCCCGCCTCCTGGTGTGGCGCGCCTCCTGGATGGCGACCACGGGCAAGAAGTTCGAGTCGGCCGAGGGCTCGATGTCCAAGCTGTACGCGAGCGAGACCGCCAAGAAGGTCACCGCCCAGGCGATCCAGATCCTCGGCGGCAACGGGTACACGCGGGAGTACCCGGTGGAGCGTATGCACCGGGATGCCGCGATTTATACCATCTTCGAAGGCACCAGCGAGATCCAGCGTCTCGTCATCGCCCGGACCCTGTCGGGCATGCCGATCCACCAGACACCCCCTAGGTGACGGCACACGAAGGCGCCCCTCCCTCGTCGGCGGATCCGAGGGTGGGGCGCCTTCGTGTCGCGGGTCAGGCCGGCAGGTTGGCCTCGATGAGCGCGACCACCTCGGGGGCCTCGGGCTCGGTGCGCGGGCGGATGCGGGCGGCGACCTCGCCCTGCGGGGAGAGCAGGAACTTCTCGAAGTTCCACTGGATGTCGCCGGCCTCGCCGTCGGCGTCGGCCGTCCTGGTCAGCTCCGCGTACAGCGGGTGCCGGCCCTCGCCGTTGACGTCGGTCTTCTCCAGGAGCGGGAAGGTCACGCCGTACGTCGCCGAGCAGAACGTGCCGATCTCCTCGGCGGTGCCGGGCTCCTGGCCGCCGAACTGGTTGCACGGCACGCCGAGCACGGTCAGGCCGCGCTCGCCGTACTGCTCCTGGAGCCGCTCAAGTCCTGCGTATTGCGGGGTCAGACCGCACTTGGACGCCACGTTCACCACGAGCACGGCGCGGCCCTTGAAGTCGGCGAGCGAGGTCGGCTCGCCGGACAGGGTGCGCAGCGGGATGTCGTACAGGCTCATCGGTAACTCCTTCTGGAAAAGGGTGAGTTGATCAGTCGGCGGCCGGGGTGAGGGGCCGGAACAGGCCCTCCTGGACCACCGACACCAGCAGGTCGCCCGCGCGGTTGTAGATCCGGCCGCGGGCCAGGCCCCGGCCGCCCGTGGAGACCGGGGACTCCTGGTCGTACAGGAACCACTCGTCGGCCCGGAACGGGCGGTGGAACCACATCGCGTGGTCGAGCGAGGCCATGTCGAAGCCGCGCGGCCCCCACAGCGGCTCGACCGGGATGCGCACCGCGTCCAGGAGCGTCATGTCGCTTGCGTACGTCAGCGCGCAGGTGTGCACCAGCGGGTCGTCGCCGAGCGGGCCCACCGCGCGCATCCAGACCGCACTGCGCGGATCCGCGTCCTTGATCTCCTCGGACGTCCAGCGCAGCCGGTCCACGTACCGGATGTCGAACGGCTGGCGGCGTGCCATCCGCTCCAGGGCCTCCGGCAGCGCACCCAGATGCTCGCGGATCTCCTCGGTGACGGTGGGCAGCGACTCCGGCGCGGGGAAGTCCAGGCGCGGCGGCAGCTGGTGCTCGATGCTGCCGGCCTCCGGTCGGTGGAACGACGCGGTCAGCGTGAAGATCGTGCGGCCCTGCTGCACCGCGGTGACCCGCCGGGTGGTGAAGGACCGCCCGTCGCGGACCCGCTCCACCTGGTAGACGATCGGCACGCCGGGGCGGCCGGGCCGCAGGAAGTAGGCGTGCAGCGAGTGCACCGGGCGCTCGCCGTCCGTGGTGCGCCCGGCCGCGACGAGGGCCTGGCCCGCGACCTGCCCGCCGAAGACCCGTTGCAGGGACTCCTGCGGGCTCGGGCCACGGAAGATGTTGACCTCGATCTGCTCCAGATCGAGCAGATCGACGAGTCTTTCCGCCGGATTGGTCATGTCGTCGCGGTCCTTTCGGAAAAGGGGGAGCGGGGGAGTGGGGTCAGAGTTCGCCGACGTCGGTGACGCGCAGCACCGCGCGGCCCTCCTCGTCGGAGGCCGCCAGATCGACCTCCGCGCTGATGCCCCAGCCGTGGTCGCCGTTGGGGTCGGCGAACGTCTGGCGGACGCGCCACAGGCCGTGCGCTGTGTTCTCGGGGGACTCCTTGATGGCGAGCAGCTTGGGGCCCCGCGCGTCCGGGCCGGTGCCGAGGTCGTCGTACTCGTCCCAGTACTTGTCCATCGCCTCGCCCCACGCGTCCGCGTCCCAGCCGGACTCCGCGTCGAGAGCGCCCAGCGCGTCGATGTTGTCCAGGGCGGCCAGCTCGACCCGGCGGAACATGGCGTTGCGCACGAGCACCCGGAAGGCGCGGGCGTTGGCCGTGACCGGCTTGACCTCGTCGGCCTTCTCCTGTGCCTGCTCGGCGGTCTGCACCTCGGGGTTGGCCAGCTGCTCCCACTCGTCCAGGAGGCTGGAGTCGACCTGGCGGACCATCTCGCCGAGCCAGGCGATGAGGTCTTCCAGGTCCTCGGTCTTCAGGTCGTCGGGGATGGTGTGGTCGAGCGCCTTGTACGCGCTGGCCAGGTAGCGCAGCACGATGCCCTCGGTACGGGCGAGCTCGTACCAGGAGGTGAACTCCGTGAAGGTGAGCGCCCGTTCGTACATGTCACGGATGACGGACTTCGGCGAGACCGGGTGGTCGCCGACCCACGGGTGCGACGTCTTGTAGACGTTGTACGCGTGCCACAGCAGCTCTTCGAGCGGCTTCGGGTACGAGATGTCCTGAAGCCGCTCCATGCGCTCCTCGTACTCGACGCCGTCCACCTTCATCTGCCCGACGGCCTCACCGCGCGCCTTGTTCTGCATCGCCGCGAGGATCTGCCGCGGATCGTCCAGCGTCGACTCGACGACCGAGACCATGTCGAGCGCGTACGACGGCGACTCCGGGTCGAGCAGGTCGAAGGCGGCGAGCGCGAACGTCGAAAGGGGCTGGTTCAGCGCGAAGTCCTGCTGGAGGTCGACGGTGAGCCGGATCGTGCGGCCCTCCGCGTCCGGCGTGTCCAGCTGCTCCACCACGCCGCCGTCGAGCAGCGAGCGGTAGATCGCGATGGCCCGGCGGATGTGCCGCAACTGCGCCTTGCGCGGCTCGTGGTTGTCCTCCAGGAGGTGGCGCATCGCTTGGAAGGCGTTGCCGGGCCGGGCGATCACCGAGAGCAGCATGATGTTGGTGACCCGGAAGCGCGAGGTCAGCGGCTCGGGCTCGGAGCCGATCAGCTTCTCGAAGGTGGTGTCCGACCAGCCCACGAAGCCCTCGGGAGCCTTCTTGCGGACCACCTTGCGGCGCTTCTTCGGGTCGTCGCCCGCCTTGGCGAGCGCCTTCTCGTTCTCGATGACGTGCTCGGGCGCCTGCGCGACGACATAGCCCGCGGTGTCGAAGCCGGCCCGGCCCGCGCGCCCCGCGATCTGGTGGAACTCGCGGGCCCGCAGGGTGCGTACGCGGGTGCCGTCGTACTTGGTGAGCGCGGTGAACAGCACCGTACGGATGGGCACGTTGACGCCGACGCCGAGGGTGTCGGTGCCGCAGATGACCTTCAACAGGCCTGCCTGGGCCAGCTTCTCCACCAGGCGGCGGTACTTGGGCAGCATGCCCGCGTGGTGCACGCCGATGCCGTGGCGGACGTAACGGGAAAGGTTCTGGCCGAACTTGGTGGTGAAGCGGAAGTTGCCGATCAGATCGGCGATCCTGTCCTTCTCCTCGCGCGTACACATGTTGATCGACATCAGCGACTGCGCGCGCTCGACCGCCTGCGCCTGCGTGAAGTGCACGATGTAGACGGGCGACTGCTTGGTTTCCAGCAGTTCGGTCAGGGTCTCGGTGATGGGCGTCGTGACGTACTCGTAGGAGAGCGGCACGGGCCGGGTCGCCGAGCGGACCACGGCCGTCTCGCGGCCGGTGCGGCGGGTGAGGTCCTTCTCGAACAGGGCGACGTCACCGAGGGTGGCCGACATGAGGACGAACTGGGCCTGCGGGAGCTCCAGGATCGGAATCTGCCAGGCCCAGCCGCGGTCGGCCTCGGCGTAGAAGTGGAACTCGTCCATCACGACCTGGCCGATGTCGGCGTGCTTGCCGTCGCGCAGCGCGATGGAGGCGAGCACTTCGGCGGTGCAGCAGATGACGGGCGCGTCCGAGTTCACCGACGCGTCGCCGGTCAGCATGCCGACGTTCTCGGTGCCGAAGAGCTTGCACAGGTCGAAGAACTTCTCCGAGACCAGCGCCTTGATCGGCGCGGTGTAGAAGGTGACCTCGTCCCGGGCCAGCGCCGCGAAGTGCGCACCCGCCGCCACCAGGCTCTTTCCGGAGCCGGTCGGAGTGGACAGGATGACGTTCGCCCCGGACACGACCTCGATCAGCGCCTCCTCCTGGGCCGGGTACAGGGTGATGCCCTGGCCCTCGGCCCAGGTGGAGAAGGCTTCGAAAAGGGCATCGGGGTCGGCACTCGGCGGCAGCTGATCGATAAGGGTCACGCCCCCATCTTGCCTGTCGCGGGCCCGGAAGCAGGAACCGGCCACCGGCATGAAGATCATCGCCGGTAGGCTGCCGGTTCGGGCCGTCCGGGGGGGCGGGCCGTCAACTGAACCATGGAACAAGAGGAATGGGGCGGGGCACGGTCATGATGGGACCTGCGCACTCACTGTCGGGGGCCGCGGCCTGGCTCGGGGTGGGCGCGGCCGCTGCCGCCGCGGGGCACCCCATGCCGTGGCCGGTTCTCGCCGTGGGCGCCCTGATCACGGCGGGGGCCGCTCTCGCCCCGGACCTCGACCACAAGTCGGCGACCATTTCGCGCGCCTTCGGCCCGGTGTCCAAGGCCCTGTGCGGCATCGTCGACGATCTGTCGCACGCGGTCTACAAGGCGACCCGGGGCCCGGGCGACCCGCGCCGCAACGGGGGCCACCGCACCCTGACCCACACCTGGCTGTGGGCCGTCCTGATCGGGGCGGGCGCCTCGGCGGCGGCGGTGTTCGGCGGGCGCTGGGCCGTCCTCGGGATCCTCTTCGTGCACCTCGTCCTCGCCGTGGAAGGCCTGCTGTGGCGGGCCGCCCGCGTATCGAGCGACGTGCTGGTGTGGCTGCTCGGCGGGACCAGTGCGTGGATCCTGGCCGGCATCCTCGACAAGCCGGGCCACGGCTCGGACTGGCTGTTCACCGGGCCCGGCCAGGAGTATCTGTGGCTGGGGCTGCCCATCGTGCTGGGCGCCCTGGTCCACGACATCGGCGACGCCCTGACGGTGTCGGGCTGCCCGATCCTGTGGCCCATCCCGCTGGGCCGCAAACGGTGGCACGCCCTCGGCCCGCCGAAGGCCATGCGGTTCCGCGCCGGGGGCTGGGTGGAGCTGAAGGTCCTGATGCCGGCGTTCATGGTGCTGGGCGGGGTGGGCGCGGCGGGAGCCCTGAACTTCATCTGACCCCAGCCCGCCCCTCCCCGAAACCCTCCGGGGGACACCCACAGCGGTCTGTGCCGGGGCACCCGCGCAGTTCCCCGCGCCCCCAAACACCTCGGTGCGACCACCCCGACAACCAAGCACGGGACCCGTCCCGCGGCGCCGGGCGGGAGCCCCTGCCCAGGGGCGCGGGGAACTACGCGAACGGCCCCAAGAACCAAAGCACCCCGCCCAGCACCGGCGTGCCGAGCCCGCGGGGCCCAGCCAAGCGCCTCCGTCAGGGGACGCAACCCCCTGGGGGCGCGGGGAACTGCGCGATCAGCCCAGCACGGCCCGCAGCCCACAACGAACGGGACCCGGGTCCGGCCCCGGCAAGCCACGGCGTGCCACCCCGCAAGAACGAGCCGTGCGGCCCCGGGAGCCAAGGCACCCCGCCCCCCGGCGTGCCGAGCCCGCACCCCTAAGGGGCCTGGGAAAGCAACTCCGTCAGCGACGAACCCCCTGGGGGCGCGGGGAACTGCGCGATCAGCCCAGCACGGCCCGCAGCCCACAACGAACGGGACCCCGGGTCCGGCCCCGCGAAGCCACGGCGTGCCACCCCGCAAGAACGAGCCGAGCGCCCCCGGGGACCAAAGCACCCCACCCTGCACCGGCGTGCCGAACCCCCGCCCCGGCGTGCCGAACCCGCACCCCGCCCAGCACCGGCGATCCGAGCCCGCCCCGGCGATCCGAGCCCGCACCCCGCCCAGCACCGGCGTGCCAAGCCCCCGCACCGGCATACCGACCCCGCCCCGCGCCGCAGGCTACCCGTGCCAGGAGCGCCACAGCGCCGCATACGCCCCGTCCGCCGCGACCAGTTCCTCATGGCTTCCCAGCTCCGTGATGCGGCCACGTTCCACCACCGCGATCACGTCCGCGTCGTGCGCGGTGTGCAGGCGGTGGGCGATGGCCACCACCGTGCGGCCCTCCAGTACGCGGGCCAGCGAGCGCTCCAGATGGCGCGCCGCTCGGGGGTCGAGCAGCGAGGTCGCCTCGTCGAGGACCAGCGTGTGCGGGTCCGCGAGGACGAGCCGGGCCAGCGCGATCTGCTGGGCCTGCGCGGGGGTGAGGGCGAGGCCGCCCGAGCCGACCTCCGTGCCGAGGCCGTCGTCGAGCGCCCGCGCCCAGCCGTCCGCGTCGACCGCCCCGAGCGCCGCCCACAGCTCCGCGTCCTGCGCGCCCGTGCGGGCGAGCAGGAGGTTGTCGCGCAGGGAGCCCACGAAGACGTGGTGCTCCTGGTTGACCAGGGCCACATGGGCACGTACCCGCTCCGCCGGCATCCGCGACAGTTCGGCCGCGCCCAGCGTCACGCTGCCGCGGCGCGGGGAGTAGATCCCGGCAAGGAGCCGGCCCAGGGTCGACTTGCCGGCCCCGGACGGTCCGACCAGGGCGACCCGGGTGCCGGGAGGCACCGAGAGGGAGACGTCGTGCAGGACGTCCACGCCCTCGCGGTAGCCGAAGCGGACCTCGTCCGCCTCGACGTGCCGCCCCTCGGGGCGCACCCCCGCGTCGCCCGCCGCGGGCTCGATGTCCCGGACGCCGACCAGACGCCCGAGCGACACCTGGGCCACCTGGAGCTCGTCGTACCAGCGCAGGATGAGCCCGACCGGCTCCACCAGCATCTGGGCGAGCAGCGCACCCGTGGTGAGCTGGCCGACCGTCATCCAGTCCTCCAGGACGAAGACCCCGCCGATGGAAAGCACCGACACCATGATCGTCATGTGGGTGACGCTGACCACCGGAAAGAGCACGGTGCGCAGCCACAAGGTGTACCGCTCCCACGCGGTCCATTCCGCGACCCGCCGGTCCGAGAGCGCGATGCGGCGCGCGCCCAGGCGGTGCGCCTCGACCGTGCGTCCCGCGTCGACCGTCTCGGTCAGGGCCGTGGCGACCGCCGCGTACCCGGCGGCCTCCGAGCGGTAGGCGGCGGGCGCCCGGCGGAAGTACCAGCGGCAGCCCACCACGAGGACCGGCAGCGCGATCAGCACCGAAAGCGCCAGCGGCGGGGCCGTGACGCCGAGGGCGCCGAGCAGCAGCGCCGCCCACACCACGCCGATCGCCAGCTGCGGCACCGCCTCGCGCATCGCGTTGGCCAGCCGGTCGATGTCCGTGGTGATCCGGGACAACAGGTCGCCCGTACCCGCCCGTTCGAGGACGCCCGGCGGCAGCCCGACCGACCGCACGAGGAAGTCCTCACGCAGATCGGCCAGCATCTCCTCGCCGAGCATGCCGCCGCGCAGCCGCACCATCCGGACGAACACCGTCTGGACGATCAGGGCCACCGCGAACAGGGCCGCCACGCGCGGCAGATGGAGGTCGCGGACGCCCGTCGACAGGTCTTCGACGACGCCGCCGAGGAGGTAGGGCCCGACCATCGACGCGACCACGGCCACGGCGTTGGTCCCGATCAGGACCGCGAACGCCCCGCGGTGGCGGCGCAGGAGCTCGCGCACGTACGCACGGACCGTCGCCGGGGTGCCCACCGGCAGGGTGGTGGCCGACTGCGGGGCCGCCGGGTCGTACTGCGGTGCTGCCAGGCCGATCATGCCGACTCCTCCACTTTCTCCCGCGTCTTCGTCTCTTGCTCGTCCGTCTCGCGGGTGACCACTGCGCGGTAGCGCTGGTCGCCGTGCATCAGCTCGCGGTGCACACCCACCGACGCGACCGCGCCCTCGTGCACGAAAACGACCCGCTCGGCCACGTCGAGGAGCAGGGGAGAGGAGGTGAACACGACGGTCGTCCGGCCGGTGCGCAGCCGCTTGACGCCGTTCGCGACCCGCGCCTCGGTGTGCGAGTCGACCGCGGAGGTGGGCTCGTCGAGGACGAGTACCTGCGGGTCGGCCATCAACGACCGTGCCAGCGCGAGGCGTTGACGCTGACCGCCGGAGAGCGAACGGCCGCGCTCGGTGATGCGGGTGTCCATCGGGTCCCCGCCGCCGTCCACCGACGCCTGCGCGAGCGCGTCCAGGACGTCGTCGCAGTGCGCCGCCGACAGCGCGTCCGCCGCCTCGACGTGGCCCGACGAGGGCACGTCCAGCAGCTCGCGCAGCGTGCCCGACAGCAGCACCGGATCCTTGTCCTGGACGAGGACGGCGGTGCGGGCGCCGTCCAGGGCGAGCCCGTCGAGCGCGACCCCGCCGAGCAGCACCGACGGCAGCTCGTCCGGCTCGGCGGGATGGCCGCCGAGCCGGTCCGCGAGCCGCCCCGCCGCGTCCGGGTCGCCGCACACCACGGCCGTGAAGCGGCCGTCGGGCGCGAGCAGCCCGGTGGCCGGGTCGTACAGATCGCCGGACAAGGGGCCCGACTGCGGCCCGGACGGCGCCGGGGCGGCCGTCCCGGCAGGGCCGGTCACCCGCCGCAGCGCGAGCACCCGTGCCGCCCGCTTCGCCGAAGGCCGCGAGAACGAGTACGCCATCGCGATCTCCTCGAAATGCTGCAAGGGATACAGCATCAGTGTCACCGCGCTGTACACGGTGACCAGTTCACCCACCGCGATGCGCCCCTGAAGCGCCAGATGAGCGCCGTACAGCACGACCGTGATGAGCAGCAGGCCGGGAAGCAGCACCTGGACCGCCGAGATCAGCGACCACATGCGGGCGCTGCGCACGGCGGCCCTGCGGACCTCCTGCGAGGCCTCCCGGTAGCGGCCGAGGAACAGCTCCTCGCCGCCGATGCCGCGCAGCACCCGCAGCCCGGCGACCGTGTCGGACGCCAACTCCGTTGCCCTGCCCGCCTTTTCCCGCTGGATGTCGGCCCGCTGGGTGGCGCGCGGCAGCAACGGAAGGACGGCGAGCGCGAGGACGGGTACGCCGATGGCGACGACGACGCCGAGTGCGGGCTGGTAGACGAGCAGGCCGACACAGATGATCACCAGTGCGGCGGCGGCCGCGGCGAAGCGCGACAGCGCCTCGACGAACCATCCGATCTTCTCCACGTCACCCGTGGAGACCGCCACCACTTCGCCCGCCGCGACCTGACGCGTGAGCACCGAACCGAGCTCGGCCGCCTTGCGTGCGAGGAGCTGTTGCACCCGGGCCGCGGCGGTGATCCAGTTGGTGACCGCCGTGCGGTGCAGCATCGTCTCGCCGACCGCGATGGCCACGCCGAGCAGCACGTTGAGCGCCGCCGCCAGTGCGAGCCGGTTGCCCGAGCGGTCGATGGCGGCCTGCACGGCGAGGCCGACGGTCAGCGGCAGTCCGGCGATGCCGCACTGGTGCAGCAGACCCCAGCCGAGCGCTTTGAGCTGGCCACCGAGCTGGTTGCGGCCCAGCCAGTAGAGAAAACGAGTGCCCGAGCGGACGTCCGGCTCACCCGGATCCGGGTAGGGAAGATCGCGAATCTGCATGACGTCCCGGGATTCCTCGTATCGAGTGCTGGGTGCCGCATGGGTGGAGATGTGCAAGGTTCGCGCTTTCCCGGCGCAGATTTCAATCGAGTTTTCCGCGTGGGGGCCAGGAACCCGCCACCGTCGTGGACCCGGGTCTGGCGCCAGGGCCGCGCTCACGCTTCACTCCTGGTCCATGAGACGACGAAGGATCATGTCCATGCTCGGTGGCCTCACCCTGGCCGCCGGTCTCCTGCTCGGCGCGGGCCCCGACGCGGCCGCCGATGCCCCGCCCACCGAGTTCGGCACCGACTGGCACGACCCGCTGACCGCGGCGCCACCGGTGGCCACCCCGCACGCCAAGTCCTGCCAAGTCACCCTGGCCGCGACCCAGTTCCGCGACTACACGCCGTACAAGGGGAGTTACGCCCCGCCCAAGGGCTGCGGCGACCGGTGGAGCAAGGTGGTGCTGCGCCTCGACGGCCAGGTCAAGGGTCGCCAGTACGACCGTCTCGGCTATCTCCATGTGGGCGGCGTCGAGGTGCTGCGTACCTCGACGCCCGAGCCCTCGGCGGACGGCATCGCCTGGCACGTGGAGAAGGACGTCACGCGCTACAGTCCCACCTTCCACTCCGCGCAGCCCGTCGACATGCTCATCGGCAACACCGTGGACGACACCTACACCGGCGTCATCGACGTCAAGGTGACGCTCACCTTCTACGCCGCCGACGCCCGGACCGCGCCCGCCGCGACCCCCGACACGGTGCTCCCGCTGGACACCGCGCGGGTGACCACACCGCGCAACGCCGAACGCATCGTCGCCGAGGTGTACGCCACCGGTTCGGGCGGCGGCTGCGAGGAGTTCTGGTACCTCGCGGTCCCCGACCCCGCCGCCTACTCCTGCAAGGCGCAGGCCGGACCCAACCGGGAGGTGCAGATCAAGGTCGACGGCCAACTGGCCGGGGTGGCCGCGCCGTTCCCCACCGTCTGGACGGGCGGCTGGTCCAACCCCTTCCTCTGGTACGTCGTCCCGGCACCGCGCGCCTTCGACGTCAAGCCCGTCGAGTACGACCTGACGCCGTACGCGGCCCTGCTCAACGACGGCCGGCCGCACCAAGTGGAGGTGTCCGTCGCCGGAGTTCCCATCGGTCAGGCCGGCTGGTCCACACCCACCAACCTGCTCATCTGGCAGGACACGGCACGCACGGTCGTCACGGGCGCGCTGACCCGTCACGACGAGACGACGCCCGTCAACTCGACCACCTACAAGCCGGGTTCACCCGAACTGCGGCTCGACGCCCACAGTAGCCACCGTCTGATCACGGCCGGATACCTCGACACCTCGCACGGCCGTATCGCCACGACGGTGACCCGCTCGGTGTCCGGTGAGTCGGTGCACCGCTGGACCGAGGGCGAGAACACCGATGCCCTGAAGGGGAGTTGGCGGGACGACGAAAGCGTGACGACCCAGGGCCGGGGGCCGGCGGTGACCGTCCGGAACAACCAGACGTACACGATGGACGGCACCACGACCATCGCTACGGACGGCAGGCTGCGCACCGTCATCACCCTCGGCGACCGCGCGGACGCGCTCACCCTGCGCGGCGCGCGCGCCGCGGCCTTCTCGCACCTCGACGACACCTATCAAGGTGACGCGTCCTGGACGATGAACGTGCCGCGCGAGCAGCGGCACGCGGTCGGCACGTCCGCCGAGCGCTACCGCCTGTACGGCTCCGACGGCTGTTACGACCGCGGCATCAAGACGGCGCAAGGCACCCTGACCGAGGATGTCCGGCACTGCTGAACCCTGGCGGGTGCCCCGGCCGGCACGGGCCGGGGCACCCGCGCAACCACCCGAGGGGTCCGTCGTCGCCACCCACGCTGTCCCAAGGGCGGGGCGGTCGTTCAGCAGCCGTGCTCCGGGGCTCCGTCCACCAGGGTCGTCAGGAGGCCGGCAAGCACCTCGCGCTGGCCGGCGCTCAAGGGGGCCAGAATCTCCTCGGCGGCGCCCCGGCGTGCGCCGCGCAGGGCCCGCAGGGTGGCGCGGCCCGTGTCGGTGAGCTCGATGCGGATCACCCGCCGGCTCGCCGGATCCGGCACCCGCCGTACCTGGCCGCTCTCCTCCAGCGCGTCGACCAGGGTCGTCACGGCGCGCGGCACCACTTCGAGGCGCGCGGCCAGGTCGGCCATGCGCGGCGGCTCGCTCCAGTGCGCGAGGGTGCGCAGCAGCCGGGACTGGGCGGGTGTGATGCCGACCGGCTCCAGATGGTGCTTCTGGATCCGGTGCAGTCGACGGGTCAGCCTCAGCAACTGCTCGGCCAGCAGACCGTCGGCGTCGGGGGCCCGGGAAATGTGTGGCTGCATACGGGAACAATAACAGGACCTGGTTCATTGTGAGTATAGGTAACAATGAGCTATGCTCCCGAAGTCGCCGCCGCTCCGCCTCCCGGCGGGCGCCCTCACCCCTGTCGAAGGAGCCCATGCGCCCCGAACACTCCACCTGGACACCCCCGCCCCGTGGCAGCGAGCCGCAGGAGCCGGCCCAGATCCGCCGCATCCTCGGCCTGTTCCGCCCCTACCGCGGCAGGCTCGCGATCGTCGGGCTGCTCGTCGCCGCGTCCTCCCTCGTCTCGGTCGCCTCGCCGTTCCTGCTGCGCGAGATCCTTGACGTGGCCATTCCGCACAACCGCACGGGCCTGCTGAGTCTGCTGGCCCTCGGCATGATCGGCACGGCGGTCCTCACCAGCGTCTTCGGCGTGCTCCAGACGCTGATCAGCACCACCGTCGGCCAGCGCGTCATGCACGACCTGCGGACGGCGGTCTACGGCCGGCTCCAGCGGATGCCGCTCGCGTTCTTCACCCGGACGCGCACCGGCGAAGTGCAGTCCCGCATCGCCAATGACATCGGCGGCATGCAGGCGACCGTCACCTCCACGGCCACCTCCCTGGTCTCCAACCTGACGGCCGTCGTCGCCTCCGTCGTCGCGATGCTCGCGCTCGACTGGCGCCTGACCTGCGTCTCCCTGCTCCTGCTGCCGATATTCGTGTGGATCAGCCGCCGGGTAGGCCGCGAGCGCAAGAAGATCACCACCCAGCGCCAGAAGCAGATGGCCGCCATGGCCGCCGAGGTCACCGAATCGCTCTCGGTCAGCGGCATCCTGCTCGGCCGCACCATGGGCCGCGCCGACTCGCTCACCAAGAACTTCGCCGCCGAGTCCGAGCGCCTCGTCGACCTCGAAGTGCGCTCCAACATGGCAGGCCGCTGGCGCATGTCCACCATCGGCATCGTCATGGCCGCCATGCCCGCCGTCATCTACTGGGCGGCAGGCCTGGCCCTCCGGACCGACAGCCCCTCGATCTCCATCGGCACCCTCGTCGCCTTCGTCTCGCTCCAGCAGGGCCTGTTCCGGCCGGCCGTGAGCCTGCTCGCCACCGGCGTCCAGATGCAGACCTCGCTCGCCCTCTTCCAGCGGATCTTCGAATACCTCGATCTGCCGGTGGACATCACCGAGCCCGACGAGCCGGTGCACCTGGCCGCGGCGCGCGGCACGGTCCGGTTCGAGAACGTCGACTTCCGGTACGACGAGCAGCAGGAGCGGCCCACCCTGTCCGGGATCGACGTGACGGTCCCCGCCGGCACAAGCCTCGCCATCGTGGGCCCCACCGGCTCGGGCAAGTCCACGCTCAGCTATCTGGTGCCGCGCCTGTACGACGTGACCGGCGGCCGTGTCACCCTCGACGGCGTCGACGTGCGCGACCTCGACTTCGACAGCCTGGCCCGCGCAGTCGGCGTGGTCTCCCAGGAGACGTACCTCTTCCACGCCTCGGTCGCCGAGAACCTGCGCTTCGCCAAACCCGGGGCCGACGACGCGGAACTGGAAGCGGCCGCGCGTGCCGCCCAGATCCATGACCACATCGCCTCGCTGCCCGACGGCTACGACACCCTGGTCGGCGAGCGCGGCTACCGGTTCTCCGGCGGAGAGAAGCAACGGCTCGCCATCGCCCGTACGATCCTGCGCGACCCGCCCGTCCTCATCCTCGACGAGGCGACCAGCGCCCTGGACACCCGCACCGAACACGCGGTGCAGCAGGCCATCGACGCGCTCTCCGCGGGCCGCACCACCATCACCATCGCCCACCGCCTCTCCACCGTGCGCGACGCGGACCAGATCGCCGTCCTCGACGCGGGTGTGATCGCCGAGCGCGGCACCCATGAGGAACTGGTGGACCAGGACGGCATGTACGCCGCGCTGGTGCGCAGGGACACCGAGCCGGCCGCAGTGCGTGGGTGAGCGCGCCGGCGTGGCACCCGCACACGGCGACGCCGCCGCTCCCGTGGGACGGGGAACGGCGGCGCCGGGTGTGACGATCGTCAGACGAGCCAGCCGAGGAAGTGGAAGACGCCGGCGAGCAGGTCGGTGATGAGGTTCATGGTGGTGCTTTCTGCTGGAGTGGAGGCACCGAAAAGATGCCGTCGTGGGACTGCGCAGACCCGGTCTGCAGCCCGTCGCTTGCGCCCCTCAAGCATCCGTCGCCACACGGGAGTTGGGCAACGAATGCCGGGACGATCACGCGTTCCAGCGAACACCCGATCCCCTGTTCGTGTGTTCCCCCGCGGCCGGGTGTGAGGCACGTCGATGGCCGCCGAATGTCTGATATGCCCCTTATTCGGCGGTAGCGTGCCGCCATGAGTGAGACCTCGTACGGCCATCGGCCCCGGCTGACCCGCCGCGCCCGGCTGCTCCTGCTGTTGCTGGCTCTGCTCGTGGCGGCCGCCGTGGCGACGGTCCTGCTGCTGCGGGAGTCCGGCGCTCCGGCCAGGAGCCTCGTGGTGCCGGAGGGCTGGCGGGCCAGTCAGGTGTACGCGGCCGTCGACAAGCGCCTCGATCTGCCGCCCGGCACCGCCAAGAAGGCCGTCGCCACGGCGGACCTCAAACTCCCGGCCGAGGCCAGGGGCAACCCCGAGGGCTATCTGTTCCCGGCGACGTACCCGGTCACCGACGAGACGACGCCGGGCGCTCTGCTCGCGTACATGGTCGCCACCGCCAACCGGCGCTTCGGGCAGGACCGGCTCGCCGAAAGCGCCCGGCGCGGGGGCCTGACGGTCTATCAGATGGTGACGGTCGCCGGCATCGTGCAGGCCGAGGCCGACTCCGCGGCCGACATGGGCAAGGTCGCGCGCGTCATCCGCAACCGGCTGGACCGCGGCATGCCGCTCCAGATGGACTCGACACTGAACTACGCGCTCAACCGCTCGACGCTGGCCACCACCACCCATGACACCAGGACCGACAGCCCGTACAACACCTATGAGCACAAGGGCCTGCCGCCGACCCCCATCGGCAACCCCGGACAGCAGGCACTGGACGCGGCCGTGCATCCTGCCCCGGGCCCCTGGCTGTACTTCGTGACGGTGGCGCCCGGCGACACGCGCTTCACCGACAGCTACGCCCAACACCAGCTGAACGTAAGGGAGTTCAACGAGAACCAGCGAACGCGGAGCGGCACCGGCTGATCACACCCCGACGGGCTCGCGTGCCAGGAGCCGTGTGATCTCGCGGACCGCGGCCCGCCCCGCCCGATTGGCTCCGATCGTCGAGGCCGAGGGGCCGTAGCCGACCAGATGGACCCGCTCGTCCCTGACCGCCCTCGTCCCGTCGAGCCGGATGCCACCGCCCGGCTCCCGCAGCCGCAGCGGAGCGAGATGGCCGATGGCCGGACGGAACCCGGTGGCCCAGAGAATGACGTCGGCCTCGACGCTTCGCCCGTCCGCCCAGGCGACGCCGTGTTCGGTGATCCGGTCGAACATCGGCAGCCGGTCCAGGACACCCTTCGCCCGCGCCGCCCGCACGGCCTCGTTCAGCGGCAGCCCGGTCACCGAGACCACGCTCCTGGGCGCAAGCCCCAGGCGTACGCGCTCCTCCACCATCGCCACGGCCGCACGGCCGGCCTCCTCGTCGAAGGGGCCCTCGCGGAAGACCGGCGGGCGGCGCGTCACCCACGTCGTGTCCGCCGCCACCTCGGCGATCTCCATCAGATGCTGGGTGCCCGACGCCCCGCCGCCCACCACGACCACCCGCAACCCCGCGAAGGCCTCGGGCCCCGGATAGTCCGCGGTGTGCAACTGCCGGCCACGGAACGCCTCCTGGCCCGGAAGGCGCGGCCAGAACGGCCGGTCCCAGGTCCCGGTCGCATTGATCAGGGCGCGGGTGGCGTAGACGCCCTCGGACGTCTCGACGCGCAGCCGGCCGCCGTCGCCCTCCCGTACGGCGCTCACCTCCACGGGGCGGTGCACCCGCAGATCGAAGGCCTCCTCGTACGCCGTGAAATACGCCCCGATGACCTCGGACGAGGGCCGCTCGGCCGCCGCACCGGTCAGCTCACGGCCGGGCAGGGCGTGCATGCCGTGCACCTTGCCGTAGGTGAGCGAGGGCCAGCGGAACTGCCAGGCGCCGCCCGGCCGCGGCGCGTGATCGAGGACCACGAAGTCGCGGTCCGGGACAAGCCCGGCGTGCCGCAGATGGTAGGCGCCGGACAGACCCGCCTGTCCCGCGCCTATGACCACCACGTCCCGCTCACGCACCCCGAAACCGTTCACGGTCGTGCCAACCGCGCGGGGCGCGCGGATCTTCCCGTAGCCGTAGCCGTAGCCGTAGCCGTAGCCGTAGCCGTAGCCGCAGCCGCAGCCGCAGCCGCGCGCCGCGTCCCGGGGCCCGGTGCGGCGGTCACGCGTACCCCGGGTCCTGGCGGGAAGATGGGGGGCATGCCCGAGGCCTTCACCACCCATGTCCTGACCATCACGACCGGCTCCAGCGAGACGGTCACCGACCTGACCGGGGAGTGCGCGGACTTCCTGCGGCGGCGGGCGGCCGGCCGCGACGGTCTCCTGAACATCTTCGTGCCGCACGCCACCGCCGGTGTCGCCGTCATCGAGACGGGCGCGGGAAGCGACGACGACCTGCTCGCGGCCCTGCACACCCTGCTTCCCGCCGACGACCGCTGGCAGCACCGGCACGGCAGCCCCGGCCACGGCCGCGATCACGTCATGCCGGCGCTCGTGCCACCGCACGCCACGCTGCCGGTGATCGGCGGCCGGCTCGCCCTGGGGACCTGGCAGTCGGTGTGCCTCGTGGACACGAACAAGGACAACCCCGACCGCGAGGTGCGGCTCAGTTTTCTCGGCTGAACCCGCCCGCCGAACCCGGCCGACGGACGTCACCGGCCCGCGAGTTGACGGTGTGGCATCATGGCCGCGTCGTCCGGCCGGGGGCCGCGACACTCGACCCCCGCAGACCACACAATGGGCATTGCAACGGCCTGCTTCTCCAGACGTGGAAGGCGTGGAAGGCTCAGAATGAAGGTGTCCGGCTCCGCTTTACCGTCGCCCAAGGGCCGTCGGCTCAGGCGCCGTCTCAAAAAGGTCCGTCACCATTGTGAGGCCCTGCTCGCGGACTGGGGCATGGAGCACGGGTGCGGCATTGATGAACTGCACCGCCATCTCAGCACCCGCAACCGGCGCCCGATCCATCTCATTCCGATGCCGTTCCCGGAACGCCATCTCTTCGGTCTGTGGCTGAAACTCGACGACTTCGATGTCATCGCCTATGAGAAAGCCGCGTCCGCGTCGCACAAAGAACACATCATCGCCCATGAGCTGTCGCACATCGCGTTCGCCCATCGTGGTTCCGTGGAATTCGACCACGGCGATACGGGCCGACTGTTCAGGGATGTCGAACCGGCGGCGGTCCAGAGCATGTTGATGCGTTCCCGCTACAGCGACGACGAGGAGCAGGAGGCCGAGACCCTGGCCTCGTTGATCCTGGCTCGCGCCGCCAAGAGGTGGCTCGAACCCGCCTGGGGCGTTCCCGAGGATGCCGCGGAGATCGTCGCCCGCATAGAGAACGGCGTCGGCCACCCGGACCAGCGATGATGGACGACCTCAACGGGGCTCTTTCCTGGATATGCGCGCTGGGCGGACTCGCCGCGTTCGGCTACCGCCTGCCGGACCTGCTGCGCAGGAAGCACGACGTCGCCCTGTGGGCGCTGTGCGTCTACTTCCTGTGCTCCGGGATCAGCTTCCTGGTCGACCTGGACGCCCTGCGGGTGCACATCTCGGACCTGTTCGGCCTGCCCAACATCACCTCGCTGATCGTCCAGGTTGCCGTCGTCGTCCTCACCGCGGCTCAGCAGGTCGTCCTCGTGTACTGGTCGTCCCCGCCCGAAGCGGCCCGGCGGGGGGCCAGGCGATGGGTGCTGTTCTTCGGCGCCGCCCTGTGCGTCCTGGTGGTCGCCTCCCTCGTGGTCAGCCCGGTCGCCCGTGCCAAGACGGCCACGTCGACGATCCTGCTCAGCATCCAGGACGGCCGGTACGCGCTGTACATGTCGTTCTACCTCCTGATCTGCGGTGTGGGGCAGTTCGAGGCGGTCCGGCTCTCGCTGCGCTTCACCAAGATGGCCAACCGCCAGTGGCTCAAGGTCGGTATGCGGACCGTCACCGTCGGAGCGAGCCTCATCCTCGTGTACTGCGTGATCCGCGGCATCCAGATCGCCGGCACCCGCCTGCACTACGACGCCTCGGCCCTCGACCCCGTCCAGTGGTCGTGCGGCAGCGTCGGCGCCCTGCTCCAGATCACCGGCTGGACCATTCCGGCCTGGGGCATCCACCTCACCCGAGCCGCCGGCTGGCTGCGCAGCTACCGCTCCTACCTCCGGCTGCGCCCCCTGTGGTGGGCGCTGTGCCAGGCATCGCCGGACATCGCGCTCGACCCGCCCCGGTCCTGGGCGCGCGATCTCCTGCCGCCGCGCGATCCGCACTACAGCCTCTACCGGCGGGTCATCGAGATACGCGACGGACAGCTGATGCTGCGCACCTCGCTCTCGCTGGCCGACTTCTCCCGGGTGGCCCGCTCCCTCGGCCTTCCCGAGGACCCCACATCGCCGCTCGGCGAAGCGCTCCAGGTGCGGGCGGTCCTCAACCGGCCCGCCGACGAACGCGACGAGCAGGCCGACGCCGTCGGCATTCCGGCACGTCCGCCGTACGAGGACTTCAGCGACGAGGTGGAGTGGCTGACCCGGGTGGCGGCCTCCTTCACCGCCCTCACCCAGGGCCGGCGACCCCAGCGCGCGACCGCGGACACCCTGTCATGACACCGGCGACCCGCGAGGCGGCCGCACCCGGCCCGTCGACTTCCCTGGCCCTGCGCGGCATTCGGCATCTGGTGTCGCTCGACGCGGCGCACGGCGCGACGGCCGCGGTTCCCGCCGCGCGCGACCTCATCGGGCGCTTCCCGCAGCTGACGGCCGACCCCGCGACGCTGCGCGACCAGGACCGCGACCTGCTCGCCGCCCTCGCCGAACTGTGCGAAGTGATCGGCTGGGTCCTCTTCGACGCCGGCCTGAACAGCTCGGCCCACCGCATGAACCTCCGGGCCCTGGCCCTCGCCGAACTCTGCGGCGACCGCACGACGGCCCGTCTGGTGCTGCTCAACCACAGCATGCTGCTCACCCATGTCCGGCGCCCGGCGGCCGCCCTGGACACCGTCGCCCGGGTCACGGGGCCCCGGCCGCTGCCGAACCTGGTCGCCGCCCTCGTCCTGGTCCGCAAGGCGCACGCGACCGCCCTGCTGGGCGGCGCCCGGGAAGCCGACGCGCTCGTCTCCCGCGCCCGCGGCCGGTTCCTGGACGGCGCCTCCCGCCTGGACCCGCCCTGGGCCTGGTGGATCGACGAACCCGAACTCACCGGCCACCACGGCTGGGTCCTGGCCAGACTGCACGACTGGGACCGCGCCGTCCCCCTGCTGTACGAGGCCGCCACGACCCCCGGGCCCTCCTACCGCCATCTCTTCACCGCGAAGCTCCTCGCCGCCCTGACCGGGGCCCGCGCCTGGAGCGAGGCCGAAGGTCTCATCGCCGGCCTCGCCCCGCGCGCCGCGGGCATCGGCTCCGTACGGACGACCGAGGCCCTTACCCGCACCGCGGCCCGCCTGCGCAGCTGCGCGGCGGCGCCCGTGAACCTGCGGGACGCGGCGGCCTTCCTGCTGGAGTCCGTGCCCCCGCGCCCCGACGGCAGGGACGGCCCTTCCCGCTGAGCCCCGCCGGGCCCCATGAACCACCCCTCACCACAAGCCGACAGACAGGGACAACATGCTCCAGATCCGGGTGTCCACGCCCGCGGCCGCCGCTCTCGTGGCCGTCGTTCTCCTCTTCGCCACCGGAGGTCCGGTGTCCGAGGTCGCCTACGGCACCTCGGCCCCCTCGGCGTCAGCGGCGAAGACCGCCACCCACGGCAGCCCGTATGTGGCGACGCACCTGTACTTCGGCACGGGCCGCCACAACGGGCAGCCGCCCATAACCGACGAGGAGTTCATGAAGTTCGTCGCCGACGTGATCACGCCCCGGTTCCCGGCCGGGCTGACCATCCAGGCGGGCCGCGGGCAGTGGCGTGACAAGACGGGCAGCATCAACCGCGAGAACTCCTACGAGCTCACGGTGCTCTATCCCTCGCGCGAGGCCCGCACCCACGACCCCGACATCGAGTACATCCGGAATCTGTACTGCTCGACGTACGGCCTGGAATCCGTGGGCCGCTCCGACGTCGACGCGCGGGCCGACTTCTGAGCCGCGGCGGGTCCTGAGCGTGTGTGCCGTGCATGCCGAGGGGCACGCACGGCACGCCTACGGGAGCGCGAGCCGACGGACGACGAAGAGCATCGCGCCGAGCAGCACCAGGACCGTTCCCGTGATCAGCGAGTCGAGGTCGGTGACCGCCGCGGCACCGGCGGCCACCGGCCGGCGGCCGTCCGCGAGCGTGGCCAGGTCGCGGGGCGCGGCGCTCACGGGCGGCGCGCCGGAGGCCGGGTCCGCGCCGGCCGTGCGCGACGGGGAGGGGGAGGGCGTCGCGCAGTTCAGTACGCCGTCGACGTCCTGGCGGAAGCCGCCGGGGCCAAGGACGGTGAAGCGGTAGCTCTGGCGCTCGGCGACCGGCACCGTGATGGTCCTCGCCCGGCCGGGCTCGACCGTGACCGCCACTCCCGCAAGCTGGAAACGGAACGGCGCGTCGCCCCCGTTGCGCGCGGTGACGTCCACACCGCCCCCGGCGCAGTCGTCCACCGCGACGACGGACGGCGCGGGGCCCTTGACGGGCAGCGCGGCCGCGGTACACGCCAGCGTGCTCACGGCGGCGACCACGAAGGCCCGCCGGGCCGCGCTGTGCTTCGGTGCGTGCCTCACGAGGGTGCCCTTCGGGCCGGGGGAGGAGGAGCGCGTCAGGAACGTCCCCCAGTACGCGAACGGGCCGCCCCATGTTCAACCGGGCGCGGTCGTAAGCCCGTCGGGGCCGGGTCACAGGCCCGGCGCACCCCACACGGGGAACCAGCGGGACAGGTCGCTCTCGAAGGGCAGCTCGTCGCCGAGCACCGCCCTGATCCGCAGTTCGAGCGCGTTGTCCCGACGGTCCCCGGGCAGCGGGGCGAACGGGTAGAACGTGCCCCGCTTGTAGAGGTACACCAGGGCGAACACCTGGCCCTCCTGGTCGTGGAACCCGGCCAGGGAGCACAGGAGTTGAGGGCCGAAGCCCGCACCTTCCAGCGCGGTGTTCACGGCGTGCAGATCGCCCACGAGCGAGGTCGGATCGTCGGGTTCCCGGCGGGAGAGCAGCCACGAGTATCCGTAGGAGTCGCGGCTGAACTCGACCGGGCAGCCCTCGCGTCCAAGGTCCGCGCCCAGCAGGTCCGCGATGTCCTGGCGGATGCGGACGAACTCCTCCCCCTCCACCGTGCTGAAGCACACCGAGCCGCGGCCGGTCGGGGTGAACCCGGCGGCCGCCCGCAGGGTGACGGCGGCGGACGGCAGCGCGAACAGCCGGTCCAGGTCGGGTGCGGCGGGCCGGGTGCGGCCGAGCAGGATGTCCAGGAAGCCCATGCGCTGTGTCCTCGGTCAGAAGGGGCCGGCCGGTGTCGTGATCATGCTGGGCGCCCCAGCTCGGCGGAGATCCCGGCGAGCCGGTCGAGCCGCTGCTCCAGGGTCGGGTGGGTGGAGAAGAGCCGGGCGACGCGGCTGCCCGCGCCGAGGGCAGGGACGAAGTAGAAGGCGTTGAACGCGCTCGCGGTGCGCAGGTCCTTGCTGGGGATGCGCGCGATGTCGCCGTCGAGTTTGGTCAGCGCCGACGCGAGGGCGGAGGGGTGCCCGGTGAGCAGCGCCGCGGCCCGGTCGGCGGCCAGTTCCCGGTAGCGCGACAGTGCCCGGATGAGGAGGAAGCTCAGCGAGTACACCAGCGCCGAGACCGCCATGACGGCCGCGAGGACGGCCATGGTGTTCTGGTCGCGCCGGCCCCGGCCCCCGTACAGCTGGGAGTAGAACGCGAAGCGGACGACGAGCCCCGCGACGACGCCGAGGAACGAGGCGACGGTGATCACGGCGACATCGCGGTGCGCCACATGGGACAGCTCGTGCGCCAGCACCCCCTCCAACTCGTCGGGCTCCAGACGGCGCAGCAGCCCCGTGGTGACGCAGAGCACCGCGTGATCGGCGTTGCGGCCGGTGGCGAACGCGTTGGGCAGGTCGGTGTCGGCGACGGCGATCTGGGGTCTCGGCATGTCCGCGGTGGCGCACAGCCGGTCGACGACGCCGTGCAGGTGCGGCTGCTGCTCACGGGTCACGACGCGGCCGTGCATGGCGTAGAGGGCGACCCGGTCGGAGAACCAGTACTGCGACCACAGGACGGCCGCGGCCACCACGACCACCACGACGGCCGACTTGAGCAGCACCAGGAGAGCCCCGACGAACGCGACGTACAACAGTCCGAGCAGGAACACCGTGACCAGCATGCGGGTGGTCAGCTGCCGGTCGGGCTCGAAGCGGCTGTGCACGGCCGTCACACCCCGCACGTACCGGCGGCGCGCTCCCGCGCGAGCCGCGGGCCGGTGGCGTTTGTCCGGGCGGCCCGGGCCGGGAGCCGCAGGACGGGTGGCATGTTCCTCTTGATCATGGCGTACTCCAGGACCGTGAAGGGGTGCTCACCCTCCACCTCACCCTCCACCATGCCACCGCCGGGGCGCTTCAGAGCAGCTGCCGGCGCACCAACTCGTGCAGCTGCCCCCGGGGGTCGGCAAGGAGCTCGGCCGGCGGGCCCTGCTGGACGACGCGGCCCTCGGACATGACGATCACCCGGTCGGCGTCCAGGACCGTGGAGAGCCGGTGGGCGATCACCACACGGGTGGCATCGAGACCCCGGGTGCTCTCGGTCACGATGCGCTGGGTCTCGTTGTCGAGGGCGCTGGTGGCCTCGTCGAAGAAGAGGACGCGGGGCCGCCGGACGAGCGCCTGGGCGATCATGAGGCGCTGGCGCTGACCGCCCGAGATGGCGCCACCGCCGGAGATCATGGTGTGCAGCCCCATGGGCATCCGCTTGATGTCCTCGGCGAGCCCCGCCATCGCGGCCGCCTCCCACGCCTCCTCCTGACTGAACACCTCGGCACCGCAGATGCAGTCGAGGATCGACCCGGAGAGCGGCTGGGCGTTCTGGAGCACGACACCGCACTGGCGGCGCACGGCCGCCCGGTCCAGTGCGGACAGGTCCTGGCCGTCGTACAGGATGCTGCCCGAGACCGGGTCGTCGAAGCCGATGAGCAGCCGCAGAAGCGTCGACTTGCCGCAGCCGCTGGGCCCGACGACCGCCACGAACTCGCCCGGCGCCACCTTCACCCGGACGTCGTCCAGGACCAGCGGCCCGTCGTCGCCGTAGCGGAAGGACACCCCCCGCGCCTCGATCTCCCCCGTCAGCGTGCCGGGCTGGGTGCTGGCCCCGCGCACCTCGGGCGCCTCGTCGAGCACCGGCTTGATCTGCTCGAACATGGGCAGTACGGCGGCGGCCGAGATGAACGCCCCGGTGAGCTGGGTGACCGCGGTGAGCAGCATCGTCACGGCGGTGTTGAACGTCAGGAACGCGCCGGCCGAGAGGGAGCCGCGGGCGGGGCCCGCGAGCAGGGCGAACAGGAGGAGGGAACACAGCGGCAGATACACGGCGTTGAGGACCGTCGTCCAGTTCTTGATCCGCCCCGCCCGTTTGTGGAGTTCCCGGCTGCGGGCGAACTCGCCGGCCCACGCGCCGTAGGCGAAGCTCTCGGCCGCGGCGACCCGCAGCTTGGGCAGCCCGCGCAAGGTCTGGAACGCCTGGTTGTTGAGCTTGTTGCCCAGCTCGACCAGACGGCGCTGCCAGCGCAGTTCCCACATTCCCATGGCGAGGAACACCGCCGCGATGACGACCAGCATGGCGATCGCCACCAGCGCGAGCGGCACGCTGAAGCACAGCAGCAGCACCAGGTTGACCACGCCGACCGTGCCCGACTGCACGGCGACGGGGCCGATGCCCGACAGGACCCGGCGGATCGCGCCCACCCCCATCGCCGCACTCGCGAGCTCGCCCGTGGAGCGCCCCGCGAAGAAGGTGGTGGGGAGCCTCAACAGCCGGTCCCACACGGCGGGTTGGAGGGTGGCCTCGATGCGGCCCTCCATACGCAGGATGGTGAGGTTCTGGAGCAGGCTGAACGCGGCCGACACGATCCCGCTGACGATGACGGCCAGCGACACCTGCACGACGAGGCCGGTCTCGGCGCGGGGCACATACACGCCGAGCACCTGCCCGGTCGCGATCGGCACCAGCGCACCGAGCGCCACCGTCACCAGGCCGGCGAGCAGCAGACGGCGTACGTCGGCGCGGGTGCCGCGCAGGCTGAAGCGCAGCAACCCCCAGGCGCCCAGGGGGCGTTCGGGCAGCGGCCGGTAGAACACGACGGCGCGCCGCTCGAATTCCCCGGCGTTGCTCGCGTCCACCCGGGTGCGCCGGCCCGACACGGGGTGCACCGCCTCGTATCCGCCGCGCCGCCACAGCAGGGCGATGGGGGTGCCGCTCGTGCGGTGGCCCACCAGTGGCCCGGTGTCCTCCCGCCACCAGCGCCCGTCCAGCCGCACCGGGCGGGTGCGGACGCGCGAGCCGACCGCGATCCGTTCGACGGGGTCGATCCGGTCGCTGACCGCGCCGCCGAGCGAGGGTTCCACGAGCGTGATCCCGGCGGCGTCGGCGACCAGTCGGCAGGCGGCGTACGTGGCGTCGTCACCGGGAGCCGCCGCCCGCGACGGCGCCTTGCGGGTGCGGCCGATCGAGGTGAGCAGCGCCCGGTCGGCCGCCTCGCGGACCGCCTCTCCCGCCCTGATCCCGGCCGCCGTACGGTCCTCGTGTGCGCGCTCCATGCGCTCGATCCAGCGGTCGAGCGCGGACAGCAGCCGGTACTGCTGGTTGACCATGCCCTGCCACAGGGCGCCGTCCACGAGCAGATCGCCCGCCGCGTCGGCGCTGAACGCCGCCCCGTACTGGACACCGCCCGGCGACACCGCGAGCCACAGGTTGTCGTCGTCGGCCGCCGCCTCGCCTTCGTCGAGGGCGGTACGCCCGTCCAACGGGGCCTCGAACAGCACGCGTTGGCCGCGCGCGACGCCGAGCGAGAAGGCACGTTCCAGCAGGCTCAGGGCCGCGTCCCCGGCGTCGTACCCGCCCGGGTACGGGCCCTCGTACCCCGTCGGGCCCGGATGCCGGTACAGCTCGCGCAGCGGGATGCGGCGCAGCACGCACTCCCGCAGGGGGCGCCCCACCAGGGTGTGGCGCGGCCCCTGAACGGGCCCGAGGAGGAGCGTGCCGGGTTCGAGACGGCCCAGGAAGTGCCAATGGCCGCCCTCCGCCGCGTCGACCGCGAACAGGTCGAGGGCGCCGCTCACCACCCGCCACAGCACCTGGGGGCCTTCGAGCGAGAAACCGGGCAGTCCGGCGCAGTCGATGTGCTGCCCGAGCCCCGAGAGCGCGTCGTCGACGGCGTCGTGACCCGGGGTGATGCCGTGGCCCGCGGCGGGGTGGGCGAAGGGGTGTGCCGAGGTCACCTCAGTGCTCCCTGACCAGTTCGGCGTAGGCTCCCGCGGCCGCGACGAGCTCTTCGTGGCGGCCGCGCTCCACGACGGTCCCATGGTCGAGCACCACGATCTCGTCGCTGTCGCGGACCGTGCTCAGACGGTGCGCGATGACCACACAGGCGCAGCCGCGGCGGCGCAGATTGTCGATGATGACGTGCTCGGTCTCGGCGTCCAGGGCGCTGGTGACCTCGTCGAGCACCAGGATGCTGGGCCGGCGCACCAGTGCCCTTGCGATCTCCAGGCGCTGGCGCTGGCCACCGGAGAAGTTGCGTCCGTCCTGCTCGACCCGGCTGTGGATACCGCCCGGGCGGCGCGCGACGACCTCGTACAGGGCCGCGTCCTTGAGGGCGGTGACGACATCGTCGTCCGGGATCGAGGGGTCCCACAGCGCCACGTTGTCCCGCACCGTGCCCTCGAAGAGGAAGACGTCCTGGTCCACGAAGGAGACCGACGCGGCGAGCGCCCCGCGCGGAATGTCCTCAAGGCGCTGCCCGTCGATGCGGATGGTGCCCTCCCAGGGTGCGTACAGACCCGAAATGAGCCTGGACACCGTCGACTTGCCGCTTCCCGAACCGCCGACGAGTGCCACCTGCCGGCCGGGCCCGACGCTCAGCGAGAACCCGGTGAGCAGCGGCTTGTCGAGCGGGCTGTAGCCGAAGGTGATGTCTTCGAGCGTCACATGCCCCTTGAGGCGGCGGGTGCTCGCGGGAGGCTCGGGCCGCGCGTGCAACGCGTCCACGGGGAAGTTCTCGACGTCCTTGAGCCGGGCCACGTCCGCCGCGAAGTCCTGGATCCGGCCCGCCACCCCGTTGAGCCGGGTGACCGGTGCGGTGAAGCGTGTCACCAGCGCCTGGAACGCGACGAGCAGGCCGATCGAGAGGTGTCCCTCCACCGCCCGCAGCCCGCCGATCCACAGGATCAGCGCACTGTTGAGGGTGGCGAGTGCGGGGGCGACGATGCCAAGCCAGGCGCTCGGCACCCCCAGGCGCTGCTGTTCTTCGAGGGTGGTGGCGTGCTGTCCGGCCCAGCGGCGGAAGAAGCCGTTCTCGCCGCCGGTGGCCTTCATCGTCTCGATCAGCTGGAGCCCGGTGTACGAGGTGTTGGTGAGCCGGGCGCTGTCGGCGCGCAGCTTCTGTGTGCGGGTGGCCCGCAGCCGGATCACGATGCGCATCGCGACGACGTTGAGCAGCGCGATGCCGACCCCGATGATGGTGAGCTGCGGATCGTAGGTCCACAGCAGGAAGGCGTAGAGCAGCACGACGACGCCGTCCACGGCGGCGGCGGTCACATCGCGCGCCAGGGTCTCGGCGACCGCGTCGTTGGACTGGAGCCGCTGCACGAGGTCGGCGGGGCTGCGCTGGGCGAAGAAGGTGACCGGCAGTCTCAGCAGGTGCCGGAAGAAGCGGGCGCTGCTGAGCGTGGAGGAGATGATGCGTCCGCGCAGCAGGTTGGCCTGCTGGAGCCAGGTCAGGACGACGGTGAGCGCCACCATGGTGCCCATCGCGGCGAACAGGACGCCCAGGAGCGAGTCCTGATGGCCCATCAGGAACAGGTCGATGTAGGTGCGGCTCAGCGCGGGCAGTGTCGCGCCGACGGCCACCAGGAGCAGGCTGGCGAGCAGGGAGACCAGCATCGTGCCCGTGGTGCCGCGCAGCCGTGCGGGCAGCGCGCCGAGAACACCGGGCTTGCGGCCGCCGGGCCGGAAGTCGGGCCCGGGCTCAAGGACCAGCACGATGCCCGTGAAGCTGGTGTCGAAGTCCTCCGGCGTGACGAACCTGCGGCCCTTGTCCGGGTCGTTGATGTGCACGCCCCTGCGGCCCAGCCGGCGGCCCGTGCCGTCGTACACGACGTAGTGGTTGAACTCCCAGAACAGGATGGCGGGCGCCTTCACCTCGGCGAGCGCCGCCGGTTCCATCTGCATGCCCTTGGCCGTCAAGCCGTAACCGCGCGCCGCCTTCAGGATGTTGCTCGCACGTGAGCCGTCGCGCGAGACGCCGCAGGCGATGCGCAGTTCCTCCAGCGGCACATGGCGTCCGTGATGGGCGAGCACCATGGCGAGCGAGGCGGCGCCGCACTCCAGGGCCTCCATCTGGAGCACGGTGGGGGTGCGCACGCGCTTCGGGGCCGGCGGCGCGGGAGCGCGGCCGCGTGAACGACGGCCGCCCGCAGGCGGGTTGGCCCTGCGACGGCCGTGCCCGGTGGACGGGAGCCGCGGGGCGGGAGGCGCTGGGTGGGGTGCGGTCACGGAAGCAGCCAATCGAGGGGACGCCGGTCGGCCAGGTGGACGGTGCCGGTGGCCGGGGTCATGGACTCCACGGCGAACGGCGGGCCGTCGGCCGACGACCATCGGTAGCCGGATGTGGTGGCGGTCGTACGGTCCAGGCGCACCAGGACGCCGACCGGCCTGCCGTGCTGCGAGAACTGTTCGGCGAGCTGGCCGTCGCCGAGGAAGCCGGCGATCTGCTCGCGGGTCTGCGGCGCCCTGCCGACCGCGGCCACCCGGCCGCGCAGCACCCCGTACCGTTCGGCGGGGACGGACTGCACGGTGAGGTCGACCCGGGCGCCCACGGGCACGGCCGCCCCGCTGTCACCGGGCACGTACAGCATGACCACCAGGGGGTCGTCGGGGCCGCCGGTGCGCTCCACGCTCGCCACGTTCGCGCCGGTGGCGACGACCGAGCCGATCGTGGCGGCGAGGCCGGTGAGGCGTCCCGCGGCGATCGCGCGGACGATCCGGTCGCCCTGGGCGGTACGCACCTTGAGCAGCGGTGCGTCGGCGGCCAGGGCCTGGCCCTCCTTGGCGAACACGCCGGTGATCTGACCCGCGACCGGGCTCTGCAGGACGTAACTGCCCTGGGCGTGGGTGAGGATGCCGGGCGCGTCGATCGTGGCGGCGACCGAGCCCTTCACGGCCCAGAGGCAGGCGGCGGCCATGACCATCACCGTGACCAGGAGAACGAGCCTGCCCTGAGGGCGTACGAAACGCACCGGCAGGTCAAGTTCCTCCGGCGACTGCAGTTGGGAAAGGGCCTGTTGGCGAAACTGCACGGAACTCTTTCCTCGCCCGTGAACCATCGGCAACGAGCCCCGGAACCGAGGGGGTTCCGGGGCTCGAACGCCATCTCAGAGACCGGCGACGAGACCGGTGGCCAGGCCGGTGACGGCGCCGGTGTTCACACCGGTGACCGAGCCGACGAGACCCGTGACCGAGCCGACGATGCCGGAAACCGGCAGCACGGAGTCGGCGGTGCCGGTCACGTTGCCGAGCGCGGTGCCGACCAGGCCGCCGGACACGTTGTCCAGGTCGGCGTCGGAGATCTCAAGGGTCTCAACCTGAGCGTTGTTCATGTGAGTTCTGCCTTTCATGGGGACATTTCCTATCGGGAACACCGTGCCGGTGCTCCCGCAGTGGCCAGGATCAAAACACGCCGACCGCTTGCGCAGCCAATCGTCGCGGCACTGATCAGGGCATGTGCAGTGCGGTGAAATGGCAGTGCGTGCAGGAATGTTCATCATGTGGGGGCAGATTCTTCACGAGTTTCACAGAGCGAATTCCTGGTGTCCGCACTTCTCCGTTCCCCGGTGTTCCCCGGCGCCTCCCAAGTGGGACACTCCCGCCCCAAAGCCCCGGGCCCCGGCGCGGGCCCGGGGCCGGTTCGCTGCCTCGGTGACGGGTCTGCGCACGCGATGTGCAGGTTCTCGGAAGGTGTCCCTCCGCTTGCCTGTGAGGCACGGTTCAGCGACCCTGCAACGCCCTGACGTTGTCGCCGAACGTCCAGCTCTTCGAGCCGTCCCAGTTGAGGGACCAGGTCATCAGGCCCTTGAGCCCGCCGCTGTAGGCGCGCCACGCCTGGGACACCTGGCCGGGTGTCAGATAGCCGCCGCCCGCGCCCGGTTGGGCCGGAAGCCCGGGCGCCTGTTTGTCGTAGGGGACCTTGACCGTGACGCCCTGGACGACGAGACCCTTGTCGAGGCAGGTGGTCTGCGCGGTGAACCCGGCGATCGTCCCCGCCTCGTAGGCGTCGCCCGAGCAGCCGTACATGCTGCCGTTGTAGTACTGCATGTTGAGCCACCACAGCCGGCCGTTGTCCGCGTACTTCTTCACGATCGGCAGGTACGCGCCCCAGATCGAGCCGTAGGTGACGCTGCCGCCGGTGACGTACGCGGTCTCCGGCGCCATGGTCAGGCCGAAACCGGCCGGCATCCGGGCGAGGACGCCGTCGATGATGCGGATCAGGTTGGCCTGCGACGGCGACAGGGTGTTGATGTTCCCGCTGCCCACCAGGCCGGTCTCGATGTCGATGTCGATGCCGTCGAAGTTGTACTGCTTCAGGATCGGCACGATCGTCGCCACGAAACGGTCGGCGACGGCGCTGGAGCCGAGGTCGATGCCGGCCGCGGCCCCACCGATGGACATGAGGATCGTCTGGCCGGACGCCTTGGCCTGGCACATCTCGGCGGGCGAGGCCACCTTCACCGTCGCGTCCATGCCGTCCTGCCACAGGACGGTGCCGTCCGAGCGGATGACGGGGAAGGCGGCGTTGATGACGTTGTATCCGTGATCACGGATGCGGGGATCGGTGACCGGGATCCAGCCCAGGGGCGGATGGACGCCGTTGGAGGCGCCGTCCCAGTTCTCCCAGTAGCCCTGGAGCACCTTGCCCGAAGGCCTCGACTTGACCGCGCAGGTGTCCGCGAGCGGTGCGCCGGGCGCCGCGGCCACCGGGGCCTGTGCGGCGAGCGCCAGCACCAGGCCGGCTCCCAGCAGACGTAACGTACGACCGATCATGCTGTGCTCCTTGCCTCCGGGAGCGCCGCAGGAGCGGGGCGCGGCGGCCCTGGACCGTGGGGGGACCTCACGAGGTGCGAGGGGGTGGCGCCCCACACCGTAGATTGGTCCAGACCTGCCGTCAATCACCGTGCCGGGTAAGGGAATTCTGGATCGCGGCGTCGATCTCCCGGTCGTGTCACGGGAGTTCGGGATTCCGTCGGCAGGCAGGTATCCCGCGCGGTGCGATGCCGGCTCGCGGCGGCGTGCCCGTGGGCGACGAGTGCGGACGGCGGGTGTGGAGGGCGAGCGTGGGTGGCGAGTGCGGACGGCGGGTCCGGTCCGGCCCGGCCCGCGCTCCTGGGGGCCGCGCGGGTCCCGCTCGGTCCGGCCCGCGCCCCTGGGCGTGGCTCACTTCGCGGCGGCGCGCCCCACCGACTCGACCAGCGGCAGCAGCCGGTGCGGCACCCGCTCGCGCAGCGCCACCTCGGTACGGGTGCGCACGACACCCGGGAGCCGGATGAGCCGCTGGATGACGTCTTCCAGGTGGGCGTTGTCGCGGGCCGCGACCCGGGTCAGCAGATCGCCGCCGCCGGTGATCGAGAACGCCTCGATGATCTCGGGCACCGCCGCGAGCTCGTCGCCGACCTCGTCGAGGTGGCCCTGGGTCACCTCGATGTGGACGAAGGCGAGCACCGGGTGGCCGAGGGCGGCGGGGGAGAGGACCGGACCGGTGCCGGTGATCACGCCGTCCCGCTCCATCCGGTCGAGCCGCGCCTGGAGCGTGCCGCGCGCGACGCCGAGGATGCGCGCGTACTCACGGACGCTGGTGCGCGGCTGCTCGATGAGCAGCCGCAGGATCCGGGTGTCGAGCGTGTCCACGGTCATGTCTCCCAGCTTCCCTTCTGGCCCGGGTGCAGGACTCCTCACCGTACCAATGGTCCAGCAAAATAGGCTCGGGCTGTGCCATCGTCGCAGCTGTCGCGGGGCGGGAGGCGGGCTCGGGTGGGCCGCCCCGGCCGCCGCCGGGCGTAGGATCACGCCGAGTTGAGTGGCGTACCGCCGAGCTGCCGTGCCGCCGATCTCGACACCGCGTGAGTACGGCGCGCTTCCCCGTACGGTTCCGCTCCGGGCCGCCCCGCCTTGTCGCGCCGGCCGCCGACGTCCCGATTCCGGATCGCGTCGGCCCTCTACCGCACGATCCCCGACCGTCGGGCGCCCGGCCACGGGCGCCGGACTGCCAGGTCCATGGTCATCACCGCGGCGTCCGGCCCGTCGCTCAGACGCGCCGGCCGACCGCCATCGAGGGGACAGCTATGCAACTGAACGAGCTGCTGAACGGGTACGGCCACCAGGTGCTCCAGGGCGACACCGCCACGGTGATCAGCGCGGCGCCCACCTTCGACGCCCACCGCGTGACCCCCGGCGCGCTCTACTTCGCAGCGCCCGGACACCTCGAAGGCGGTCCGCCCGGCGTGGCGCGTGCCGTGGCACTCGGCGCGGCCGCCGTCGTCGTCGAGGGCGAGGACACGGCCCCGGCCGCCGACGGCGTGTGCGTCGTACGGGTGCCGGACACGCGCGTGGCGGCCTCGGCCCTCGCGTCGCGCTACTACGGCGAACCCGGCCGCGCGATGGACATCGTGGCGGTCACCGGCACCAACGGCAAGACCTCGGTGTCGTACATGGTCGAGTCGGTCCTGCGCATCGCCGAGGGCGCACGGGTCGGCGTCATCGGGACCTCGGGCAGCCGCATCGGCGACGTTCCTGTTCCGATGCCGCACTCGGTCCTGACCACACCGGAATCGCCGGACCTGCACTACCTGCTGGGATACATGCGCGACCGGGCGACGGGCAGCGTGGTCCTCGAAGCCACGTCCATGGCGCTGCTCACGCACCGGGTCGACGACGCCCACATCGACGTCGGCGTCTTCACCAACCTCACCCAGGACCACCTCGACGACCACGGCTCGATGGAGAACTACGGCAACGCGAAACTGAGGCTGTTCCAGGGCCTGTGCCGCCGCGCCGTGGTCAACGCCGACGATCCGATGGGCGCCGTCATCCAACGGCTGATGCCGGGCGACGCGACCACGTACGCCCTCGACGCCGCGGCGGATTATCGGGCGGACGACATCGTCATGGACGCATCCGGCAGCCGGTTCACCCTGCACCACCAGGGACATGTGTACCCCGCGGCGATCCCCGTCCCCGGGCGGTTCTCCGTGTCGAACGCACTCGCCACCATCGCCGCCTGCCACCAACTCGGCCACGACCTGGACGTACTGGTGGGGGCGCTGCGGCTGATGCCGCCCGTCCCGGGGCGGTTCGAGCGGCAGGTGACGCCGCGTGGGACCTCGGTGATCGTCGACTACGCGCACTCCCCGGACTCGCTGGAGAAGATCCTCACCGCGATCCGTGGCTTCGCGACCGCCCGGGTCATCACCGTGTTCGGCTGCGGCGGCGATCGCGACACCACCAAGCGCGCGGCCATGGGCGAGATCGCCGGACGTCTCTCCGACCTGTGCGTCCTCACCTCGGACAACCCGCGCACCGAATCCCCGGAGGTGATTCTCGATCAGATCGCCGCCGGGGTCGCGGCGACCGGCACCCCCTGGGAGCGCATCGCCGACCGACGCCGGGCCATCGCCTCGGCGCTCGCCGCCGCGGGACCGGACGACGTCGTCCTGGTCGCCGGAAAGGGCAGCGAGCCGCATCAGATTGTCGGGGACACGCTCGTGCCCTTCAGCGACATGGCCGTCGTACGCGAACTCGCCCAGGAGGCCGCGCGGGCACCCGCGCCGGTGGCGGCGCCCGGCACCGGCGGCTGAACGGCCGTTCCTCGGCCCGCCCGTGCGGATGGCGCCGAACAGGGCACGCGTGGGGCGCCGGGCGGTGCGACGACGCCCGGCGGCCGGATCGAGGAGAGAGGATGGGCGGATGAATATCGCAGAGGTCGTGGCGGACGCGTTCGGACGCGTCCAGGAGGAAGTGCACGCCGTCGTCGAGGGCCTGTCGGAAGAGGAACTGGCGTTCCGGCCCGACGGCGAGGCCAATTCGATCGCCTGGCTGGTGTGGCACCTGACACGGGTTCAGGACGACCATGTGGCCGGCGCCGCGGGCCGGGACCAGGTGTGGACCACGCGGGGCTGGGCCGACCGGTTCGGCCTCGCGCTGGGCGAGGAGGAGACCGGCTACGGACACACCGCCCAGCAGGTGGCGGCGGTCCGCGACGTCTCCGCCGAGCAGTTGACCGGCTACTACGACGCCGTCCACGAGCAGACCCTGTCGTTCGTGCGGGGTCTGGACGGCGCCGCACTCGACCGCGTCGTCGACGAGCGGTGGACCCCGCACGTCACGCTCGGCGTCCGCCTGATCAGCGTCATCGCCGACGATCTTCAGCACGTCGGGCAGGCGGCGTATGTACGAGGCCTGTTGAAGCGCCGTTGACCCGGACCCCGCGCTTCGGCGGGGCCCACGGTGGCTGCGCGGGCTCGGACGGCGCCGCCCCGGCTCACGGCCGGCTCCGAGGACCGGGCCCGGCCCGGGCGGGTCGGTGCGGTCGCGGCCGCCCGCCGGGTGCCGTGCGGATCCGGCCGGCTCCGAGGACCGGGCTCGGCGCGGCGGGTCGGTGCGGTCGCGGCCGCCCGCCGGGTGCCGTGCGGATCAGGAGGCGGCCAGGGCCGTGTCGAGCCAGTCGAACATCACCTGGTGGGCGCGGTGGAAGGCGCCCACGTGGCAGTGCTCGCCCGCGCCCTCGGCGTCGGACATCGTGACCAGAGTGGCCGGCGCGTTGACGAGTCGTTCCGCGAGCAGATGGGGCTGGCCCTTGAAGAACTGGTCGTTCTCGGCGTCCAGGACCAGGGTGGCCGCGATGACCTTGTCGGCGTGGCCTGCCAGGGAGTAGGCCCCGGCGCGGCGCACCAGGTCCGCGTAGGAGTGCGCGCCCAGAGTCCATACGCCATTGCGCAGGGCCCACCGCATCTGAGTGCTGGTGGCGGCCCCGGCGGCCAGGGCGGCGTTGGCCTCCTCGTCGCAGCCTTCCTCGATCCAGGCGATGATTTCGGGCGTCATGGCGCGCTCGAAGGCGGCCGCCATGTCGAGGACGCCGTCGTCGAGGATCAACGCCGCCACGCGGTGGTCGTAGGCGGCGGCACGGGTCACGAGATAGCCGCCGAGGCTGTAACCGAACAGCGTGATGCGGGCGGCGTCGATCTCGGGCCTGGTCAGCGCGTAGTCGAGGACCGGAGAGATCACTGCCTCCCAGTCGGGGCGGAAGACGAGCTTCTGCTCGCGCAGCGCGGCACCCTGCCCGGGTCCGTCGTAGGCGAGCACGTTGTAGCCCCGGCGCAGGGCCGCGGCCGCGATGACGAAGTAGGCCTCCTCCGCCGTGGAGTCGTAACCGTTGGTGTAGATGACGGTGGGGCGCGGGGTGCCGCTGTCGTCCACGAGGAAGAGATAGCCCGGCAGGGTGGTGCCCTCGTACGGGATGGCGACGGTCTCGACGGGTGAGTCCAGGAGCGCGGCGGCCGCGACGAAGGTGTGCCGCGAGCGGGTCGACAGCAGGGCCGCTTCGGGATCCGTGGCGGGCGCATCGCGCAGGAAGAACTCCGCGGTGCGGTAGTAGTTCGACGCCCGCAACAGCGCCTCGCGGGCGCTCACCCGGTGACCGGCCGCGAGTGCCTGCTCGCCGATCGCCGCCACGTGCTCGGCGGTCGCCTTCCAGGACCGGTGCCAGCTCGGCTCGTCGCCGTCGGTGATGTCGCGGGCGGTGGCGAGGATTTCACCGAGGTCGGCGCCCTGGTAGGCGGTGAACCCGGCGGCCCGCAGGGTCTCGAAGGAGAAGGACTCGTCGTCGAAGAGGAATTTCATGTCAGCCGTCCATCCGGTGGATCGCGTCGGAGCGCTACACGAGACGGTCCCGTTCCGTCTCGGGTAAAGCCTAGGGTGCGTCTAGCCGAGACGCAACCGTTCCGGCTTGGTTAAGCTGGGGGCATGAGTGAGGGAGCTACGACCAAGTCACCGCCGGAGCGGCGCGCCGCGGGCGGCCCCGTCCTTCAGGACGAGGTCACGCGAGCGCTGACCGCCGCGTTTTTCGAGGAACTAGCCGAGACGGGGTATGGCCGCCTCGCGATGGAGGCGGTCGCCCGGCGGGCCGGCGCGGGAAAGGCGGCGCTCTACCGCCGGTGGCCGTCGAAGCAGGCCATGACCGTGGCGCTGGTGTCCCGGGCGGCCACCGCCGGAGCCGTTCCCGACACCGGCTCGCTGCACGGCGACGTACGGGAGTTCTTGCGCGGCTGGATCACCGCGCTCGGCCACCCGCTGGCCGGCCGCGTCATCCCGGACCTGCTGGCCGAGGGTGCCCGCAACGACGAGCTGGGCCGGGCCCTGCTGTCGACGGTGCGCGACCCCCGCCGGGAACAGGCCACCGAGGTCCTGCGCCGGGCCGTCGAGCGCGGCGAACTCCCGCCCGAGACCGACATCGAGCTGAACCTGGACTTTCTCGGGAGCCCGGTCTACTGGCGAATGGCCGTGGTTCATGGCCCAGTTGAGGAGGACTACCTGGAACGCGTCACCGCGAAGATCGTGGCGGCGCTGACGGCGTGATCCGGCGCGCCCCGGGTGCCGCTCGCTCCGCCTGCCTGTCTCCCTGTTTTCCCTCTCCGCCTGCCTAGACGAGTCATTCCGATGTGATCAGTGGTCGTAAGCGATCAGTGACCGCGTGATGGGCTGGCGGGTCTTGTGGTTGTGCCAGATCGCGGCGGC